>NZ_JAWOWL010000025.1:0-85963 GCF_033340395.1 Vibrio sp. 1159 | reverse complement strand
GGCTACGACGATTAATGGGTGTAGCCGATCAGATCGTAGCTTCTTGATTTAGTTCCATCGATTTAAGCAACAAAGCCTTTTGCTGGTGATGCCGTCATTGGTGATAATGCGTCTGTAGTCAGCCGTAACGCCGCAGCGATGACGCTGTTTAAACAAAATGCCTTATCGTTCGGTGTCACTTACGTCAAACCTGACGTTACCGTTAAAAATGCGCAATATCATCGAGCTAACATTAATGCGGATGTCAATGTTGGTATGGGCGGTTTTCCTCCGTCCCCTCAAGTTGAAATTACCCCGTCCTTCTCTCAAACCGTGACCGACATTGATGACGTCGATGGCGTTGGTCAACCAGCCGTTGTACCCAATTTTTACTTTATTCACCCTATCAACGACGACTGGTATCTTGGCTTATCGGCATACTCCAACTTCGGAACCGACATGGAGTTTAAACCAAACTATGGCGCACCTGTTTTTGGCGGTGTCACCAGCGTAGCGAGTGTCAACCTTGGCGCAAGCTTGGCATACAAGGTGAACGACCGTTTTAGTATCGGTGGTGGTATTGATGTGATTTACGGCTCTGGTGAACTGTACCGCGATATGGACGTGGGTGTTTGCGTTGGTGGGAACATACTGGGAAACGAACTAGAACAACGTTGCGGAGCCTTAAAAGGCAACGCACTTGATGTGGAAGCTGGCGGCATTGGGCTTGGCGCGAACATTGGCATGATGTACGAGTTTAACGAACGTCATCGCTTGGGTTTGAGCTACAAGCACAGCCCTAATATCGATGCCAAGGGTGACATCCACTTTGCTGGCGAATCGTACGACTCACTTGCTATGCCGCTACCGGATATTGCGGAGTTTTCCGGTTATCACCGCGTCTTACCTAAATTTGCCCTGCACTATTCTGTGCAGTGGATTGGTTGGTCAGCATTTGACAGCTTGAAAGCTGATGATCAGTTGCTAAAAGATTTTCAGTGGCAAGACTCCGCGCACTACTCCATCGGTGCGACTTGGTACGCCAATGAACGTTGGACACTTCGCACGGGTTACATGTTCGACAAAACACCTGTCGATGAGCTGACTTCGCTTTCTATCCCAGATTCGAACCGTCACTGGTTATCTGCGGGTGCCTCTTACCAATGGTCATCAGATACCACGGTTGACATCGGCATGACGTACTTGATTGGTGAAGATGTCAACGTAGAAGAGTACGCGTATGAAGGTGTTCCTGCACCGATGGTAACGGGCGTGACCCATTCAAATGCGTTCCTAATTGGTGCCCAACTCAGCCACCGTTTCTAATTTGTCAGGCAGTGATCAAACCTCTAGGTCATTGCCTTGTAACAACGCTTATCAAAGCGACCGAACAGAGACATTATTATGAACAAAACACTACTTGCTTTTTCACTCTCACTTCTCACTCTAGGCGCGGCTCAGGCTTCAGAATGGGGCTATGGCAATGACAAACACGGGCCAGAGCACTGGGGAGAAATCGCCAAAGACTGCGCAACCACGAAAAACCAAAGCCCAATCAACATCGACAACCCAGCCGATGCAAAACTGGAAGCACTGAACCTTTCGTACACTGGTCAGGTCATTGGTTTAACCAACAATGGTCATACGCTGCAAGCGCAAGTGAACGGACGTAACAGCTTCACCATCGATGGCGAGACGTTCGAGCTGCAACAGTTCCATTTCCACACACCTTCAGAAAACCAAATCAAAGGCCGCCAATATCCACTTGAAGCGCACTTTGTGCACGCCAACGCAGATGGCGAGTTGGCGGTAATTTCGGTGATGTTTGATGCTGGCGATCAAAACGCAGCACTGTCTAAACTGATCAACGCAATCCCACAAGAGAATCAAACCACTTTCTTTAAAGATACGTTTGAGATTAACGACTTACTGCCAAAAACTGCAAACTACTATCGATTTAACGGCTCTTTAACCACACCACCATGTTCAGAAGGTGTGCGCTGGTTTGTGCTTAAAGACACTCAAACCTTATCCAAAGATCAAGCCGCGAAACTGATGGAAGTCATGGGACAAAACAATCGTCCGCTGCAACCGTTAAATGCGCGCGTTGTACTTTCTAACTAATCGCCAAATCCGATAAGGGGCATCGTATTTGCCCCTTATTTTGATTCGCTCTAACCTCACTTCGTTACAGGAACCCCAATGAAAACTCCATCTGTTCTGTCACTCTTACTCGCACTCGCCCCGACATTCGCCTTCTCTCATAACCTTTTTGTCGGTCAAACCACCCCTTCCGTCAGCATTGATACCTATGGCGAAATGACGCTGCAAGGAGACGATGTGGCTTATCAACCTTGGGCAACTCAGCTGATGTTAGGCAAAGTCCGTGTGATACAAGCCATTGCAGGTCGTAGTAAAGCCAAAGAGATGAACGCGCCGCTGATGTCAGCAATCACTGCCGCTCACTTTCCTGAAGATCAGTATCAGACCACAACCGTGATCAACCAAGAAGACGCCATTTGGGGAACCGGTACATTTGTTAAATCGTCGGCAGAGGACAGCAAGAAAGTTCTGCGATTATCGTACAAAATAAACAAGGCGAAATTTTATTCGTGAAAGAAGGGGCTTTAACTCAAGACGAAGTCACACACGTCATCGAACTGATTAAACAGAATATCTAAACCTAAGGTAAGGAAAAGCTATGAAACTGTTCAACACCATCGCACTCTGTCTTTTAGCGGCTGTAGCCTCTTTCCAATCGGTTGCAGGAGACAACGATTGGGATAAGATTGCAGATAAGACCGTCAGTTTTAAATCGGAAACCGACACAGTCAATCCACTGTCACCATTTGCTAACGCTCGTTTCAGCCACATAAAAATCAAATGTACGCAAGGTACGGTCGATCTGAAAAGCGTTAAAGTAATCATGAAAGATGGTCAGGAAAAGACGTTCGACAGTTTAGGGGTTCTGACTAAAGGCATGTCATCAAGAAGCTTAAGCCTACCAACAAAAGATAACGCGAAATTAGACAAGATCGAGTTGAACTATGAATCGGTTGGCAGCACAGCGCTGCAAGTCGCGGGGGTGACCAAAAAAGCGCAAGTGGAAATCTTAGGTAAGAAAATCGACGAGTAAGCGATGGCTCAACGAGCTCACCCAAACTAAAAACAGCGGCACTAGGCCGCTGTTTTCATTAAAAAATCGTAATGAATAACTAAATGAATTTCTTCAGCTTCGCCAAACCATAAGCAGCGATGGTGACACAATCTTTGATCGTACCGTCGATCATCATCTGTTCGAACTCCTCAACCGAAAAAGCACGAGCGATCAAATCCTCTTCTTCACTGTCGAGTTGATTGCCCACGTCCGTTAAATCAGTGGCGAAATAGACGTGACATGTCTGATTCAAAAAGCCGTATGCGATAAACTGCGCGCCGACATACGCCATGGCGCTCGCCTGCATGCCCGTTTCTTCACGCAGCTCGCCTTTGGCAAGCTCAAGATGATCCGCATTTGGGTTTGATTCCCACGCCCCTTGTGGGATCTCCCAACAACGTTGACCTACGGTGTAACGGTACTGCTGAACCAAGTGAATCATCCCGTTATCGATAGCCAGAATCGCAGCACAATCAGGTTTGTCGACCACACCATAGATGCCCTCTGCGCCGCTCGGACGTAAAATTTTGTCCTCACGCACCGTCATCCACTTATTCTGGTAAACGACTTTGCTGTCTAGCTGTTTGATGTCTGACATGGTTATTCCTTGATTTTTCTGAGGGTTACTGTGGAATAATACCCGATTCGGTTACGCCACCAAAATGTTCTTTAGTTCACTCAAAGACTCAACGGTGTAATTTGGTGCGATACGCTCATCAACGCTTGCGCCTGTGGTATTTAACCAGCAAGTTTCAATACCAAAATTATTACCACCCAGAATATCGGAATGCAGGTTGTCACCCACCATCAGTACGCGCGTTTTGCAGGGATTGCCCATTTGCTGCATCGCGTATTCAAAAATACCTAAGTCCGGTTTTGCTACGCCCACTTGTTCAGAGATCACCACTTTATCGAAGTACTCAGTCATCCCTGTGCGCTCAAGGCGGATCGCTTGCAACTCTGTAAAACCGTTGGTGATAATGCCCATTTTAGCTTTGCCTTGCAGCGCTTCCATCAGCTCTTTTGCACCTGGCAACAAGCTGCAAATATCGGCCATTGCTTCTAAAAATGCGCTGTTGAGATCTGCTGTTGTGGTATTCAACTTCTCAGCCCACTCGGTAAAACGCTTATGTTTTAGCTCATCTGCCGTTACTTTGCCGTCTTGGTAATCCACCCAAAGCGGTTTGTTTACGGTTTGGTAATGAGCAAAATCTTGTTCAGTAAAATCTACGCCTTTGCGAGAAAACATAAGCTGCAAACCTTTGAAAGCATCAAAGTGGAATAAGGTTTCGTCAGCGTCAAACAGGATCCAATCGTACTTCATTTTCTTCTTCCCAAAATCAAGGTCGTAATACTGGTGCATAGTCTAGATTGTTTTCTTCTTGAAGATAATCTCTATAATTGGAAATTAATTGTATCCTTGTGCTCAACAATAAATGCTTCACGATAATAGGAGATTGATGTGAACGCGATTGCCTCCCTGCCCGTTTTTGTTGCTGTTGTCGAATGCGGCAGCTTTTCCCTTGCGGCCAAACAGCTGAATCTGACGAAATCGGCGATCAGCAAACGCATCAACCAACTAGAAGACGATTTGGGCATTCGTCTCCTTAACCGAACCACGCGTAAGCTGAGCCTGACCGAAGCGGGAGAACGCTATTTTGAGTACGCTTCTCAAGCGCTCAATCTGGCCCAGCAAGGCGTAGACGCGGTATCGGAACTGCAAGGCTCTCCACAAGGTCGGCTCAAAATTACCGTGCCGATGTCTTTCGGTGTACTGCATATCGCGCCTTTGATCAGCGAGTTTCTCGCTCGTTACCCGAAAATTGAAGTGGATTTAAGCCTCGAAGACAAAATGGTCGATTTGGTTAAAGACGGTTTTGATTTGGGGATCCGTATTGGTGAACTCACCTCTTCCAATCTAATCGCAAAACGTCTCGCCCCTTGTAAAAGTGTGCTTTGTGCCTCACCAGATTACTTAGCGGAGTTTGGAACACCACAAAAACCAAGTGATTTAGTCGGTCACAACTGCCTGCGCTACTCCTATTTCCGTGGCGGCGTCGAATGGATGTTCATCAACAACGGCAGCGAATACAAGGTACTTCCAAAAGGAAACTTTATCGTCAATAACAGCGAAGCCATTCGCCAGTTGCTGTTAAGAGGTTCGGGCATTGCGCAACTGCCAACATTTATTGCAGGAAGAGACTTTGCCGCAGGAAATCTAAAACCGGTGATGGAAGAGTACTCTCTACCAGAACACGCCATTTATGCGGTTTTTCCTGAGCGCAAGCACATGCCGTTGAAAGTAAGAGCCTTTATCGATTTTATCAGCGAAAAACTCGGCACAGATTTACCTTACTGGGATCGTTACAACAGCCCAGAAAAATAACCATATTGATGATAAGTGAGTGAGATTTCACTACTGACATGTTCTGACATTCCATCCGCGTAACCTTATTTGGAACTCAACAGGCAATCCGCCAAAACCAATAAGGAATCACAATATGGAAACCGTTATCGAAACTGTGCAATTTCGTCTAACCGCAGGCACAACAGAGCAAGACGTGATCGCCGCTGCCAAACAGTCACAAACGTTTGTGAAGAATCTGCCGGGCTTTTTGTATCGCTCACTCAGTCACGAAGCGACGGACGATGTGTGGACAGACATCATTTACTGGCGTTCAATGGACGATGCAAAACAGGCGGGAAAACAGCTTAAGCAAGCCGCTGAATTTCAGCCTCTGTTATCAATGATTGACTGCGAAAGCTTCGAGCTTATACATCACAACTTAAAAATGTGCAGTGAGCTAGAGAAGTAATCAGCCACACTACTACTAACAACCAGTAGGTCTAGATAAGGAACATCATGAGCAAATCAGAACGACTGTTTGAGCTACTGACGCTTTTGCGCGCAAAGCGTTACGCAGTGACAGCGAAAGAGCTCGCAGAAAGAATGGAAGTCAGCGAACGTACGATTTATCGCGATATTCAGTCGTTGCTTAGTTCTGGTGTTCCTATTCAAGGTGAAGCAGGTGTTGGCTACCTATTGCAAGCTGGCTCTCATCTGCCGCCTTTGATGTTCTCAGAAAAAGAGATGATGGCGCTTGAACTGGGTATGCGGATGGTTCGAGCCTGGTCGGATGCCGAACTCGCCGAAGCGTCTCACTCTGCGTCCACCAAAATACTTTCGGTATTGCCCGATAAGCTCAAACAACAAGTGGAAGATTGTCCGCTGATTGTGCCCGATTATCACACCCAATCCGAGACTGCCAAACGAGGGCAGCTTCTGCGCCACGCGATTGATCATCAGTTTAAGGTCAGTTTGGATTACCAAGATGAAAGCGGACAAGTGACCGAAAGAAAAATCCAACCGTTAGGCCAGTTCTTTTGGGGCAAAGTCTGGACGCTGGTCGCCTGGTGCGAATTGCGCGATGACTACCGCCAGTTCCGCCTCGACCGTATCCAAGCACTGCGTATGCACGATGAAGAGTTTGAGAGTGCGGAAACCAAATATCTCAAACATTATATTGCGCAGTATGAATCGAAAGATTGAGTGTTCTTCATCCTTCCATCAAAAGGATTCTAAATTGCTCTGCTCAATGCGCGATATTTGGAAAGGTACATTTAGTTAAACTAACGTTTCATTTTTAACAGATGCGCAACCAACCTAAGATCGTTAACTTAAGTAGCACGTCAACCACACCGGAGCGTGAAGCTATGAAAGTACTGATTCAATACACCCAAGCAGGGAAATATCGAGATCAAGCGTGGGAGTCTTTAACTCTTCGATCTAAAGGTGATATGCAGGCCGTTACCCCTTCTTATGCTGCCCAACTTATCGAACAAAGCAAAGCGACACTTGTGATGACTGAGGAGCAACAAATCGTTATTCATCCATAACCGACTATTAGCCTTGTTTAACCAACCTTTGTTAGTTGTGCAAGGCTTACATCTCGCCATTTAAGTTTATCAATTTTATACACGACCAACTATATTTGGAGGTTGGCGTTAAGCATTTTTCCGAACATTGATGTTTGTTCGTTTAATCGTTCAACCTAGCTCAGGTGAAAAGCGAAAGTTACCTGATGTATCCCAAGAGGGGCCTAGGTGGTACCGCCTATTATCCTTCATAATAATATGGGTAATTATCATAAACTCTACAATGTTAGCACTTGTATTTTTTATCGCAGGTTTTTTATCACTAGCAAATCATGTATGACCTTCACTTATCCAACCAAGTTTAATATCACACTTTAAATGTAAAAAATCACATAAACAATTTCATACAAATAATAAATACATCAGCTAATTTGTAACTTTTTAAAATGAAAGTCTAGAATGCAAAAAATAAACCTTTTTAAATATAGTTTTTTGTTAGTATCTGCACAAACAAATTATTAGCTAGAGGTGCTCTGTGTCGGGATTATTTGAGTATAAAATAAAAACTCATGATAACTTATCATCAATTATATTAAACATGTATGGTGCTCCATATGAAAGGCTAAATTTATCACTTGATAATAAAAAGCTTACGAGTCTATTCGCATAGCTCGAAGTGGAGGATTACCTGCGAATGCTCATATAGTTAAACAAGCCGAAAAACTGAATAAAATAGCTCAAGCATCTAAAGTTGGCGGACATGTTTTAGTATGTGTTGGTCTAACGGCTTCCTGCATTCAGATTGCGAATACACAAGACCAACATGAGAAGAATGAAATTTTTGTTGAGTCAATAACTAGCACAGCTGTAGGAATGGGTACCAGCGCGTTAGTCGGTCTATTTTTAGTATCAAACCCTATTGACTGGGGGACTGCCATTGTACTCGCTGCCGGTACTACCGCTATTGGGTACGCCTCCGGTAAAGCAGCTGTGCTTACATACAACAACTTAGGCTCTCAGCCTGACTTAGTTTCAAAGACAAACTTGGGTGCCATATGCAATTAGTTTGGAATATTATTGGATACTTAATGTTTTCTGGAATATTGATTATTTTTCTCCAGACATTATTTATAGGTATCATGCATATTTTAATGCCAAAAAAAGTTGTCAATAGTTACTTTACAGAACCTTATTTTAACACTTTCGAACTAGCTCTATTTACGGGATGGCCTTACGCATTTTTCCGAACATTGATGTTTGTTCGTTTAATCGTCCAACCTAGCTCAGGTAAAAAACGAAAGTTACCCGATATCTCCAAAGAAGTGCCTAGATGGTACCGCTCACTATCAATTCTATTAATAGGAATAATTATTATAAACTCCTCTATGCTGATAGTCGTATTCTCTTCAGCTGGAATACTCGCATTAGTAGATAGTTTAAACCCTTAATACCTTATTGTTTTTCAAGTTCAAGTTGAAACTTTGAAGTTGAATAATGTAGAAATAGCTTATTTGGGCTTAATGTAACTCGGATAAGCTATATTCTTCTCGAAAGCTATATAATTGTCACAACGACGCTTGCTCTCTTACAATAATTCTTCTTCGTTGAGACGACGAATCAATTTAGCTGGCGTGCCTCCGTATAGACAATCTGGCGGCACATCATGGTTGACTACCGAGTTCGCCGCAATAACCGAACGAGCACCAATCGTCACACCTTGGTTAATGACGGAATTTCCGCCAATCCACACATCATCTTCAATCGTGATGGGTTTACAAAACGTTTCCCAACGTCGGCGACTGCGGTAATCAACAGAATGAGAAGCGGTATAGAATTGCACGCTCGGTCCAATGAGCACGTGGTTCCCGATGGTAATTTTGGCACCATCGAGCATGACCACGTTCATGTTGATAAAGGTTTCTTCACCTATTTCGATGGTCTTACCAAATTCACAATGAAAAGGGGACTGGACAATACAACGGCCTACCTTGCCAAATAGCTGCTTTTGCAATTCGTCGCGCTGACTTTCGTCGGTGTTATTATTAAGTGCTCTAAGTGCTTGAAGAGCATGGCTTCTAATGGCGTCAATTTCTTTGTCCATGCCATCAAAGACCTGGCCAGACATCATTTTTTCTAGTTCTGTCACTGGAAGACTCCTACAACCTGCAATTACTGCTTTCAGATTCTTCACAAGGTACGTGAATTGCGAAATAAAAAAAGAGAAAAGCCCGGACTTTTCTCTTTCCTGTTTTTATATTTTGTGGAGTCTGTCGGCTTACACAATTTCCCAGCTGTGGGTCATCTCAACACCTTCACCTAGCATTAAGCAAACCGAGCAGTATTTTTCTAGCGAGTCAGCCGCCACTTTTGCTACGACTGCTGGGTCAAGCTCGTCACCTGACACTTCAAAGTGGATATTCACTTGCGTAAAGATACGCGGTGCGGTTTCACGACGCTCTGTGGTTAGCTTGGCATTAACTGACGAAACCTTTTGGCCTGCTGTTTTCAAACCATCAACAACATCGACAGAGCTACAGCCACCAGCAGCCATTAGTACCATTTCCATTGGGCTTGGTGCGGTTGCACCACCATTGCCATCCATCACTACGGAGTGGCCCGACTGAGATTGCCCAAGGAATTTAAAATCTTCTATCCATTTAACTTCAGCTTGCATGATTTACCTCATTTAGCATCGCTTATTCAAGGCATCGTTGCCCTTACTAGCGGTGTGTTTCTTGTCGATACTTTAGCTCTATCGCATAAAAGGGCAACGGAATTTTCAACATTACTGTAATTTTTTCGCTCGGTTACCTTTCTCTATACGTAACACTTTTTATTTAAGTAACACTTTCTACAAAAATAACGATGAGGTAGCTATGAAGAATATGTCTAAGTTATTGGCCGGTTTCTCCTTCGCACTTCCAGTCTTGTTTCTACTATTGAGTAAAACAGGTACCGCCGATACGATGGATAAGCTGAAGGCTTCAGAGAATACAAGAATCGCAACGCTAGCTGGCGGTTGTTTCTGGTGTACAGAATCGGATTTAGAGCAACTGCCCGGCGTAATCGATGTTGTATCAGGTTATTCAGGTGGTCATATTGAAAACCCGACTTACCGCCAAGTCTCTTCTGGTAAATCTGGTCATATTGAAGTGATTGAGGTGAAGTACGATCCTGCTGTTGTGAACTACGAACAAGTGCTGGATTACTTCTTCCGTCATATCGACCCTACCGACGATAAAGGTTCATTTGTTGACCGTGGTCCTCAATACCGTCCGGCGATCTTCTATCATAATGCGGAGCAAAAGCAGATTGCTAAGCAGTTTATGATGGAAATCGACAAGGCGATGATCTATCCAAAACCGTTGAAAACAGAGCTGATCGAGTTTGAAAAGTTTTACCCTGCGGAGTCGTATCATCAGGATTACTACAAGAAGAGTAGCCTGAAGTACAAATACTACCGCTACGCATCAGGTCGCGATAAATATCTCGACGAAGTATTTGGTGAAGATCGAAAAGAAAGCCCTAAAACACTTCGACAGTTGATTGAAGAAAAAAAGCTGCTTTCGAAAGTGAAAGTGTACAGTAAGCCTGCTCAGTCTGAAATCAAATCAAACTTAACAGAGCTACAGTATTACGTGACGCAAGAAGAAGGCACGGAGCGTCCGTTTGATAATGAATACTGGGACAACAAAGAAGCGGGAATTTATGTGGATATTGTGACCGGTGAACCGCTATTTTCTTCTACTGATAAATACAAATCTGGCACAGGTTGGCCAAGCTTTACTCGACCAATTAACCCGGGTTACATCGTGGAGAAAACCGATTATAAACTACTCTACCCTAGAACGGAGATCCGCAGTAAGTTTGGTGATTCACACCTAGGTCATGTGTTTAAAGATGGTCCGAAGCCGACGGGATTACGCTATTGCATGAACTCTGCTGCGATGAAATTTGTACCTGTGAACAAGATGGCGAGTTTAGGCTACGGCGATTACCTGTACCTATTTGATAAGTAGTTTTAACCAAATTAGGAGTGAACATTCAGCGCGATGAAAGGTTTTAAATCCAACCTTCCCATGAAAGTCTGTCCGGTCTGTCAGCGCCCATTTTCTTGGAGAAAGAAGTGGGCGCGAAATTGGGAGGAAATCGTTTATTGTTCTGAGCGTTGCCGAAGAAATAAATCAACGAAAACGTAGGTCACTCCGACCCTATCTGGAGTATGTTATTTCATTTGTATTAACGTTTGTACGCGTTCTCTTACCAAGGTAATAACGTCCCATCATAAGCCCAAAACGCCCCGCTATCTTGCGGGGTTGCTTTTTCTATCAAGCCTAATAAATCCTTAGCAACTCGCTCTGGCGTGAACAACTTTCCCTCTGGGACATTGGTTTGAAAAGGTGCCGACAAAGCGGTATCTGTGGTGCCAGGGTGAAGTGAAAGCACCGTGCCATGTTTGACCACTCTTTGCCATTCGATCGACATGGTTTTTAGGAACATGTTTAATGCGGCTTTCGATGCTCGATAGCTGTACCAACCACCTAACTGATTATCGCTAATGCTGCCAACTTTGGCCGAAATGGTCGCAAACTTGGGTGCAGTACTGCGCTTTAGCTTGGGCGTGAAGTATTTCGCCAACAGCAAACTTGGCAAAGTATTAACCGTGATGGTTTGCTGAAAGAAGTCTGCGTCGAGCGAGCTAAGATTCTTCTCAGGACCTTTCTCTTGGGTGTGCAACATACCAACACAGTTCACCAACCAATCGACGTGTTCAATCTGCTCACTGAACGCTTTTACCTGCTCGTCTTGCGATACATCCACTTGATGCCAAACGACATTTGGGTGTTGCCAATCTGGTTGCTGCTTACGATAAGTGGCATGCACGCGAGCTTGAGGAAACCGAGCTGCGGCTTCTCTCACCATCGCCAAACCAATTCCACCATTGCCACCGACGATGAGTATTTCCATCACAAGTTCTCCACGTTTTCTATGTAGTGCTCTGCGGTATCAAGAATCGCTTGGCGTTGTTGTTCTTCCATGTTGTCCCAAGAGCGGAAAATCATCCCGATTCGTGGATTGGCTGCGAGGCGCTTGTCGTGTTTGTTCATAAAGCGCCAATAAAGGCTGTTAAACGGACACGATCCTTCCCCACTCCTCGCCTTATTGTCGTAATGGCAACCCTTACAGTAGTCGCTCATTTTGTTGATGTAAGAACCACTCGCCGCGTAAGGTTTGGTGCCAACAATGCCGCCATCCGCAAACAATGCCATGCCACGTGTGTTCGGCATTTCGACCCATTCAATCGCATCAACATAGATACCGAGATACCACTCATCCACTTGATCTGGGTCGATCTCGGTTAGCAAGCAAAAGTTACCAGTGACCATCAATCGTTGGATGTGGTGTGCGTAGGCGTAATCGAGGGACTGCCCAATCGCATTGCGCATACAAGCCATTTTAGTTTCACCATTCCAGAAGAAATCTGGCAGCTTTCTTTCTGCGCCCAATTCGTTGTTTTTCGGGTAATGAGGCTTGTTCGCCCAATAGACCCCTCGAATGTACTCTCGCCATCCTAAGATTTGGCGAATAAACCCTTCAACTTGAGAAATGTCGATGTCCGCGTTGGAATGAAATGCCTTGAGTGAAGCATCAATGACTTCTCTCGGGTGCAGTAATTTGCTGTTAAGCGAGAATGAAATTCGGCTGTGATACAAGCTCCACTTAGCGTCGTGCTGGCCTGTCATGGCATCTTGAAAACGTCCGAATAACGGCAGACAGACTTGGCAGAAATGCGCGAGTAAAGAGAGGCTTTGCGCGCGATTAATCGGCCACAACAAGTCCCCTTCGAGATTTCCGATGGTTTTGATGTCATGTCGTGCCAGCCGCTCAATAATGCCGTGGACGTCGGTACTGAACATCAAAGGTTGTGGAAGTTGTTCAATGTCTTTGGCTTTGAGCTTGTTACGATTATTGGCATCGTAATTCCATTTTCCGCCGATAGGCTTTCCGTCTTGCATCAAGATGTCGAAGCGCTTGCGCATACGGCGGTAAAAGTGCTCCATCATGATGTGTTTGCCTTGAGGAAACTGCGATTCTATTTCCTCAAACGGTAACAAAAAGTGCTCCGAATCGACACAACGCGTCACGACCCCATCAAGCTTTAATTTGGCTAACTGCTCTAGCAGACGGTATTCATCCGGGCGTTGATATTCAAACTTACTTGCACCAACTTCCCTCGCGTAGTGTTGCAAGACTTGCTCAAGATCGTCGAAGGATTGTGTGTCATCCAATGTGAGGTGCAGAACTTGGTGACCTTCACTCTGACGCTCTTTTGCAAACTGTTCCATTGCAGAAAAGAACGCACACACTTTCTGAATATGATGCGTGACGTAAGTATTCTCTTGCTTGAGCTCCGCAATCAGGTAAAGCACTTGCTCATCCGGTTGCTGAAACCAAGAGTGCTCACTGTTAAGTTGATCGCCCAAGATCAATCGTACGGTTTCAAATTGCATTACGGTTTCTCCGGTGACGAAGCTTTGTCACTGCTACCCATTACGATAGGCCAATCGACCATGTCTACACTATCCAAATGCGCGCCAGGACAACGACCTTGCCACCTATCGATGAACTCCATGTGCGGGTCGTACATTTCGGTTTGCTTTTCGAGGTTGAATTGTCGTGAACCACACGGATCAGCACCAACGCCTGCTAAGTATTGCCAATTTCCCCAGTTTGATGCCACATCGTAATCGACCAGTTGTGACTCAAAGTACGCCGCGCCATAACGCCAATCGAGGCCAAGCTCATGCACCAAACAACTGGCAACTAACTGTCTGCCACGATTCGACATATAACCGGTTTCATTAAGTTGGTGCATACACGCATTGACGATAGGAAATGGCGTTTCACCTTTCTTCCATTGTTGGAAACGGTGCGCGTAAAAGCTGGTGAGTGGTGCTCGATTTTGGATGCCACCGAATCGGAAGAGCTGTCGCTTGTATCGACGGGCATACCAATAAAAGTATTCACGCCAAAGCAGTTCGAAGTAAATCCAGTAGGTTGAATCATTTGCGCCATTCTCCGCTTCATAACGTTTCAACATGGCATAAACAGTTCTCGGAGAAAGGCACCCATTAGCTAACCAAGGAGAGAACTTGGTAGAGTAATCCATGCCATCTAAACCGTTGCGTGTTTGTTTGTATTCACTGGCTAGTGTGGAAGCAAAATACTGGCGACAATGTTCAAGCCCGCGGCTTTCTCCACCATGAAACGCAGCTTTTGTGTCAAAGTAATATGCAGTAACGGAAGGAAGATTCACACCTAAAGGAATTGGAGGTAACGAACGGATACTCTCGTGGGGCCGAGAGATGTCTAAACTTTCAACTTGCTTTCTAAACTGCGTGAAAGTCGTAGGCAGTTTGCTCAAGTCAAATGGCAGTTGTTCTTCCCTTAACAGGGTCCGGATTGTTTGCTGTTTTATTTTTACATGAGAAGCGCCTTCAGCTACGCGACCTAACGCTTGTTGCTCATCCGAACCGGGAAAAGCGTCAGCATATATATGTGTGACGCCGAAGCGATTAACAGCATACTTGATTGCTTGATCGGGCGTCAGTTCAACTGCCCATAATC
This sequence comes from Vibrio sp. 1159, assembly GCF_033340395.1. Classification (NCBI taxonomy): domain Bacteria; kingdom Pseudomonadati; phylum Pseudomonadota; class Gammaproteobacteria; order Vibrionales; family Vibrionaceae; genus Vibrio; species Vibrio sp. 1159. The sequence continues at coordinate 71,322 of NZ_JAWOWL010000025.1, read as the reverse complement.
GCTGACCAAGGTGATTCAAAGATTGATTGAGTTCACTAAGCGATGCGTCGAGAAACTGCAATTTCGCACGCCCGAAAGAGGCTTCCTGCGCAAAGTGATGCAAGTAAGGCGTCATTGAAGGGTAGCAATACAAGCAAATTAACTCGTCCATTTCTACACTGGCGCTTTTCAACAGTGGGTTGTCGTGCAATCGCAAGTCGTTCGTGAACCAATAAAGTCCTATTTTCTTTTTCAATTCGCACCCTCAGATGTTAATTCTTCGTCTACGAGTTCTTTTCACGGAGACCCTGACGCTAAGCCTTTTGATTTTCTTGCTTTTATACGAAAACGAGAGTTTGACGATCATTAGGTTACTAACGTTTACACAGAATCCATTTGCTGGATATCTCAAAACACGCAATACCACCAAATGCCTGTACATGTTTCATACTGATATTTTATAAAATTCGAATCCAACGGTATTGATCACGATCTTAATCACTCATTTTCTATATAAACCATGCAAAAGTGATAAAAATTAAAGCGACATTAGTTAATATCCGTTAATCTAAGCCCAATCCCATTTTGCTAGTACCATCGCAGAAATGACCGACGAGTTTAAGAAATCAACCGCTAATTTAAAAAAAGCGGTCCCACTGATGATCAAAAACCATGTTGCTGCCACGCCAGCCAACTACGCGCTTTGGTATACCTACGTTGACAAGACCATTCCAGAACTCAACTTTGAGTTAGACACGGTGTTAGAAAACTACGGTATTTGCCCGCCAGCAACCAATAAACAGCTTTACAACAACTATGTGGCCAGCAAAGCAGAAACCAGCCTTGAAGATCTTAGAACCAATGTAGAAGTTCTGCTACATGAAGTATCCAGTTCAATGAGCGATACGATTTCAGATACTTCCTCCTTTTCTGAGATGGTAGACAAAAGCTTTAATAAACTGGAAAAAGTTGAGGACAATAGCCTAAGCATTGAAGAAGTGATGGTGGTGATTCGTCAACTTGTCGCAGAGTCACACGAAATTCGTCACTCAACAAAGTTTTTGAATAGCCAATTGACCAACGCGAGTGAAGAAATTTCTCGCCTCAAAAACCAACTGGCTGAAGTACAGCAAGATGCGTTGTTCGATGGTTTGTCAAACCTATACAACCGCCGAGCATTTGACAAAGATCTCTCTTCACTTATTGCATCAAATCAGGCAATGACCTTGATCATGCTTGATATCGATCATTTCAAATCATTTAACGACAATTACGGGCACCTTTTTGGCGATACAGTATTAAAAGCCATTGCCCGCCGGCTACAACAAAGCTGTCGAGATGGGATATGTGCGTACCGTTTTGGTGGTGAAGAATTCGCGTTAATTGTACCTAACAAATCTCTGCGAATTGCTCGCCAATATGCAGACACACTACGCCGGATGATAGAAAAACTGCGTATCAGAGATAAGCGCTCAGGCACACAAGTTCACAGCATTACCGCTTCTTTTGGGGTAGCAGAATTTGAGCCGGGTGATACGCCTGAAGCCTTAATCAATAAAGCCGATAAACAGCTTTATGAAGCAAAACAACTCGGTCGTAACCGCGTGATGCCAATTTAAATAAACTGGCTAAGCGAAAACGACTTTTATGATAAAAAAGAAAACCCCGCGCTGTAAAGTGCGGGGTTTTTGTATCCAATCATGAGTATCTTAATCGACGCTGTAACAGTAACTTAGAATGTAGTCGTCACCATTTTTTGCGGTATATTCTTTATCTTCACTGCATGCCATCGGCTTACCTTTTTTGTCGCCTTTGATTAGACTTATCCAATGGCGCATCGCGGTTGGTGCATTGCCAGTTAGTTCAGGATGAAACGTCGTGCGAGTTTCCAATTGAATATCATCAATGTCCACTAATTCCACGCAACCAGTGCCTTTATGACAGCCAAACAGCACTTCTACATGATTGCCCGAATCATCTTTAAACAAAATCGATTTTGGATCTTCCTTTTCACCAGTGTACGCCACGAAGTGTTTTGGGCTTTTCAGGCCGCTGTGTGTACCGTCTTTGAAATAAGCCAAAACATGGCGGTAATCAATCACGTAACTTGATACATCTTGGTGCGACCCGTTCTCCAATGGGAACATGCGGTCAAGCAGTTGCTTCGCTTTTACTTGTTTCTCACTCTGCTGCTCAGCACTTACCGCTTCGACGGCAAATACGGCTTCAGCGATAAATGGGCGTTGTTGTTGTTGCATCTCTTTTTTATCGAAGTTCAGCATATTCATCGTCATATCCTCGCACTTAAAAACTCGTCCTAGAGTAAAAACTTAAATCCTTTATTTAAGTTTCAGGCAATTCTGTGAAGTGGATGGTTAATTTCCTTGCCTGCTCATTATGTAGACTAGCGAAATATTGACTACAATTTCACAACAAAAATTTTACAATGTGAATTTTACAAAATGTCTGTGTCAAAAAGCCTTATTCGTCAGTCTCATTTTCTTGGTACGAAAATTCGCAACCTAAGAAAAAACAACCATTTAACGATGGAAGATTTGTCTGCCCGTTGTGTAAGAATTAATCCAGAGTACGCTCCTTCGGTTTCTTACCTTTCGATGATTGAGCGCGGAAAACGCGTACCGAGTATCGATATGCTCGAAGTGATCGCGGAAGTTTTTCAAAAAGATCCGGCGTGGTTTTTAGATGATGAACCCGAATTAGAAGCCATCACACCCAACAAAGGGAATCGTGGTGGGATTAGTGGCATGGCGCTGGAGCCGAGCTTCCTGTTCTCCAATGATATTCTTCAAATCGCGATACCAGAAATGCTCTCCCAAACAGGTATCACGGGGCGTCAATTCGCCCACTTACTGATCCGCGCACACCAAGAAAACCATCAAAACCATTTTCCTGATTTAGAGCGCGCCGCCGAAGAGGTCGGCTTGAAGCGGTTGAATCTATCTGTAGAAGATCTCGTAGACATTGCAAAGAGTATGGGATTGGATATCCGCTGGGTAGATCGAGCGCCACAAGATGTGATTGATGAACTGGGCGTCAGCGCCAAACAGTTGATTACGTCTTTCATGGAGCCACCTGGGACTATTTATCTCAATAAACGAATGCGTGACTATCCAACCCGATTGAAGTATGACTTGGCGGTATATATCGGCCATCGAGTGCTCCATAGCAGCGATGCAATGAATAACGTTTTATCTATCGGGCATCAAAACAATTGGGAGCAAATGGACAGCCCTGTGTCGAACTCTGAACTCAATTCGCAAGATATCCTGCAAGCTTGGCGTGATTTTGAGTCCAGCTTTTTTGCTGGTGCCTTGCTTTGCCCCAAAGTACCATTTCGTCAGTTGCTTGATCGCTCCGGTTACGAAATTGATGTTCACAAAAAGGCCGGCGTTTCTCCTTCCGTTGCAATGCGTCGCATGACGGTGGTCTCGCCTTACCCTCATTGGCACTATTTTGATGCCTATGGCCCCGGCAAGTTAAAAGCAGTGTATCGAGGAAATGGTATTCCATTGCCTTGGGGCAACATGCGCAAAGTAAACGACCCTTGCCAGCACTGGGCGGTATTCCGACGCCTTTCCCAGCCTTTGGATACCAGTTCAGCGCAAATTTCGATTTTAAATGTTGGCGACGAGCCACGTATCTACTGCTGCGAATCGGTCAACGTATTTGACCCTGCAGGGAATAATCGCGTGCTATGTGCCGGTATTGATCTTAACCCTGCCATTTCTGCACAAGGTGGCGATGCCGTTTCCATAGCGGAAGAACTTAAGTCCCTTTGTGTCGCTTCCGGCGGAAGTAGTGTTATTCCTCCCCACATCAAAAAAGACTTAACGACTATCGCTAAGATATTAAACATCAACTGGATAGAGCGCGGGATTCAAACCCAAGCAAGGTTAATCTGCTCCAGAGGGGCGGTTTGTCCAAGACAACCTAGTTGTTACAGCAAGTGCGGAGAAGCTGATGAGACGGGCAACGATGTGAATATCATCGGACTTTAGAAAGAAAAAACGCCAATCACAATAAACGTGATTGGCGGTATATACTTGTGAACAATTTGTATTCACTAACAACGTCAGTTGGCTAGGTGACCCTCGGCTTAATAAGGGTCACTCTAAGTAAAGCACGATGCGTGCCAACTTTAAAAAAGCCGTTTTTTAGTAGATCCAGATGCATATCGTTGCTTTATTAACCATTAATTTCGCAAACTGCATTTGCAAAATGCAAAGTTATGCAAATATGCCACTTAATGCACTGCTAATAACGACTCTCTCAGCAAAGTGTCTGTGAACATATGAAGTCACATATTCTTGCACCTCAATGATGATGAGATTTCGGACTCCCAACTTTACCATTCCTCTAACCCCTTATTGAAACTGGGTTCAGGCTCATCCGCCATGCTTTTGTTGATACATTCTCTCATCGGCTATTTTCATCATTTGCTCAGGAGATGACATTTGCGGGTCAAATATCGCGTACCCAATACTGGCTTTCAAATAGATAAGCGTTTCATCGTAAATGACGGGCGTAGAGCATAGCGCTAATCGAAGTTTTTGTAGAAGAGACTGAACATTTTCTTCCGTTCCTGGGTGATGAACTACAACTAAGAACTCATCACCGCCCATTCTGGCCACGATGTCTGATTTACGCAGAGAGCTTTTTACCCTTTCAGCCGTAGCGATTAAAACTTTGTCACCTGCGTCGTGACCATAGGTATCGTTAATGTGTTTAAACCTATCTAGGTCAATATTAATTAAGGCGAAGCTATAACGCTTTTTATAACGTTTCGCTATTTCAAACTGCTGCTTGTAAAACTTCATAAAATAGCGACGGTTTGGTAAATTCGTGAGTTCATCGTGTAAAGCTCTGTCATCTGCAATGGTATACAGTCGATAAATGGCGAACAGCGCGAGGCTAAGTGCGAATATAATGGGATAGCCGATTACTCTAGCTAAATGCAACTGATGCCAAGAGATTTGGCGATCAGCTTTACCTCCAGAGAAAACCACCATACTCCACCCACCATAAGGAAAATGAACCATCTCTTTTGCATATACCATGCTATTTACACTTTGCGCGCCAAAGAAAGCATCACCAAATGAGCCACCGCTATCGTAACCACGGATCATTAAAGGGTAACGATACGAGAAATCAATTACGCCGGTTTCTCTCATCAGAGCATCGAAATCAATCACCGCACTGATCACTCCCCAGTAGTCCTGATTCATTGGAGGATCAAGAAAAACAGGCACACGCACGATCAAACCTCGGCCACCTTGAATCAAAGTCACTGGCCCTGCGATGAAAATTTCTTGTACATCCTTGGCTTTTTGCACCTGTACCCACTGCTGTGGCACTGCGCGGTAATCAAGGCCGATTAGGCGCTCATTACCTTGGCGTGGAAATACATGACTAATTACATCATTTTTCGCGATACCGATGATTGTAATATGTTTACTTTTATTTAGGATTCGGTGAGCGGCGATACTCAATTCTTCTTCTTGATTTTTAGGAAGTAACGTAATGAGTGTCGCTAAAGTACTGGCTTTGTAGATATCCGCCATAAGTACCGCTTCCAAATTGGAACGGAGAATGGAAAGTTGTTCTTTGGCCTCAACTTGAACTCGCTCTTTGTGAAGCTCTTGCTGGTTTCGATTTAACAGCTCAATAACCCCAATACACAAAGCGAAAAAGGTGAGGAAGAACAATGCAAAATAGCATCGCTTTCTGGGTAAATAACGCATTTTCTCCCCACAACTCGTATACAACTACGAGATTTTTTATTTATTGTTAAAATTCTTATTATCACAAGAATAACCAATCATAATCAGAAAGGTAACAGTGATTGACAACTTTTATGTTTTAGGTGTGAGATGATGCATCAACAAGGCGATTTATTTGGCGGCGATCTATGGCAAGAAGTAGAAAGAGGAAAACTTTATTATGATCCTCATTTTCTTAACCATCTTGAGGCGGATAATTACTTTGACCAACTTCGAAAGACACTGCCATGGCACCAAGAACACATTACTATGTTCGGCAAGTCAGTACTTCAACCTCGCTTACAAGCGTGGCACGGTGATGCAGCATATACTTACTCAGGCTTAACCATGCAGCCTCACCCTTGGACTCCTGAGTTAACTCAGCTGAAAGTGCGTTGTGAATCAGTTGCTGATGTCACTTTTAATTCTGTTCTCGCTAACTTATATCGACACGGCCAAGACTCAATGGGCTGGCACCAAGATAATGAACCAGAGTTAGGTAGAAACCCTGTTATCGCATCTTTGAACTTAGGTGAAACACGTCGATTTTTGCTTAGAAATTTACATTGTAAAACTGAGATTGAATACGAGCTTTCTCATGGCTCCTTACTGATTATGGCTGGCGAGCTTCAGCATCACTGGAAGCACTGCGTACCAAAAACCGCGAAAACCAAAGATGAACGTATCAACCTGACTTTTAGGCAAATTTTCAACTATTGACTCAGCTTTTACATTCTCAATCAATATTGATGGTAGGTTTAGGTTCAGGACTTCATAGGGAATGGATTTATGCGTATTAAACCTCTTAGCTTAGCGGTCTTACTCTCTTGCTCACTTACCTTTGCTGCTCAGGCATCACAGGAAGAGGTACCGCTTCTCGATAATACTCAATCAGCGCAGTTGATTCGTAGTACCTACGAACAGGAACTGTTCACTTTCCCGGCGTTTAAAGAGGGCCATTTTGGCTTACGCATGTACCGCCAAACATTAGATGAGAAATATCACGCTGCCATTTGGACCGACATGGCACAAGTAGCCAGCCGGTTAAACCAATTTGCTAATGAAGTTGTTGAACCAGAAGACATCATTCTCTATTCATCTCAAAGGCTGACCACGTATCAAGAGAAAGAAACCGAACGAGGGCAGCGACGCTATACCGTGACTAAACACCATCCTGAGTACCTTTATCTTGGTGTGGATTTGCTTGGCGCAATGGCAAGAGCAAACGAATACGGCCTAAAGCATAAACAAGACAAAACGCTGAGAAAAATTATTAGGCGCTACGATTTCTCGCGTTACGTTACGGACAAAGAGATGATAGAAGCATGGGCAGCTCAGCTTGCAAACCAAGTCTACTGGCTTCGTCAGTTAGGAGAGCAAGATGTGGTCGAGGAATTCACTCAAACCTTCCGTGACACCTACCCCGACGATAAAGATAAGATGCTTTCAGCTCAGCAGTATTGGAACAAACTCTATGGTATGACGCACATCATCTTTGCCGATTCACAGTATTATCAGGAGCGAGTAAGCGAGAAGAAACACCAATGGATTTATGATTACTTTCGCAACAATATCGACACTATCCTACTACGCGCCAAAGAAGACGTGATTGCGGAAGTCGGCATTTCGTTTTTGTTAGCAGGCTTGGACCATGATCCGGTCGTAAAGAAAACCCGCCAAGCCATTCGTCACGCAATCAACGCAGAAAAAGGGATGATTCCGTCGGTCGACGGTAACTTTGATCTCAAGTACGGCGAACACCGTAACGTACTAGCCATCATGCTGCTCGATTGGAAAGGGGTACATAAAGCGCCAACTTATCAAGAGCACCCAGAGGCTTTTAAATCGATACCTTACGGCTTAATGCCCAAGCCTTAGAAATAACAAAACCCGCCATTTAGGCGGGTTTTTAGTGTGTATCTTCAATCTAAATTAGAGAGAGATAAAAATGCCCGCTAAGCACGCACTCATCAGGTTAGCGAGTGTACCAGCAGCAACCGCTTTTAGGCCTAGACTTGCAACATCTTTGCGGCGCTCAGGTGCCATCACGCCGATAGAACCCAACTGAATCGCAATTGAGCCAATGTTCGCAAAACCACACAACGCAAAAGTGATAATAATTTGAGTATGCTCAGACAGTGTCGCTTTGTGCTGCACAAAATCGATAAACGCAACAAACTCATTCATCACCACTTTCTGACCAATGTATGAACCCGCAGCTAGAATTTCGTGGCTTGGCACACCAATCAACCACGCTAGAGGTGCAAACAAATAACCAAAAATCGCTTGTAGCGTTACGCCAGAGAAACCAAGTATCTCGCCCAAGTTTTCTAGCCCCGTGTTCACCATCGCGATAACACTCACGAAAGCGATAAGCATGGTACCAACAGCAACGGCAACTTTCATACCGCCCATGGCACCGCTTGCTAGCGCATCAATAACGTTACTTTCTTCTGATTTATCTAGCTCAATATTGTTGTAATCGCTTGGCGTTTGACGCTCAGGAACGATGATTTTTGCCATCATCAAACTACCTGGTGCTGCCATAAAGCTTGCCGCGATCAAGTATTTGAGGTCGACACCCAAACCAGCATAACCACCAAGCACACTGCCCGCCACTGAAGCCATACCACCAGCCATCACGGCAAACAGTTCAGAGCGAGTCATGTTAGAAAGAAATGGACGAATAAGAAGTGGTGACTCGCCTTGAGATAAGAAAATGTTCCCTGTTGCAACCAAAGACTCTGCTTTACTCGTACCCAAGAACTTCTGGATAGCGCCGCCAATAAATTGAATCACTTTTTGCATAATGCCCAAATAGTAAAGGGCGGAGATAAGAGCACTGAAGAAGATGATGATAGGAAGGACACGGATAGCGAAGATAAAGCCAGAAGAAGCGAGGTCACCAAAGAGGAATTTAATCCCTTCATCAGCAAAGCTGAGTAGCCCCGCGACACCATTACTTAAACTCGCCAGCGCCGCTTGACCCAACGGGAAATAGAGCACCAAAGCAGCAAACCCCATTTGTAGCATCAAGGCGCGAGATACAGTTTTCCAATTAATGGAAGAACGACCCTCAGAAAGTAGGAAAGCACAACCTAGCAGTGCAACAATACCAAATAGACTAAATAGAACACTCATGAGCTGGACCTACTAAACGTTGAAAAAGAAAAAAGAGCCAAAGGAATTGGCAGAAGAAAGGGACAACGCAGCGAGTGATAACTCACTTTTAGATCCAGAATGTAGACAGAACGAATAGTTCGACATCTTATTTTTACCTTATACAAGCAATTGAACGTAGCTGGTCCGGTCCGTGGGGTCATTCACTGCTGGCGAGCATGTTGCTTGGCCTGCTCCATGTGACGGCTTGTATGGGTAAGGGTCCTGAACAACTAAACCCTAATTCCCGCTTAAACGGGACGCAAGTATAGCCAACAAAAAGAGATATTCATCACATTTATTTACGCAAACGTTCAAGCGTTCAAAATTTAGGCAAAAGTACTCTTTTGTCGTCATACCATTAATAAAAGTAAGGGCATAAGGATAGGCGTTGATGGTAAAAAACATAAAAGTGACCAATAAATATGCAATCAAACTCGAAAGAGCCAAAATTCGTCATTTTGCTCTCGCCAACAGGTGGATTTTGGTTATAATTCGCGTTGCTTCTTTCGAGGCCTCTGAGTATTCAGAGCATCATGATGCCGAGATGGTGAAATTGGTAGACACGCTAGCATGAGGTGCTAGTGCCTTTGGTGTGAGGGTTCGAGTCCCTCTCTCGGCACCATTATCCTTCTTCCCTAATTTTGTTCGAGTGTAATGCAAAGTTCTAAGCAGGCAAGACAGTCTACAGATGCTAACCAACTTCTGAGTGAGCTTGCGGTTCACGCTTTATTACACCTGCACTTTAAAATTCACGCGTCCTCGCATGGCCTCTCCCTTAAAGAACGTAATGACTTACTTCAGAAATGGCTGAAACCAAAACTGAAGAGTAATCGCTATAAGCTGATTAAAAAGCCGTTAAAATCTTTGACTCAGCAGGCAAAAGGTGAGAACGGAAATCTGGAAGAATTACTCGAGCGCTGCGTCGGTGCAGACAAACCCAGCAACCCTCAACCCGATCTAGATAGCTACTTGCTGCTGATCAACGAGATTGAGAAGAAACTGGGGACTACCGTGTTATTATCTCGACCGGAAGACGTCGACTTATCTCACGACCAACACGGCTGTTTGCTGTGTGTGCTTTCTGAGAACTTAAATCAGCACTTCGATGATAATAACGCCCTAATCGCTCCTATTTCGATGCTGTTCCGCGGACCAATGAGTCAACGCTCACTTTTCCTTGGCAGCATTTACGCCAGTGGTACCTTCAATTATGAAGTGCAGTATCAAGACGACCAGTTCGTTCGCATCACGTTAGAGTTGGCGTAACTGTAACGCTAAGAAATAAACAAATCGAAAAAGGCCGCGAAACTCGCGGCCTTTTGCTTATCTAGATTTAAACTTGAGTTAATCGATCTCTTTAAATCGAGCAGTAAAGTGGCGCAGCACTGGTGGCTCGTACTCGAAAGTGAGCCCTTTTAACTCATGTGCACGATTTTTCAGTTCGATAATCGCATCCGCAATGTAATCCATATGATCGTTTGTGTAGACACGACGTGGAATGGTCAAACGCATCAACTCAAGCTCTGACGCTTTTTGTTCACCCGTTTCCGGATCTCGACCAAGCAGCAACGATCCTATCTCTACTGCTCGAATACCCGCTTCCAAGTACAAAGCATTACACAATACCTGCGCAGGAAACTGATCCGCTGGAATATGTGGCAAAATCTTAGCGGCATCCACAAACACCGCATGACCACCCGTTGGGTATTGAATCGGAATACCACCTTCACGTAAGCGCTCACCTAAGTATTGAACTTGGCTAATTCTATAATGAAGAAAATCCTCATCCGCGGCTTCATACAAACCGCGAGCGAGCGCTTCCATATCACGCCCAGCCATGCCGCCGTATGTCACAAATCCTTCCATGGGTACGCAGCGCGTCTGCACCGCCTGGAACAACTCCTTATGATCACGAATACAACACATGCCACCAATGTTTACCATCGGGTCTTTCTTAGCTGACATGGTGAGCATATCACCGTACTGGTACATCTCACGGATGATTTCCAGAATCGATTTATTCTCGTAACCCGCTTCACGCTGCTTGATAAAGTAGGCGTTCTCACAGTAACGAGCCGAGTCAATCACCACTGGAATATCGTACTTGGTTGCAATCTCGTACACACTGCGCATGTTTTCCATCGACACAGGCTGACCACCGGAGCTATTACAAGTAATCGTGGTGATAATTGCACAAATGTTATGCGAACCGTGCGCTTCAATTGTTGCCACCAGCTTATCGATATCAAAATTGCCCTTCCAATCATAAGGCGTAGTGGTGTCGAATGCTTCTTCCGTTACCACGTTAATCGCTTTACCGCCATTGAGTTCAATGTGACCCGCTGTGGTATCAAAATGGTAGTTCGAGATAAAGACTGGCGTTTCGCCACCACGCACCTGACGCATACGCTCAATCAAAGCGGGGAACAAAATTTGCTCGGCACCACGCCCCTGGTGTGCAGGCACGGTGAGCTTATAACCGAAGAAGTGCTCCACTGCATCACACAGGTTGTAGTAATTTCGACTCCCCGCATAGGATTCATCCCCCATCATGATGCCAGCCCACTGATTATCACTCATGGCACCAGTGCCAGAGTCAGTCAGCAAATCGATATAAACATCATCACTACGAAGAAGAAATGGATTATAGCCCGCTTCTTTTAACGCGACTTCACGGTCTGCCAAAGTCGTCATTTTGATTGGCTCAACCATTTTGATACGGAAAGGTTCTGGAATACGTTTCATTGTTAATTTCCTTATACGCATTGCCCTACGCAGTTTCACGTAAGACTAAAAAACAAATAGATAGAATGCTTTTCAATGCGATTGCATTGAGGAAATCAACGAGAAGAGATTTTACTAAGAAGAGACAAGCAGTAGTCTAGGTTATACCAGAACGACAGCACCAAACGGCTATCGAGAATATCCTTTATTCTCATCGTCTTCGTCCTCCTGATAAAAATAAAAAGTCAGAAACCCTATGTCTCTGACCTTTTCAATATAGTGCAGTTTTCAATCAATTTTCAGTGAGGTCACCCTCATTTTAAGAAGGTCTCGCCCTTTTCATTCTGCGTTTGATATTACTTTCTTTGACTAGGTAATCGAAAAGTGGCGCGAATAAGTTAGCAAATAGAATCGCTAACATGATGCCTTCTGGATAAGCCGGGTTCAGCACTCGGATAAAAATCGTCATCACACCGATTAATAGTCCGTATGCCCATTTCCCGTTATTGGTAAAAGCTGCCGAGACAGGGTCTGTCGCCATAAAGAAGGTACCAAACGCAACCCCACCAATCACGAAGTGCCAGTAGAACGGCATGGAGAACATGGGGTTAGAGTCTGAACCGATCGCATTCAATAGTAGTGAAGCTCCGATTAAACCGACCAACACGCCCGCAACAATTCTCCACGATGCAATCTTCATAAAGATGAGAACCAAGCCTGTTAGTGCGATCAACAACGTGGAGACTTCACCCATCGAGCCTGGTAAATTACCAACAAAAGCATCTCCCCATGAAATTGTTTGTCCTGTCATATTATTTATCAAAGCACTTTGCCCGCCTTCATACCATTGACTAAGTGGAGTAGCGCCAGAGTAACCATCAGCCGCGACCCACACAGCACCACCGGACATGTTGGCAGGATAGGCAAAGTATAAGAACGCTCGCCCTGCTAAAGCTGGATTTAGGAAGTTTCGTCCAGTACCACCGAAAATCTCCTTCGCCACAACAATACCGAAAGTGATACCTAAAGCCGCTTGCCATAGTGGAATTGTCGGAGGAAGGATCAGCGCAAAGAGTATAGAGCTGACAAAAAAACCTTCATTCACCTCATGCTTTCGCACAATAGCAAACAGAACTTCCCAGAAACCACCAACGATAAACACCGTCGCATAAACCGGGAGAAAGTAAGTAGCACCAAGCCACATTTTACTTTCCCACCCCGCTTGTGAAACCGCATCTAACGAACCCCATACCCAACTCAGTTGCCATGAAGAAACAAGCGCTTGCTGAGCTGAGGCTTGATCCATTCCATACAACAAGGCATCACTCGCTTGCTGGCCTATGTTGTACATACCCCAGAACATGGCAGGGAAGACCGCCAACCACACCATGATCATAATACGTTTTAAATCGATGCTATCTCGAACGTGAGTCATGCCCTGGTTTACCTTACCAGGCGTGTAAAAAATGGTTTCGACAGCTTCGAAAAGTGGGTAGAACTTGTGATACTTCCCACCTGGACCAAACTTAGGTGTCGCTTTCTCAAAGTAATCTTTAAGGCTCATAACACTCCTCCTTTATCTAAAAGATGGTACGCACATGTGTAAAAAGCGATCGTTTTTTAATCTCTTCGTCTTCCTTCTTCGTATTTCACCTTGTTCGCCACTCTTCTGTCTCCTCTTTAAATCCGGCGAACAGTTTATCCAACGAAAAAGGGACCGCTCATGGACACACTCGCCATTGACCTAGCTAGATTCCAATTTGCCTTTACTGTCTCTTTCCACATTATTTTTCCAGCTTTTACGATTGGTTTGGCAAGTTATCTCGCTGTATTAGAGGGCTTGTACTTAAAAACGGGCAACAAACAGTACATGCAAATCTATAAGTACTGGCTCAAAATCTTTGCCATCAGTTTTGGTATGGGTGTGGTGAGTGGCATCGTGTTGAGCTATCAATTCGGTACTAACTGGAGCGTGTTTGCCGACAAAACAGGCCCAATCCTAGGCCCACTAATGGGTTATGAAGTTTTTACTGCGTTTTTCCTCGAAGCGGGGTTTCTAGGCGTGATGCTTTTCGGTATGGATAAGGTGGGTAAGAAGCTTCACTTCGCCGCGACTTGTATTGTTGCATTCGGGACGTTTTTGTCTGCGTTTTGGATACTTTCGGTTAATAGTTGGATGCAAACACCAGCGGGCTATAGTATCAACGAAGCCGGACAGTTTATCCCAGAAGACTGGTGGGCGATTGTCTTCAACCCTTCCTTCCCTTACCGGCTCGTTCATATGTTGCTCGCCGCTTACCTTACTACTGCTTTTGTTGTAGCCGGCGTTGCCGCTTATCACTTGCTAAAAGCAAACCATAACCCTCTAGCCAGAATTATGTTCTCGATGGCAATGTGGATGGCTGCTATCGTGACACCAATTCAAATCGTTGCTGGAGACATGCATGGATTAAACACCCTTGAACATCAACCCGCCAAAGTCGCCGCGATGGAAGGGCACTATGAGTCTCACCAAGGCGCGCCATTGCTCCTCTTCGGTATCCCTAACGATGAAGAAAAACGTATGGAATACGCACTGGAAATCCCCAAACTCGGTAGTTTGATTTTAACTCATGACCTCAACGGTGAAGTGAAGGGATTAGATGCTTTTCCAGAGGAGGAACACCCTCCTGTATCTATCGTTTTCTGGTCTTTCCGAGTCATGGTCGCACTTGGTTTTGGCATGCTTGTTATTGGTTTGTGGAGCCTTTGGCTAAGAAAACGTCGCAAACTTTTTGATTCGAGGGCACTTCAACGTATTTGTGTGCTGTTTGCCCCAGCGGGGTTCATTGCAGTTTTAGCAGGCTGGATAACTACCGAAGTCGGTCGACAGCCTTACACCGTATACGGTCTTTTAACCACAGCCAATTCGGCATCGCCTATTGATGCCGCCGCGGTGAGCGTCTCCCTGACGGCGTTCATCGTGGTTTACTTTGTGGTTTTTGGAGCTGGCTTCTTCTATCTCCTACGTTTGATGCGCAAGTCTCCAACTCGATATGAAGAAGGTCTAGATAGCCGACTTCCTGATGGCACGAAAACCGATGCCATCACACATTCTAACCATCTAACCTAGGAGCTTACTCATGGATTACGCATTAATTTGGTACGCTTTGATTGGGCTCGCCGTTCTGATTTATGTCGCGTTAGATGGCTTTGATCTCGGTATTGGTATCCTATTCCTCAGCGCTAATGACGATGAAGAGCGCGACATGATGATGAACAGCATCGCTCCTGTTTGGGATGGGAATGAAACTTGGCTAGTTCTTGGCGGAGGTGGGCTTTTTGCCGTGTTCCCCCTCGCCTACGCGGTCATTATGCCAGCACTCTATGCTCCCCTGATTTTAATGCTGCTCGGGTTAATTCTGCGTGGGGTTTCTTTTGAGTATCGCTTCCGAACACAACGCGGAAAGTTTTTATGGGATAGCGCTTTTTTCATTGGTTCACTCACCGCGGCATTGATGCAAGGCATTATGCTCGGAACCCTGCTCCAAGGTATAGAGGTTAGTGAACGAGCATACGCAGGTGGATGGTTTGATTGGCTTTCACCATTTAGCGTATTTTGTGGCCTGGCGCTTGTTTGTGCTTATATTCTGCTCGGTTCATGCTGGTTATTAATCAAGCTTCCAAAAGAGCTGATGGGGCGCTATTACGTGGCCGCGCGACGATGGGGACTAGCGATGGTAGCCTGTATATTCATCGCCAGTTTGTGGCTGCCATTGAGCCAAAATATCGTATTTGAACGTTGGTTCTCATTACCAAACTCGCTACTGTTTTTCATTTTACCAATTATTGCAGCGGCACTTATTTGGCAGCTATTCAAAGCCTTACTCGACCACAAAGCCGTCCGAGCCTACGTTCTTGCGATCGGCCTGTTTCTTGTGTCCGCGATGGGTTTCGGTGTCAGTACATTCCCTTACTTGGTCCCATTCGCACTCACTTATCAAGACGTCGCTGCGCCAGATAAGAGTTTGGCATTTTTACTTGCCGGTGCGGTGGTATTACTTCCTCTGATCATAGCCTACACGGCTTATTCGTACTGGGTGTTCCGCGGCAAGATGAAACGTGGAGAAGGATATCACTGATGAAACTAAAGCCCATTTTGTGGTTCATTGGCATTTGGCTGGCAAGCGTGGTCGCCTTGTTTATCATCAGTTCGTTGATACGAACTGCGATATTGTAGGCCCAGAGTCGACTGCACCACATCTGAAGCCATTGAGGTCTATACTCAAGCAAGAGTAAAACAACGGAGTGTTTTTATGACCTTAAAGCGGTTTCTGGTAACTTTGATTCCTTTGACGGTTCCACTGTTTTCACCAAATGCATTGGCCGTAGACAAGCAGATGTCATCCGCCATGAAAAGTAAAATGCGGTCTATTTGCTCCGCAACAAACGAGCAGGGTCATTGGCAACTTGCTGAAGCAACTCCTGACGCCAGACGCTCACTCAACATGGTGCTTTATCAAATGAATGCCGATGATAAATTGAAAGCAATTCATGAGGTGAGAACGAAAATGGTCGGCGGCACCCATTATGCGTTTGAGTTCGAGTTGCAAGATGGTCAAGTCTGGAATGCAATTGTATTGCACAGTGCCCGAGGCGATTACATGATCGAAAGACACGCAAAGAAAGGCGAACTCTGCCCTAAATAGCAATAGACACTACGACTCTACAGCCGACACAATAAAGTCGACTGATTCAGTCGCCTTTATTGTTGGTATGTTTAGGTATCGCTTCAAAAGCTTGGGAAAAGTAATAGCTTTCAACCTGAGGCCTAACTAAATCACAAGCTAACCCAAGGTCATCATTTTTTGTGAAAGGTAAATGTTCTGATAGAACCTCTTTTGACTTTTTATCAACCGTTTTAAAAGATTCAATAATTCTTAGAGGAACGTGAAACTGATGATCTCTCACGAGAAAGAAATAGTATTGGAGATGCTCGCCATATGTCGCAGCGTTATTAATCTCGCTACCAATTTTCACAGCTTCAACACGACTGCCTTCACAATCAAATTTAAACACATTGGTAATTTCTGCTTCCATAGAGCCTGGTACATAAACGATATAGCCAGCACTGAGCTCATGACCAATTAATACATAGCTCTCGTCGCGCTCATGCAGTTGATACGCAAAAGAATGAAATGCACTACAAAGTAAAATGAATCCAAGCCGTTTCTTCATTTTGTCTTCAACTCATCTATGACTTTACGTACGAAGTTTGCCTTAGCATCCGTATATTTTTCGATGGTAATTTCAGCTTGTTCCATCAAAGAAAGTTTTAGAGAAACATGAGGAAAGTGCGCAATACCTAGTACCATATCGATAATAGGTTTGGCAGGCATATCCAAAATGGCAGTACTGCCAATATGCTCGATTTGAGTTGACATCATCTCCGTCACTAACGCCAGTTCAGATCGGCTGCGTGCAAAATCCTGTCGACATGCAGGATCATGCTTAACAACACCTACGTTGTAATTGGCTAAACCTAATTTCATCCATCCCTCTCCTAATAAATCCAAATATCATAAGAAGGAAATTATCCAATCACCAAAGTAAAAGCCAAACTTCCGGCACACCCGACACTAATTACTCAACAAATAGAGTCATCTCTGGTGTACTTTTGGTTTGGCTTTTTACTGTTAAACCGTCTCGGTTTTCGCCTCTATCTTCTCATTCACTTTATCGCAAATGTACTCTCCAATCGGCATTGCAGATGTCGCTGCGGGAGAGGGTGCGTTGCAAACGTGTAGGCTTCTGGCGCTCTCGGCAAACAAAAAGTCATGAACCAAGGTTCCGTCGGATAACACCGCTTGTGCGCGAATACCCGCAGGATATGGTTTGAGATCTTCTACCTTGATGCTAGGGCAATATTTGTTGACCAACTTGAGGTAGCCCGGCTTCCACCACGAGTTCTTAAACTCATCCAGTCCGGTTTTTAGATGCTTTTGTGTCACCTTCCAGAAACCGGAGAAACTGAGCATTTGCATGGTATCTTGCAAGCTGAAGTTAACCTTGTCGTACCCTTCCCGCTTCCAGCCTTGAACCGCATTTGGACCAACAGTCACACTGCCATCAATCATGCGAGTCAGGTGGACGCCCAAGAATGGCAAATCAGGGTCTGGAATTGGATAAATAAGATGATTCACCACTCGGTCGTGTTTGCTATCTAAGCGGTAGTATTCACCACGATAAGGGATGATTTGGAAATCGGTCGGAATAGACATCATCTTAGTCATGCGATCCGCCATCAAGCCACTGCAAGTAACCAAGAACTTGGTATTAAGCTGCATCGTTTGACCGTCTGAAATGCAGGTCAGTTGGACTTCTTCATCCTTCTCTTCGGCAGCCACCACTTTGGTTCTCAGGCTGATTTGACCGCCGAGCTTTTTGAACTCTTCCGCCATCTGCTCAGTGACCAAACGATAATCAACAATGCTAGTGGTTTTGACATAAATCGCACCCAAGCCAGTGATGTTTGGCTCAGCCAGTTTGAGTTGAACTTCATCGAGTAGCTTTACGTCGATGCCGTTGACATGGCAGCGCTCATAGAGGGCATTCATGCGTTCGACTTCTTGCTCATTGGTCGCAACCAATAACTTGCCACAGTTCTCCACCGGAATATCGTGCTCAGCACAGAACGAAATGGTTCGCTCTACCCCACGCTTACAAAAATCCGCTTTTAAGCTGCCCGGAGCGTAGTACACCCCAGCATGAATCACGCCGCTATTGTGTCCGGTTTGGTGCTTGGCAAAACCGGACTCTTTCTCAACCAATAAAATGGATTTGTCTGGATGACGTTGCTGTAGTTGCCATGCTGTCGACACACCAACGATACCGCCACCAACAATGATGTAGTCATAGACTGATTTCATACGACCTCTTATAAAACCGATAGTTGAGATTGTTGCAATTTGAACTTGCGACCACTGTAAATGAACACCGCGACAAATACCGCGCAGCTTGCCACACGAACCAACATTGGGATGTCGTGCCAAACTAGCAATGTACCTACCACTACCAACAAGAGACGCGTCAGAATGTTTAGAGGACCTTCCAAGTAGCCTTCAATCGCACCAATCAATGCATAGGTACCGATGATGGCAAAGAAGCCCACGGTAATCACTGACGTCACATCCCAACTGACTAAGCCTGTATAAGCAATCAACAGCGGTACAAGATACAAACCTTTGGCAATTTTCCATGCCATCAAACCAGTGCGCATTGGCGGTGTTTTAGCGATGGTCGCTGCTGCAAATGCGGTCAAACACACTGGAGGCGTAACGTTGCTGTCTTGCGATAACCAGAAGATGATGAGGTGAGCAGCCAGCAACGCCAAGCCTACCGCT
This sequence comes from Vibrio sp. 1159, assembly GCF_033340395.1. Classification (NCBI taxonomy): domain Bacteria; kingdom Pseudomonadati; phylum Pseudomonadota; class Gammaproteobacteria; order Vibrionales; family Vibrionaceae; genus Vibrio; species Vibrio sp. 1159. Next base: position 52,295 of record NZ_JAWOWL010000025.1, on the reverse strand, counting down.
TCCATACCCAAACTTTGCTCTAGTAGGGTTTCCATAAAGTCCGCAGGTACTAGCGCCACCATTTCTTTCGCAGTTTCCAACGCCATTGGTGCATTAAGCAGTTCCAGCTTTTCTGGCGCCGCCAACATGAAGATGGCTTTTGCTTGTTCAGGCAATTGACCTGACACCATCAATTCAAGCAATTGGTTTTCGGCAATTAACTTGTAAAGCGCAGGGGCAGACAGAGTACCCAATACAATATACGCCGCTGTCACAGGTAAACCCATACCTAAAACAAGAGAAGCGAGCGCAATCAGAACGATCATGATGAACAAGTCGCCATTCGCCCAACCGTCGATCATCAGTGAGAAGGTGTTGCCGATGCCAGTTGTACTGATCACGTTGATCACCAAACCGATACCCACCAGCAATACGGCGGTTGTCGCCATGTTCTTTGCACCTTGCGATAGCGCTTCGATGATCGCTTTTGGTCCCATCTTATGATCTTTCGAGAACCAAGAAGCCACCACCACAGAAATGATTGACAAACCTGCAGCGTAAGTCGGTGTAAAACCTTGAACCAACAAAGTGACCAATACCGCCAGTGGGATAAGGTTGTGCCAACCGCTGATCAGCACTTTTAATAGAGATTCATCACTTGTCGTGATTTTTTGAACGCCGCTGCGTTTGGCTTCAATACGCACAAAGAACGCCACGGACAAGAAATAGATAAGAGCAGGAATGAAAGAAACCGCGATGATATCGACATAAGGAATTTGCGTGTAAGACGCCATGATGAAAGCGCCCGCGCCCATCACTGGTGGCATCAGCTGACCACCTGTCGACGCCGCAGCTTCAACGCCCGCCGCGAAGCGCGAAGGGAAACCTGCTTTTTGCATTAAAGGAATACTGATAACACCAGTTGAAACCGTATTTGCCACACTAGATCCAGATACTGAGCCCATCAATCCCGAGCCAATCACTGCGATAAAACCGGGACCACCAATGATTTTGCCAGCCGCAGCACGTGCCACATTGATGATGTAATCACCGACACCAGAGCGAACAAGAAACGCACCGAACAGAATGAACATGAATACGAAAGTCCAACTGATGCGTGAGATAGAGCCAAACATGCCCTCAGAAGAATAGAAGCTGCGGTAGAGCAAGGTTTCCATGCTCAAACCCGGGAAGTGGAAAATACCTGTCGCCCACTTACCCCAAAGCACAACGTAGCTTAAACACACCACAATCAACACTGGAATAAACCAGCCCATGGTGCGTCGAATCAGTTCGATAACAATCAAAATTGCCATGATGGCGAAGACCCAATCGCTGGTCACGAACTTCACACCGCGTTCATATAGCGCATCTTCGGCATAGGGAATGTAGAGCAAACACGCGACCGCGCCCATGGCAATCAACACATCGATGCCGAGTGCAATCTTACTCTGCTTGAGAGAGATATGAGCCGGATACCAAAGCGCACAAATCACCGCAAAGCCAGCAAAGTGGGTCGCGGAAATCCATAACTCTGGTAACGTCGATAAGGTATTAAACCAAATGTGCAAAGCAGACAACACCACGCCAAACACTGTGATTGTGGTGGTTACCCACGGAAAATCAGTGCGCGTGGGCAGCTCAAACTTCTGCAATTCCTTTTCTATTGAGTCGCTCATCTCATACTCCAAGCTCTGGCGGCTTTTTCCATCTTAGAAATCGGTAGGGATAAAATGCCCCGAGCCGAAACTCGGGGCGAAGTTGGCGTTATTTCACCATTAGGTCTGATGGGATTTCGATGCCCATTTCTTTGTAGTAACGCACCGCACCTGGGTGAAGAGGCACTGGCAAGCCAGCGATCGCTTTCTCAATCGCCATTGCTTTTGTTGCTTTGTGGATGCCTTGTAGGAAAGGCAGGTTCTCGTAGATCGCTTTGGTTAGCTGGTAAACGTCTTCTTCCGAGATATCTTCACGAACTGCCAAGAAGTTAGGCTGTGCAATGGTGGTGATCGGCTTATCTAGACCCGGGTACGTGTTCGCTGGGATCTCGTACTTCGTCCATAGGTTGTAATTGCCGTTCGCCTCTTTGATTTGTTCGTCAGTAAACGAAAGAATCGAAATGTCTTTACCCAACGCAGCAAAAGCTTGAGTGACCGCACCAACAGGTACACCCGCAGGCGTGTTCATGCCGTCAATGGTGCCGTTTTGAAGTGCGCTCGCACTGCCGCCGTAACCCATGTAAGCAAGATTGAATTTATCAGGGTCGACCTTCAGACCTTTCATGATTTGGCGACCAGAGTTCTCAGTACCTGAGTTCTTCTTACCGATAGAGAACTTCTTGCCATCTAGGTTGTTCAGATCAGTCACTGTGCCCGTTTTTGCTAGGTCAGAGCGAACAATAAAGTGCTCAACGTTTTGCCAAAGCATAGAGACTGAGCGCAGTTGTTCTTGGCGACCGCTCTTCTCATAAGGACCTTCACCAGACCAAGCCCACGCACCGTAAAGACCTTGTAGAATCGCGAACTGTGCTTCGTTTTCATTCAGCAGTTTAACGTTTTCACCAGAGCCCGCAGAGCTGATTGCAGAAAGGGAGAAGTGGTGCTTTGGTGCCAACTTCACTTTGCTTAACGTCGCCAACGCTACGCCCACAGGGTAGTAAGTACCACCTGTCGATGCCGTTGCAAGAATATAGCTACGATCTTCTGCCGCAGCGTTAGCAGCAATACCAAAAGAAGTCACAGCGACAGCCAAAGCTTTTACCAGCTTATTCATTTTCATTATTACTCTCCGTGTAGTCGTTTCACGATTGGGGATTTACATCATGTTAAACCTTTATTAACAACACATTCCCTAGAGCAATTGAAATGCCAACTTTTAACCCTTTGTATTTATTGAACTAAGAGCTGAAAGACATCAAAAATGAGCAAAATCATGCTGATTTGATAGCAAAGTAATGAGCAAGATCTTGCTCATTGAAGAGGAGAAGGTTGCACGCCTAGATCGCAAAAGGTTAATAAAATGTGATCAAGACAAAATAAATGCACGATTCACTAATAAGCAATATTTTGCCGATGCAATTTTGGATTGAATTGCAACTAATGAGCGTCTTAACAATAAGAAGAAAAAGCGCATCATTCTAAACTGCTCAATTTATCAGCTGAGGTTTATAGCCTAAACGACTACAAATAGCACAAAAATACAGCAAAGAAAGCCATGTTACAAAAATGAAAAGTCATTTATTCTAATTTTTAATTTAAAAAGCAGCTCGATCCACCAGTTCAGAAATAAACATTGACCGTATCAACTTATTTTCTACTTCGGGGTTGTGCCAATGGCCCTATGTTCGTTAGTGTAACAACACGCCAAGGCAAACGTATTCCTTGGTATTTTTTCGTCTTTAAGGATCACCCATGTCAGCAACTGCGCAATTACAATTCGCTTTAAAACGCCCATCTGGCGTTGCTGCTGCGATCCTCCTGCTCTCTCTGAAACTGATTCAGAGCTGACAGGCTATATCTAAACTTTCTGTCAGCTTGAGAAGAAGCTGACGGGAACACCACATACTCCTCCCATTCCTTTCAGTTTCTTCCAAGCGAAACATAAGAGGAATAACAATGTTAAGCGCACGCAATATCGCCGCTTTGGGCTTCATGACTTTCGCCATGTACTTAGGCGCGGGTAACCTGATCTTCCCTCCATTTTTGGGTTACCAAGCAGGTGAAAACTTTCTGAGCGGGATGTCTGGCTTCCTCTTGACGGGTGTAGGTCTGCCTGCGATGGCACTGGTGATGGTGGCTATCGTAAACGGTTCAGACAAATTAACCGCTGCCCTACCTAAACCTTTGGCGACCAGTTTTTGGGTGATGGTGTTTACCGTGATTGGCCCTGCGTTCGTGATCCCACGTGCAATTACCGTGGCTTACCAATTTAGCTTTGCGCCAATGTTTGGTGATGCAGCTTTGGTGCCTTTCACTATTGCCTTCTGTGCTATCACCATTCTATTTGCCCTATATCCGGGTAAATTGGTCGACAACCTAGGCAAGATCTTAACGCCTGCCTTGATGGCAATCTTGATCATCATGTCTGTGACGGCTTTGGTTTCTCCTGCAGGTGAGCTAACTGCCGCAACGGGACCATACCTATCTGGTGCATTTGCTGAAGGCTTAACCCAAGGTTACATGACCATGGATGCATTAGGTTCTATCGGTTTTGGTTGGATTATCTTCCGCGCGATTCGCAGCATGGGTGTGGATTGCCCGAAAGCCACCGCAAAATACACGCTAATCGCAGCTTTGATGTACGCGGTTGCCATGGCGTTTGTTTACATCTCATTGGCTTACATTGGCTCGACAAGCTCATACTTGGGTTCTGAGTTCAGCAATGGTGGCGACATTTTAACGGCATTCACCTTCAGCCACTTCGGCGCGTTTGGTTCACTACTACTAGGTGCCGTGATGGTATTGGCGTGTTTGACTACTGCTATCGGCGTAACCACCGCAGGCAGTGAGTTCTACGACAACACTTTCAGCAAAGTGAACTACAAAGGCTGCGTTATCACGACCATGGTATTGGCTGGTTTGATCGCCAACGTAGGTCTAGAGCAACTATTGGCTATCACATTGCCAGCGGTTGTGGCGCTTCACCCAGTCGCGATTGCGTTGATGATCATGGCACCAGTGCGCAACAAGATGTCGCAAATCATGGTGGTAGCAACCGCATTCACTGCTCTAACGCTTGGTTGTGTTGATGCGCTGCACATCCTAGGTTACATGCCAAGTTCCACTGATGAGTGGATGGGTAATTACATGCCTCTGTACAATGACTTTGCTAGCTGGATTGTGCCTAGCGTATTTATGATGATTGTTGGTCTGCTGTTTACGACGAAAACCAACCAAACCGAACAATTCGAGCTGGTGAATGAATAGCCGTTTAACATAAGACATCGCTCAATAAGTGCGTTACTATGTAGCTCGCTTATTGATATCAGGCAAAGGAGTTGCCTGAATGAAAGATTGATATGGGTCGCCTATGGATAATCAGTATCTAGACATCAGAACACTGAACTTTATCGTTATTCTGTTCTCTTGCATTTACTCTATTAGTCTGCTTTGTTATCAATACACTCAGGGTAGAGTCAAAGGCTTAAAAACCTTCTCGATATCACTACTGTTTATTGGTTTAGGCCCTTTTTTACTTGGCTTTAGAGGCTCTGCGCCAGACTGGCTGACCATCGTCATAGCCAACACTCTCATATTAGTCGGCTTCTTGCTTACGCTATATAGCGTAAGCATTTTTCGTCAATACCCTTTAAAATTGGCTCACTATCTTACCTTGTTAACACCTGTTTTCAGTGGTTCATTTTACTATTTCACCTTCCATGACCCTTCTATCAAAAGCCGCATTATTTATCTGAGCATGTATATTTGTATCGTCACCTTCTTTAGTGGTGTCGCCATGCTTAAAGGTACCCAAAAGGACTTAAAGCTCCCTGTTAAAGCAATGGCTTACTCTTTCTTTGGATTTAGTTTTTTTATGGGATTTAGGGCGCTTTGGAGTACTTTTTCAGGTGAGTTACCAAGCTTTATGGTCGCAGGCCTTATCCATCAGCTGACGTTCTTATTTAGCATCTGCCTGATCGCTGCTTTGAGCTTTAGTATGCTGTGGTTAATTAACGGACGCTTGGTGCAATCCATTAATGATCTCTCTCATTTAGATGCACTCACAGGGCTATATAATCGTCGAGCCATGGAAGAAATCGTTCCAAACTTGGTTAGTAAAGCACATAAAAAAAGCCAAGCAATCAGCATTATTATGACTGATGTCGACAAGTTCAAAGCGATTAATGATCACTATGGTCACACGGTTGGCGACTCCGTCATGGCAACGATCTCCACTATTTTTAAAAAGCATCTTCCTGAGTCCGCCTGCATTGTGCGATTTGGTGGTGACGAGTTCATGATTGTTTTGCTCGAAAAAGCACAGCAAGCCAAAATTGTCGCAGAGCAAATTCGCCTTGCGGTCGAAACTGAAACCGCTTTGCAATCATTTAAAACTGAAGTGACCATGAGCTTTGGTATCAGTCAGTTATCTGAGGGGCAATCACTTCAAGAGGCGCTTGCTGAAGCAGACGAAGCGCTATATAGCTCTAAACATACTGGAAGGAACCTCGTTACCTTGTTTGGAGAAGGTAAAGACCTAAATTATAAGTTTGTCCCAGCTCCAGCCAAAAGCGCATAACGTGTTTGTTATGCCAGTAATTTCGAATTAGCTAGAAATCGCACTAAGTATAGTCGGAGCGATTCAAACCAAACTTCTGCATCTTTTGGTTAAGGGTTCGACGTGGTAAATCCAACTCCTGCATCACCTCATTGATGCGTCCATGATGCCTGACTAAAGAATCATGTAGCACCTTACGTTCAAAGTTATGTAGCTGAATCGCCAACGGCACGCCCGCATGCGTCTCTTCGGTTGTTGAGGATGGTCGACTGGAGAGAATTTCCATCACGGAGACGGTTTCATCCAATGCAAAACGCATCGCTACATTCCTAAGCTCACGTACGTTACCGGGCCAAGAGTAAGCAAGAATGGCCTTTCTATCGGCTTCACTCAGCAGACGACTCTCAGGATTACTTTTCAGAGCAAAGTGTTCGAACAAGATCAACGCATCTTCTTCTCGCTCACGTAGCGGTGGCAAATAGATCTGCGCCACATTAAGACGATAGTACAAATCCTGACGAAACTCGTCATGATCATTGAGATCTTCTTTCGCGGCGGCGATCACTCTCAAATCAACTGAGATCTGTTGGTTGCCCCCAACGCGCTCTACCGTATGTTCCTGTAATGAACGCAACACTTTCACCTGCATGGACAGCGGCATACTCTCGATTTCATCAAAGAATAAAGTGCCTTTATCCGCGTATTCCAACTTACCAATGCGCTTTTTACCCGCTCCGGTAAATGCCCCTGCTTCATGCCCAAACAGCTCACTTTCAAACAGGTTCTCAGGAATAGCGCCACAGTTGATTGGCACAAAATGATAGGATCTGCGTTGGCTTTCATTATGCAAACTGGTCGCCACCAGCTCTTTACCACAACCTGTTTCGCCGTAAATGATCACGTTAGTATCAATGCGTGCTAACTTGGCTACTTGTTCTCTAAGCTGTTGCATCACTCGGCTTCGCCCAATCAACACCTCTTCTAAGCCGCTAACGCTAGATAGGTACTCTTGGCGATCTTGAGTAGACGTTTGTGCGCGATAGCTCTCGACCGCTTCGGTTACTCGTTGGGATAAACGCTCAGGTTGGAAAGGTTTCTCAATAAAATCGAACGCACCGTTTTGTAACGCCCCTACTGCCATATCGACGTCACCATGTCCGGTGATCAAGATAACTGGCGTTGGGACGTGATTGGCAATCAGGCTTTCTAGTATCGACAAACCATCGGTGTCTGGCAGGCGAACGTCACTGACAATCGCATCAAATTCTTGGCTCAGAATGGCCGCTTTGCCCTCTTCGCCTAAACTGAATGAGGTCACATCGAACCCCGCCAGTTGCAGCCATTGGCTGGTAGCCTGACGAACAATGTCATCGTCTTCGATAAGTGCAATTTTAGGGATGTCGTCAAAAGCCATGAGTTACTGCCTGCTTTGTGGGGTGGGAAAGAAATCGATCTTTATTAACGGTAGCAAAAACCACTGAGGAGAAAAGGAGCTAGATCTCACTTCTTGCTTACAAGTCTTTAACATCCAACCAGTTAGGCGCACTCTTTAATGACTGTTGGTGAGAACGCACTAGCTGAATGGAGTCGGTATGCAGCGCAAAAGGAATGGCAAAACATGGCTTGTGGTCGCAATTGCGGCAGTGCTGATGTTGTCTTGCTATAGCGCCAGCAGAGAGGTTGCCCGTCAGTGGTTGAGTGTACAAACTCAAACCGAAGCTCAACAAAAACTACTCGACTATATTGGTGAAGTTCGCCGTGCACTCAAACGCTTCTACCACTTACCTTACCTCGTAACCAATAACCCAGAAACCATCGCGTTTGTGAAAGGGAATCTGACTTATTACGAGCCATTGCAAACCCAACTGACTCAGCTAGATAAAGCCGCCAATACGGAAGGTTGGCTAATCCTGTCTAACTCTGGCGAAGTATTGGTCTCGAGTTTAATCGAAGAGCGCTTTAGCCTGTCTGACCGAAAAGCCATTGTGGAACAAATTCACAACCAAGGCGGCGGTGTTTCCTTGGTGAACAAAACCAAAGGTTCGAGCCCATTGTATTATCTTGCAGCCCCTATCTACGATGGTCTGGATATCGCTGGCATTGTGGTGGTGCAAATCAACCTTAGCTTGTTGACCGAACAGACCATTACTAGCCAAGACATCATCACGTTGCAGAATCGTCAACAACGCTTTTTCCTATCGAGTAGCGCGCTTTATAACGCTGACTGGTTTAACGAACCGAGCAACACCGTTCAGTTAGAAACGCAACGCTTATACGACAACACCAATATCAGTGTGTGGACGCTCAACCAGCAACGCTATTTTGCGCACACCGTTAAATTGGATGATTTGAATTGGTACGTAAGCTACCTCACCCCTTCTAAGCCGATTCAACAAACCATCAACGTGATTGGTTGGAGCGTCGCTGTGTTGCTCTTATTGGTTGTATTACTCGTCATCATTGGTCTACAACGTCGCCAAAAGCACATCAACCAACAACGAATTCAAGCCCTGTTGGAAGAGTCCCAACGCCGCTTGAAACAGATGATCAATAAGACCCACGTTGGTTTGCTATTGATTGATGAACAAGGTCAACTGTTCGATCTCAACCCAATGGCGAAGCGTTTGTTCTGTTTACCAGAAAGCGTCAATCGACACGCTTTTGCTTGGGAGTTATTCGATGCAGGCAATCCCAATTCCACCACACTTAAGCTACTGAAAGACTTACCTAAACATAAAGAGCTCGCAGAGATCAGCACGGTCGAAACCATTGCCAGACGCAGTGACGGAAGCGTCTTCCCTGTCCTGTTCTCGCTAACCAGTTTCCCTTGGCATGGCGAGCAGTATTTCCTTGCAACGATCATCGACATCAGCAAGCGGAAAAAAGCCGAACAGTCACTGCAACAGGTCAACCAAGAACTGGCACAGCGAGTAGAAGAGCGAACTCAAGCGCTAAAAGAAGCACAAAGCCAGTTGATTGAATCGAGCAAAATGGCCGCTTTGGGTCGCATGTCGAGCGCGATCACTCATGAGCTCAATCAGCCACTAACAGGTTTGCGAACCCTGCTCACTACAAACGAGCTGCTAGCGGAACGTGGCGAAACCGAGATGATGAAAGCCAACAATGTTTTGGTACAGAAGCTGATTGATCGTATGGCAAGCATGACCAGTCAGTTAAAGACGTTCGCCTACAACAAACCAGAAAGCTTACAGGCAATTTCTCTCACCTCTGCACTCGAAGAGACCTTACGCGTTTATCAAACCCAATTAGACAAAGTGGATGTACGTGTTCGAGTTCCTCATGACTTACCTAACGTCATGGGTGAAGAACAACGACTGCTTCAGGTACTCGGTAATCTTGTCTCGAATGCGCTAGACGCAATGAACAACACCACCAACCCGCAGCTCAACTTGATCGTCAATCCAACTGTTAATCAGGTCGAACTGATCGTCAGTGACAATGGCTGTGGCGTGTCGAATGAGATGCTTGAATCCATGTTCGAACCCTTCCAAACCTCAAAGAAAATTGGTGAAGGATTGGGGCTGGGTTTAGCGATTACGGCCAACAATATGCGTGATATGAACGGACAAATTACCGTGCATAAGAATGAACAAAATGGGCTGACTTTCACTCTATTGTTCAAATCAGCCTAGGTTGATATTGATTACAAAATCATCATTAGAACTAAGCATCCCCGCTGTTTGAGAAAAATACGATCTCGATACAAGTATCGAGGTGTCTCCTACACTATTCTCAAGCAATAAATCCACAAACATTTCCTAAATATAAAGAGTGAGAAACATGATTAAGTTTCCTGAACATTTTCTTTGGGGTGGTGCCATTGCTGCAAACCAAGTAGAAGGGGCGTACAACCTTGGGGGTAAAGGGTTATCGACATCAGACATGCTGCCAAACGGTATTTTGAGTCCGCATCAAACCCGTGAAGAACGTACACCGGGTATCAAAGACGTGGCGATCGACTTCTACAATCGCTACCCAGAAGACATTGCGCTATTTAAAGAGATGGGCTTTAACTGTCTGCGTCTCTCTTTGGCATGGAGCCGCATCTTCCCGAACGGGGACGAACTAGAACCTAACGAAGAAGGTTTGGCGTTCTACGATAAAATTTTTGACGAACTTGCCGAGCACAACATCCAACCTTTCGTGACCTTATCTCACTACGAAATGCCTTACGCACTGGTTGAAAACTATGGCGGTTGGGGCGATCGTCGCGTCATCGAATTCTTCGAACGTTATGCTCGCACAGTGCTGGAACGCTACAAAGACAAAGTGAAGCTGTGGTTAACGTTCAACGAAATCAACATGTCTCTACACGCACCATTTACTGGTGTTGGTTTGCAAGAAGACGCCAATGAACAAGAGATTTACCAAGCGATTCACCACCAGCTAGTCGCAAACGCAAAAGCGGTAAAACTGTGTCAGCAAATCGTACCTAACGGCAAAGTTGGTAACATGCTGCTTGGCGCAATCAACTACCCATACACCTGTAACCCTGATGACGTGCTGGCAGCAATGCATGAAAACAACAAGTGGTTGTTCTTCGGTGATGTACAAACACGTGGTCAGTACCCTGGCTACATGAAGCGTTACTTCCGTGAAAACGGCATCGAAATTCAGATGGAAGCAGGCGACTTAGAAGAAATTGCATCGGCAAGTGTCGATTTCATCTCATTCAGCTACTACGCAAGTGGCTGTGCAAGTGCGGATCCGAAACAGAAGGAAGTGGGTAACATTGTCGATAGCGTACCAAACCCATACCTTGAAAAGAGCCAGTGGGGTTGGTTGATCGATCCAAAAGGCCTGCGCATTCTGCTGAACTTCCTTCACGATCGCTACCAAAAACCACTGTTTGTCGTAGAAAACGGCTTAGGTGCACGTGATGAAATCGATGAAAACGGTGAGATTCAAGATGATTACCGCATCGCTTACTTGAACGACCATCTTGTTCAAGCACACGAAGCGATTCTGGATGGCGTTGAGCTGATGGGCTTTACCAGCTGGGGGCCAATCGATTTGGTCGCAAACTCAACCGCTGAGATGAGCAAACGTTACGGCTTTATCTATGTCGATCGTCATGATGATGGGCAAGGAACGCTAGAACGTAAACGCAAGAAAAGCTTTTTCTGGTATCAAGACGTGATTCGTACTTCAGGCGGTTCATTGAAAAGCTAAGCCTGTTGTCTAGGTATAAAGTGCAACTAGGCATTCGCCCAAACCATCAAGCCCTGCAATTGCAGGGCTTGAATTTTAAGGTGTTTAAACTGCAATCTCTCCACCGTCTTCACGGCGAATAACCACTGTCGCCGCTCGTGGGCGCACAGAAACACCAGCAGGCGTTTCTTCGGCTGCATCTTCACTGTATGGCCAGTTGCCTGGGTGCTGAATATTCACAAACAATGATTTGTAATCAGGGCTGATGGTAAAGCCTGTTACTTCACAACCATTTGGTCCGACAAAGAAGCGTTTCAATTCAGCTTGATTATCCGCACCAATCACAGCTTGATCACCATTCTCATCTGTTAGCTTAGATGGAACAACAGCCAACATTTGATCATTGGTGTAAGACGTGACTTCATCTGCGCCGTTATCAGTCTGAATCCACAAAATACCACGGCCATCAAACGCTAATCCGTCTGGGCTCGCAAACTGGTTTAGCTCATTCAAGCCAGAACGGCTGGTATCTGCATCACCATTTGCTGGCGAACCGAAGACAAAGATATCCCAAGTAAAGTCAGTTGCTGAAGCACCTTCATCCCAACGAATAACATGACCAAACTTGTTATTCAAACGTGGATTCGCAGGGTTGGTTTCATCTGTACGGCGCGTATTGTTCGTCAATGTTAAATATACTGAACCCGTGAATGGATCAACCGTACACCACTCAGGTCGATCCATTGGTGTTGCCCCAACTAAATCCGCCGCGCCAGCAGTATTGATGATAATTTCAGCCAGTGAGTTAAAGTGATCCGCTAACGTACCACCAGCGGTTGTTACGCTATCAAGCGTTAATGGTAACCAAGTACCTGTGCTGTCTTCATTGAAGCGCGCCACATACAGTGTGCCTTCGTCCATGTACTTGTCACCCATCGCCAAGCGGTTATCAGGGTTAGCATCTGCTGGATCCCACGCTGCCGCAGATTCAAATTTGTATAGGTATTCAAAGCGAGAATCGTGACCAGAATAAAATACCACTGGTTTGCCTTCTTCAAGCTTACCGAAAGTACAGCCCTCGTGACGGAAACGACCTAGCGCAGTACGTTTCTTCGCACGTGAGTTTTGCGTGTAAGGGTCAATCTCGACAATGTAACCGTGACCATTGGCTTCATTGCGGTAATCATCCATCGCACTTGCTCCTGTTGGAGCCACATTAAAGCGAGAGAACTCATCAAGACGCTCTTCTGCATTTCCTGCTAATGTCTCCCACAAGTAGCGTGTACTTTGATCATCGACACCAATGCGATCTTGCTCTTCTGTACGAGTCCCGGCATTAACAAAGTAACCTGGCCAGTTCTCTTCACACGTTAAGTACGTGCCCCACGGCGTGTAGCCATTGCCACAGTTGTTTAACGTACCACGCGCTTGGCTGCCATCTGGCGAGAAACGAGTGACAGTTAAAGATGTGTGGGCCACCGGGCCAGACAAATCCATGACTGTCGCACCAGTATAACGACGGTTTAGTGGATCGGTATCAACCAACTTCCACATGTTGTCTTCCAGTTGAATGCGAACCACTGACACACCGTGCGCGTTAATCTCTTTACGCACTTCATCTACAATGGTACGTACGCCATTTTCAACTGTAGGACCGTTTGGATGCAGTGCTGATGTGTCGATGTACTCGTGGTTAATACATAGCAAGCCATCTGTAGTGCTATCGTTCAATGGGAAAAAATGCATGCCGTCATGGTGCATGCCTAGCGCATTTAACTGATCGGTACTGGTGTTGGTACCATCATTTTGCCATGCGCTGCCTTGTGCATTAAGTGGTGTTCCCCAAGGTACTAGTACTTGTGCGGTGTAGCCTTGTGGAATTGAAACTGCGTCAGTGAGTGAGCCAGGGATAGATTCAAAGTTAAGAACGGCTTTAGATGCGCCCGAACCACTGCTTACTGTACTCCCTGAGTCAGACGAGTTACAACCAGCCAATCCGAAAGCACCAAACGCTGTCATCGCACTGATACCTAAACCACCTTTCAGAATGCTGCGTCGAGATAGGCTCGCTTCTAATACTTCTTCAAATGGTTTGTTTTCACTTTGGTTATAACGCGTCGCGTCAAAGGTTTCCTTGCTCATTTTTACTTTCCCGATCTTATAGTTTAATTAATAAATAAGTGATTAGTTGAACGGCAAGAAGTTTGGATAAGAAAAATGACAAAAGTGCTTAAAACATATGAAACTTGTGTTTCAACAATACTGCAAACCAACCAACACAGCTAACGAAGCAATTAAATTCTGGTCACATAATCACCAACTGTATCGCTTCATTCTGATTTTACTTGGGCTAAAGTGTGATAGAAGGTATAAGGTGTACGAAATCAAATCATCTACGAGAGATAATCATGAAATTAGACAAGATCGATAACAAGAGCCGTCGTATCCGTAAAAAGCTGTTCTTAGGTGAGTTCGCAATCCTAGGTTTCGAGATCAGCTGTGAAACAGACATTAACGACTTCGACCGTTACGATGCATTCGTTGATGACTTTATCGACTACATTGACGAGCTTGGTCTTTGCTTCGGTGGCGGTGGTCTAGAACTGTTTGAAGGCTTCCTATGTTCTACTGACCGTTACGGCAGTGCGACTGAAGAACAGAAAGCGCAAGTTATCAAATGGTTAGAAGCACGCCCAGAAGTGAAAAGCGCGCAAGCGGGCGAACTAGTTGACGCCAACTACCTGTAACTAAAGGGCAACCTGTAATACGCAGAGCTCAATAAATGGTAGAGAAAGCTGGTCTTAAGACTGGCTTTTTTATTTTTTGAAGAATGTGATAGTAAATTAGGGTGCTTGGGAAGTTGCGCGGAGTGATTGTGGCGTTTTTGAGCTGGCAATCAACGGGAAACTGCGTTCCACAGCCAGCTCGTGCCTTTAGGTATAATTAACTATGATTTTTTAGCTGGTGCGTCTTTCGTGTCTTTCCAGTATTGAATACGCACACGATGTAGCTGAGCTCTTCTAGTCTTTTTCATAGTAAAGTCCCTCATCTTATATAAGTAACGCTCCTCATGGAGCTTATTGTCTAAGGTCGTATCCCCTTCAATCTATAAGGGAATCAATCATTTAACCGTGACCAATTTCACAACATAATGATAATTACCGATTTCTTGCAGCCTGTTTTTACTGGCAAACGGCATATTATCTATCTGACACAGTTAACTTACTCACCAGATATGACAGAAAAATGGCAACCAAGTTCCCTACTTATACTGTCATTGAATCTTAATAAGGATTAACAAGGTGGGCATTTCAGATTTACCATACTGTTTATAAAAACCGCAAGATTTTTTATTTCTTTTCAAACAAATCTCTACTCAAGATCAATTCACTTTCATCTTTATCGTCTCCCTTTTAACGCATTGTGATCCAGTTCAATCCACAGAACTCGGAACAAAAAGCGCTCATTAATACATTCACCACCAAACTTGTGCGATATCTCTTACAAGAGTTGTAAGCAAATAGATTAACCACGTCTAAGAGCAATGCCAGAAAAAACATTAAACATATGATTTAACAGTAATATTTAAATTCACTTAAAATAATAAGTAAAAATAATTTAGAAAAGTTAATTGAGTCAAATCAGCAAAACATCAATACTCAATTTGTCGACAGGATGTTGGCGGGAACAGGAAAAAAGCCTAAAGGATTGGGTATCTTCAGGATGAAGATTTGATAGCTTAGGATGAGTTGTCAGCAAGGATGTAGTTAAGCTCTAGGATAGAGTTCGCCCGTCAGGATGATAGGCAAGAATGGACACCGCTAGGAAGGCGATGAACAAGGAACTCGGTTAAAGGACTTAGCCACAATCAAGGATAGATGCAGGGAGCACCTATTAGTAGCTGGATTGCTGCGAAAAAGAATAAGCCCCGTCTGGGAAACCAGGCGGGGTTTTATTTTGTCTGTAATGTATTGATAAAGATTCATCTTTATCGTTTAAGTCTTCTCTGTTTTCATAAAACACCGTGCTATCATTTTCTTTACGTCTCCCAACAAAGCTCTCAGAAAATCACACACTATGCTTAATCCTGTTTGGTTACATACATTTAAGACATTGATTGAAGTCGGTCATTTTACGCAAACGGCAGAAAAACTTTTTATGACTCAGCCTGGCGTCAGCCAACACATCAAAAAATTAGAGCAAAGTTGTCAGCATGCCTTGATCAAGCGCGAAAACAAAAGCTTCGAATTAACCGAACAAGGCAGGATTGTCTACGCATATGCGCTCGAGTTAGAAGATAGAGAGAAGAAGCTGCTCGAAGAGCTCAGTTTTGATGATGCGTTTTCAGGCCACTGTAAACTGGCTTGTTCTGGTGCAATGGCGTTAATGTTGTATGGGCCCATTTTGGAGAAGCAAAAACAGCACCCGAGCTTATCGTTACATTTAGAAGCCGCGCCAAATCAATCTATTCTCAACGCCATAACGCAAGGGCACATCGATATTGGTATCGTGACTGATGTTCCCAACAAAGGTCTGTTTCACAGTGAGCGAATTGGTAAAGAGAGGTTGTGCTTGGTTCTGCCAAAGCATTATCAAAATAAGCAGATAACGCCACAACTCTTGCATGACTGTGGTGTCATTAGCCACCCTGATGCCGAGCATTACATGACGCTGTTTTTTGACCAGTGTGAAGAACCACAGCTCCAAGAAATTAAGATGAGCGATTTACCATTATCCGGCTACGTAAATCAATTGAGCCAAATTTTGCTACCTGTCAGCAAAGGACTTGGCTTCACCGTGCTGCCTCAAAGTGCGGTCGACAATTTTCCGCTAAAAGACACGTTACACATTGCTCAATTGAAAAACACTGTATGTGAAGAGCTATTTCTAGTTCGTAAGCGCAGTCGTGCTCTACCTCTGCGCTATCAGACCATCAAAGAAGTGTTATTGGATGTGATCGGTGGTACGCATCAATGATGTTAGCCACTCTTCGCTGGTAATGCGTTTGTCTTGGCAATCCACCCAATATGGTTTGCCAGATAACCAGCTCTTTGACGCGACCTCTTTTATAAACACATCCACGGAATCAACGTCATCTTTGGCGTAATCCCATTTATTGCGCATGTGTTCTGCCGCTTCTTGATTAGTGTACGCCTTGCCGTTGCGGATAAAGGTGCAAGAGGATTGCTCAACTCGTTTTATCAACGTCGAGATATCTTGCTCTACCCCTGCTAGTGCAAAGGTAGGCAGAATGCTTAATGTAAGTAACAACGTCCACTTTGCTTTCATCGCACCTTTATCCTTATCCCTGACCAAGTAACTACTAATAAGTGACTTAACTATTCTGATGTTTGGCTGTTTAGCTCAGCCATTATTGCCACCATGCCTTCGCAGGCTGAGGCTCCGCAATCGCCAAGCGTTGACCAATCTCAGGGCTAACTAACGTTACACCGCGCTCTTCACTAATATCTAACGCGCGTTGCATCGGTTCATTCCAATCGTGCATCGATAAATCAAACGTGCTGTTATGGATCGGCATCATCACTTTGCCCTGCACATCGATGTGTGCTTGAACGCTTTGCTCTGGGAACATGTGAATGTCTGACCAGAGTTCATTGTACGCACCTGTTTCAATCATGGTGAAGTCAAACGGACCGTACTTTTCGCCAATCTCTTTAAAGCCATTGAAGTAACCAGAGTCACCACTGAAGAACACTTTGTGTTGTTGTGCATTGATAACCCAACTGCCCCACAGCGTCGTATCGCGGTCTGTCAAACCTCGACCGGAGAAATGCTGAGTCGGAGTCAATGTATATTCAATGCCGTCGACAGAATGTGACTCCCACCAATCTAGCTCGATCACTTTCTCCTTCGGCACACCCCAGTTAACCAGTAATTGCCCCACTTTTAACGGCACCAAGAAAGTGCCCACCTTGTCGCCTAGCACTTTAATAGAAGCTTTATCTAGGTGATCGTAATGGTCATGACTGATCACCACCACATCGATAGTTGGCAAATCTTCTATCGTGATGGGAGTTTTGTGAAAACGTTTTGGCCCAGCCCATTTCACAGGAGACGCGCGATCACTGAATACAGGGTCGGTCATCACCAATTTTCCATCGAGCTTCATTAATACGCTTGAGTGACCCAGACGATAGATGACGTCATCTTGCTCTTCTAACAGCTGCTGCGCTGTGATCGCATGCACTGGAATTTCAATCGTTGGTGTTGGGTTAAGGCGCTCAGTCGTAAAATACGCTTTCATGATTTCGAACATGTCGCCCAAACCGCTTTTGTATTCCAACTCTGTATTTGCAAATTTGTCCGGGTATGTTGGCGCTTTTTCAGTATCAACATTAGAACAAGAAATCATTGATGTACCCATCGCGAACGCTCCTACTGTGGCTAGCAAAGTTTTTTTCATAAAAAGTTAACCCGAACAGAAGTAAACTACACGGTGCAGTTTACATTCTAATTATTAAAAGTAAACTACTTAGTGTAAAATAGATCAAGAAACGATCTTCTTAACTTAGCAAGCTTATGAATGTAAAAAGAAAAAGTCGTAGTGAAACCAAAAGAGAAGCCATCTTGTGCGCGGCAAGGCAAGCGTTCCAAGAGTTTGGGGTGCAAAACACCAGCATGGATAAGCTCTCTGCAATCGCACAAGTCTCTAAGCGCACGGTCTATAATCACTTCCCTTCTAAGGAAGCGATCGTGACGGAGTTGCTGACTGAGCTTTGGCGTTCGTCAATGATGGAAAGCGATATTAAACGCTTGGCCACTCTGCCACTCAAAGATCAATTGATTGAATTACTCTACAGCGAGATCATTGTGGTGACGGAACCAAACTATATTGAGCTGGCAAAAGTGGCATTTGGGCACTTCTTATTTAAGCCAGAAGATCTCAAAGAACAAGCAGAACAAATGTCGAAACAGGAAACCGCCCTGTACCGCTGGCTTACGGAGAAATCGAACAGTGGCGCTTTGCAAATTGATGATGTACATATAGCAAGCACTCAATTGCACAACTTACTTAAAGGCAGTGCATTCTGGCCGCAGTTAATGGGAATTCGCCCCTCTTTGTCGAATGAAGAATCTAGGCTGTTAGCTACCCAAACGGCGGAACTTTTTTTAAGTCACTATCAAAACAGCTAAAAACAGCGGTCAAATTGGCCGCTTTTTTAAGCGATAATTCGTGACAAAGCGATGAAATTTTTGCTCAATTTTATTTATCTCACCCTTGACAGTCTCATACCGCAAGGCGTGAGCGTTCGATAAAATATTTTTGTCGTGTCGACGATGCTTTTTCGTTTTCATCTCACAAAAAAACGCCCTAAGGTGCGCACCTCTGACGACGTGGTTGTTCAACCACAATTCTAAATCGTTGAAGTAAGTAGGTTATGTCATAACATGATCACCTGCCTACTGCATTCTATGCTCTATACTTATATTTTAATTTGGTACTGACTTACTAAGGAATTGCCATGCGTATTGCTATTCTCTCTCGTAATGAGAATTTATATTCAACCATGCGCCTAAAACAGGCGGGTGAAGAACGTGGGCATCAAATCGATGTGATCGACACGCTTCACTGTTATATGGACATTACGAGCAACAACCCTAAGATCCGCTACAAGGGTGAAGAATTACCGCAATACGATGCTGTTATTCCACGTATTGGGGCATCTATTACGTTTTACGGCACTGCTGTTGTACGTCAGTTTGAAATGATGGGTACATTTTGTGTCAACGAATCTGTCGCGATCAGCCGCTCCCGTGACAAGTTGCGCTCATTGCAACTGCTATCACGTAAAGGCATCGGTTTGCCACGCACTGGCTTTGCTCACCATCCTGACAACATTCAGGACGTGATCAAAAACGTTGGTGGCGCACCTCTAGTGATTAAATTGCTAGAAGGCACTCAAGGCATTGGTGTTGTACTTGCTGAAACAAATAAAGCGGCAGAAAGCGTGATTGAAGCTTTCATGGGTTTGAAAGCTAACATCATGGTGCAAGAATTTATCGAAGAAGCAAAAGGCGCGGACATCCGTTGTTTTGTTGTCGGAAATAAAGTAATCGCCGCAATGAAGCGCCAAGCAAAAGAAGGCGAGTTCCGTTCTAACCTTCACCGTGGCGGCTCTGCACAACTCGTGCGTTTGAGCAAAGAAGAGCGTGCGACCGCTGTAAATGCAGCGAAAGTGATGGGCTTGAACCTTTGTGGTGTGGATATCCTTCAATCTAAAAATGGCCCAGTGGTAATGGAAGTGAATTCTTCCCCTGGTCTAGAGGGCATCGAACTAGCAACGGGTAAAAACATTGCAGGTATGATCTTCGATTTTATCGAGAAAAACGCTAAGCCAAATTCAAACCGTACTCGCGGTAAAGGTTGATTTTTGTTTAACGCACAAGAGAGCCAAAAACCGGCTCTCTTGTTACTCGTCGCTAGGATGACACTATGAATCAGAAAATGATCATTGGGAATGCCGAAGCTATTTGCTTGCCAGAGTTAGGGATTACTCACCTTGAAGCGCGTATTGATACAGGCGCTCAAACCTCTTCATTACATGTAGACAATATTGATTGCTTTGAAAAAGATGGTCAGTCTTATGTTGCATTCGATCTGCACCCAGATGTATACCATTTAGAACAAGTGGTTCGCTGCACAGCGAAACTAAAAGCAAACCGTAAGGTTAAATCTTCTAACGGTACTTTTGAGCACCGCTGCGTGATCACAACGATGCTGCGTATGGGCGACCAACAATGGCCAATCGACATTACGTTGACTAACCGTGAAAAAATGACTTACATGATGTTGTTAGGTCGTCAGGGCATGGCAGACAAAGTGCTCGTTGATCCTAGCCAATCTCACTTATTGGCATCTTAACCCCGTAGCTTCAGATGAGTGATCGAACGTTTTTGTTGAGCATCACTCGTCTGGCTTTATCTTCGCCTATTTCCTACGAAATAACGCAAACAACAATCCCTTCGCTTTAACTTTTGTCACTCGCCAGTGCGTCATTGGCTTAGTCGGCGCTGTATTCAAAATGTGCTGATACGCTTTTTCATCCAAAGTCACCTCTCCCCCATGTGCCAAAAGCAAACATTGCGGATTCATCTCAAACACACGCTTTAATGATTGCCGATATTGATTCGGATGAAATATGGGAAACGGCGCAATCAGATGCTTTTTCACCTGCACCATTAAATCCGCCACATACAGCACATCTTGTTCAGAATGATAAACCGACAGATCTCGGTCGGTATGCCCAAGCGTTTCTAGCACCTGCCAATCATCAAATCCAGGAATAAACTCTCCATCAATAAGTTCAATATCTGGATTTAACTTGCGGGAATACCAAAGGTTTTGCTTTGGTTTACGCATCCGATTCGCCATCCAGCGTGCTAACATTAAATCGGTCAAATGCATTAGCCAACCGTCTACACCGCTATACCACTGGCTCTCTCGCTTTGCGGCCAATAGCTTACATCCTGTTAAATCACGTAGTTTGTGCGCACCACCAGCATGGTCTGGATGCATGTGGGTCACAACAACCAACTTTAGGTCAGAAAAAGGACGATGGAGTTGATGTTCAATAAAGTCTTTAAGATGAGGAATGTCTGCTCGACTGGCACCATCAAGCAACAATAATTTATCGGGATATTCGGCGAGATACATGGTCTGAATGTACCCCTGAATTCTGTGCAGCTGCAAAATATGTCCTTATTTTAGTGAGATGCTTCATGACCGAATCCTTACTGGTCAGACCAACTATAACAGCAGAATGGACGCTTCGGTAAACAAATATTCACACGTAGCGACGACAACAAATCATAATCGAGATGATAGATTTTAATCATTAGACTCAAGGGCCCTTTTATCCGTTAATGCGCGCACACGGAGTTCGTGTCAGGGTATGAGGTAAATACCTCATGATTTGCTTTTTTGTACTTTTCCTTCTAATTAATTAAGGAGTTAAGTACATTTTTGTGAGAATCGAGTTGGAAAAAGCAACTAAATTAGACCGCATCCGCGCGGACTACAACGTTCACTACTGGAGCCAAGGTTTCTACGGCATTGATGACCAAGGCGAAGTATATGTATCACCACGTAGTGATCGTGCACATCAAATCCCTTTCAGCGCTATTGTAAATGAGCTAGAAGCGAAGCAGTTAAATCTGCCTGTATTAGTACGCTTCCCGCAAATCGTGCACCAACGTGTGCATGGTATTTGCCACGCATTCAACCAAGCAATTGAAGAATACCAATATCCAAACAAATACTTGTTGGTGTACCCAATTAAAGTAAACCAACAACGTGAAGTGGTGGATGAAATTCTAGCGAGCCAAGCTCAACTAGAAACCAAGCAGCTTGGTCTTGAAGCGGGTAGCAAGCCAGAATTGTTGGCGGTACTTGCATTGGCTCAACAAGGTAGCTCCGTGATCGTGTGTAATGGCTACAAAGACCGTGAGTATGTGCGTCTTGCACTGATCGGTGAAAAGCTGGGTCACAAGGTATTCATCGTACTAGAGAAGCTTTCTGAGCTGGATCTGGTACTAGAAGAAGCGAAAAGTTTGGGCGTAAAACCGCGCCTTGGTTTACGCATTCGCCTCGCCTCTCAAGGCGCAGGGAAATGGCAAGCAAGTGGCGGTGAAAAATCGAAGTTTGGTTTATCAGCATCGCAAGTGCTTAGCGTTATTGAACGTCTTAAACGCGAAGGCAACCTAGACGCGATGCAACTGGTTCACTTCCACCTTGGTTCACAGATGGCAAACATCCGTGATGTACGCAATGGTGTGAACGAGTCTGCACGTTTCTACTGCGAACTACGCGCACTCGGTGCAAACATCGAGTACTTCGATGTGGGCGGCGGCTTGGCAGTGGATTATGACGGCACACGCAGCCAATCATCGAATTCGATGAACTACGGACTTGCAGAATACGCACGTAATATCGTCAACACAGTGGGCGATGTGTGTCTGCAATACGAACAACCAATGCCAGTGATCATTTCGGAATCGGGTCGCTCGCTAACAGCGCACCACGCTGTATTGATTTCTAACGTAATTGGTACCGAATCGTACCTACCGGAAGAAGTACATGAGCTTGATGATGACGCTCCGCTTTTGCTACAAAACATGTGGCGAAACTGGGAAAACTTACAAGATGGTACAGACGCTCGTGCGTTAATTGAGATTTACAATGATACCCAAAGTGATTTGGCAGAAGTGCACTCTCAATTTGCTACAGGCGTGCTTAACTTGGAACAACGTGCGTGGGCAGAACAATTGTCACTACGCATTTACTTCGAATTAAGCCGAAAGATGAGCACTAAGAATCGCTTCCACCGTCCGATTCTGGACGAGTTGAGCGAACGTCTTGCGGATAAGTTCTTCGTGAACTTCTCTCTCTTCCAATCTCTACCAGATGCTTGGGGTATTGATCAGGTGTTCCCTGTTCTGCCACTTTCTGGTCTGGGCGAGGCGGAAGAGCGTCGTGCAGTGATGTTGGACATCACATGTGACTCTGATGGCGCGATCGATCACTACGTTGATGGTCAAGGCATCGAGAGCACGCTACCTGTACCAGCTTGGAGCAAAGACAAACCGTACCTAATGGGCTTTTTTCTAGTAGGCGCATACCAAGAAATCCTTGGTGACATGCACAACCTATTTGGTGATACCCACAGTGCTGTAGTCAATGTTGATGAACACGGTCAATTTGAGATCAGTTACATCAACGAAGGTGATAGTGTAGAAGACATGATGCGCTACGTTCATATCGACGTGGATGCGATTCGTGACAATTATAAACAATTGGTTTCACAGCGAGTTGAAGCCAATGAACAAACACAAATCCTAGCAGAACTAGAACAAGGTCTAGCAGGATACACCTATTTAGAGGACTTCTGATATGAATGATTTGTTTACTAAAACTGATTATTCGCTTTACTCCAACTCTATGTCGTTTTTACGTCTGCCGTACATTCGTAACCCGGTATCGGCAGACGCAGACGTTGTGGTGTTGGGAGTCCCTCTGGACATGGCAACATCTGGGCGTCCAGGTGCGCGTATGGGTCCAGATGCAATTCGCCGTGCCTCAGTCAACTTGGCATGGGAAGGTAAGAAGTTCCCGTGGAGCTTCAACGTATTGGATAAACTGAAAGTGATCGACGCAGGTGATCTCGTGTTCGATTGCGGTGATGCGGAAGATTTTACTTACCGCCTTGAAGCGGCAACCAGTGAAATTCTAAAAAGTGGTAAAACCATGTTGGGATTGGGCGGTGACCACTTCATTACGCTACCTATCCTGCGTGCCTATGCGAAGCATCATGGCCAAATGGCGTTGATTCACTTTGATGCTCATACGGACACCTATGCAAATGGCAGTTCATACGACCACGGTACGATGTTCTACCATGCGCCGAAAGAAGGTTTGATCTCAGCGAAGAACTCAATACAAATCGGCATTCGTACGGAGTACAAACAGCAAGATCACGGCTTCAATGTGATTAATGCGATGCAAGCGAATGACATGTCGGTGAGCGAGATCCTAGAAGAAATTCGTCGCACCGTCGCAGACAAGCCAGTATATGTCACTTTTGACATCGACTGCTTAGACCCGGCCTTCGCACCGGGAACTGGTACACCAGTTTGTGGTGGCTTGAACTCAGACAAAGCGCTGAAAATTATTCGTGGTTTAGCCGGCATGAATATCGTGGGTATGGATGTTGTCGAAGTATCGCCTCCATACGACCACAGTGATGTTACCGCACTAGCGGGAGCAACCATCGCACTAGAAATGCTTTACGCATACGCATCTGAGCGCGAATAGACATAATCATTTCTAAGGGAGCTTCGGCTCCCTTTTCTTTCTGATGCTTTCCTCTACCTTTTATTCACTCGTTTCATCTTGAACTCACCTCAACCGATCAGACGCTTTATTTTTGCACTTTAACCATTAAAACCAGTTACCTATAAGGCTCATTCTATTCACGAAAAGTAAAAAATTTAACGTAATTAGACAAAGAAATGCACCGCTTTTTGAAAACAAAATCGGATTAGTTTTTCTAATTGAAATCATAGATTTTTATCTTGCTCAACTTCACACTTTTCGATTGCTAATTATACAAGCAAGCACTATTATCTCGCGCAAATCCCCCCCGCAACACAAGAATTCAGTTGGCACTCTGTAAAAGAGTGCTAAGGGTTTTTACGTCTTAAATTTTTTGGAGAGATACGCAAATGTCTGCTTCGTTTCCATTAGCGAAACTTACCTTTTTAATCGCTATATTGACTGCCGTGGGTCAAATGACCCAGACAATGTACGTGCCTTCAATCGGTCATATGGCGGGCGAGTTTTTGGTATCTGCGTCATCACTTCAAGCTGTGATGGCTTGTTACCTAATCCCATATGGCTTGTCGCAATTTGCGTATGGCACACTATCGGACCGCTTGGGACGCAAACCGATCATCATCGTCGGGCTGCTTATCTACATCGCGGGTACACTGGTGGCATTATTTGCACATCAATTTGAATGGTTCTTGATTGGTAGCTTTATCCAAGGCTTAGGTATTGGCTGCGGCGGTGCGATGTCACGCACTCTGACTCGCGATTGCTTTGAAGGCTCTGATCTACACAGAGCAAACAGCTTAATTAGCATGTGTGTGATTTTCTCACCATTAATGGCACCAGTATTAGGCGGTTACCTAACAGAAGCTTTCGGATGGCGGTCGAGCTACTTGTTCTTAGCGCTATTTGCTATCGCGGTTGTGATCACCATGATGACAAGCATGATGGAGACGCTACCAAAAGAGAAACGCAAATTCGAACCAGTAGCCAAAAGCTACAAACACGTTTTGTCTGACCGTCGCTTTCAAGGCTTTTTGATTTGCCTGGTTGCAACATTCGCTGGTGTAGGTGTATTCGAAGCGGCGGCTGGGGTGTTGTTAGGTGGGGTATTAGAATTACCTGCAACAACGGTAAGTTTGCTGTTTATATTGCCGATCCCAGGTTACTTGGTGGGTGCGGGCTTATCTAGCTACATCGCAAGACGTCGCTCTGAGCGTCGTGCTTTAAACGTAGGCTTGGTCTCTATTTTTGTGGGCTCTGCTATTGTGCTCATCCCAGGCTTGTTTGGTTTGACCACGGCGTTAACGCTAGTTGGAGGCGCAACCGTGTACTTTTTGGGTGCGGGTATTCTCTTCCCAGCAGCAACAACTGGAGCGATTGCGCCATTCCCATACCATGCAGGAACAGCAGGCGCGACATTGGGTGGCATGCAAAACTTGGGGGCAGGTGTCGCAACTTTGCTCGCGTCACTATTTCCAGCGCATAACCAGATGCCTTTGGGCATTATGATGATGGCAATGTCGGTAATTGCAATGCTTGGGTTAATGTGGGTGAATCGAGCACACAATCACTCAAACGAAGTACCGCAAGTTATCTGATCATTATCAGCTTACTTTCAAAATCCAAAGGGACACACTCAACAAGTGTGTCCCTTTTTTCATATCACACTATATCGATTTCCCGATGAGAATGATTTAACTTTCGAATTGATATTTGTTAAAAATAACAGCTGCTTACACAATGTGTTTTCAGCTTCCTTCAAATTGAGTAGCCAACTCGAAAATATTGAGGATTCTCACTTTTTCGGCATACCCCATAACAAAGAATGGACAACTGAAAACCACTAACAAAATGAAAGCCCAGCCCTCAGGATGAGGCCACTTGGGTGTACAATAAGGATAAAATCAGATGCGTTTCACTTTAACTACGTTGGCCGTCTCGGTCGCGCTTGTCGCCGGATGCAGCAATCAAGGAATCCCCAGCATGACTCAATACTCCCAAACACAGATCGTTGCTCAACAAACTCAAGCTCCGGTTGCGAAAAAAGTCCCTCACGCGATGACTATTCATGGCGATACCCGCGTTGATAACTACTACTGGATGCGTGACGACGAACGTAAAGACCCTGAAATTTTACAGCACCTAGAGAAAGAAAATCAGTACGCAGAAACCGTTCTAAAGCACACTGAAACATTTCAAGATACGCTATTTGAAGAAATTAAAGGGCGTATCGCAAAAGACGACAACTCAGTACCGGTTCGTAAAGGCAACTACTTCTACTCCAGTGAAGTGACCGGAGATAACGAGTACGAAGTCCATTTGCGAGCTAAAGACTTTGCAGGCAAAGACAAACAAATCATTTTAGATGTCAATGAACTAGCAAAAGAACATGAATTTTTCAGTATCGGCGGCCTATACGTTAGTCCGAATGAAAACTTATTGGCGTATGGCGAAGACACATTAAGCCGCCGCGTGTACACCCTTAAGATCAAAGACCTGACAACAGGCAATTACCTACAAGATGAAATCGAAGGGGCCTCAAGCGCTGTCGCATGGCAGAACGATAACAACGCCTTTTACTACATCAAAAAAGATCCTCAGACCTTATTGGGCTACCAAGTTTATCGTCATGTATTGGGCACACCACAAAGCAACGATGAGCTGATTTTTGAGGAAACCGACAGCGCCTATTACACCTCACTAAGCAAAAGCAAAGATGGCGAAGATATTTATATCTGGCATTCGAGTACAGAAACCAGTGGGGTCTCTATCATTGATGCGAACAACCCTAAAGCAAAGGCGAAACCGTTCTATCCTCGCGAAGATGGCATTGAATACAGTATTTCTAAGCTAGGCGATTGGTACTACATTTATACTAACTATCAAGCCGTCAACTTCCGTTTGATGAAAGTTCATCAAAATGACATACATGACCGCTCTAAATGGCAAGATGTGATTGCCGCAGACGACAACACTCAACTTGTCGACTTCGAGTTATTCGATGATCACATCGTCTATGAGCAGCGCTCTAACGGCCTAGCAAGCGTCACTGTACGTCAGCTTTCAACAGGAAAAGAATTCCCCCTCACATTTAATGACGATGCGTTTGCTGCCTATTTGACAGGTAACCTAGAGCTGGATAACGAGAAAGTTCGTATTTATTACAGCAGTTTAACCACTCCAGGAACCTACTACGATTTCGATCTAACAACGGGCGGGTCAGAAATCATGAAGCAAACACCTGTACTTGGTGATTTTAATCCTGACAATTACCAATCAGAACGCATCATGGTCACAGCCCGTGACGGTAAAGAAGTACCCGTTTCTTTGGTGTATCGTAAAGACTTATTTAAGAAAGATGGTACGAATCCACTCTACCAATATGGTTATGGGTCTTATGGCGCAACCATTGAGCCAACTTTCCGCTCGACACGTTTGAGTCTATTGGATCGCGGCTTTGTTTACACCATTGCTCATATTCGTGGATCTGAAATGCTTGGCCGCCCTTGGTATGAAGACGGTAAAAAACTAACCAAGCAAAACACATTCAACGACTTTATTGATGTGACTAAAGGTTTGGTTGAACAAGGCTACGGCGCGAAAGATAAAGTCTTCGCTGTTGGTGGCTCTGCAGGAGGTCTCTTAATGGGGGCTATCATCAACCAAGCACCAGAACTGTACCGCGGTATCGGTGCACATGTTCCGTTTGTGGACGTGGTAACCACCATGCTCGATGAATCGATTCCATTGACCACCAATGAGTATGATGAATGGGGTAACCCAAATAACAAAACATACTATGACTATATGTTGAGTTACTCGCCTTACGACAACATCAAGGCGCAAAACTACCCGAACATGTTGGTAACGACTGGCTTGCACGACTCTCAAGTACAGTACTTTGAACCAATGAAGTGGGTCGCCAAACTTCGTGAAATGAAGACAGACGATAACGTCTTGTTGTTCAAAACCGATATGGAAGCCGGACACGGCGGCGCATCTGGTCGATTTAAGCGCTTAAAAGAAGATGCGCTAGAGTATGCCTTCTTCCTCGATTTACTCGATAAAAAATAAGCGTATTAATAGAACTGCATCTCTTCTAACAACAAAAATGCCCGCAAGTTGCGGGCATTTTTTATAGACGCACTCTCTAAACAAAGAGTGGGGTTACCTAAGCACAGAATGACTAGCGTCTCTTATAGCCAAAGGATAGCAGAAAGAAAAACGCCTACTCACAACGAGTAGGCGTTAACACAATAAATGTGTTTAGGCAGTAGAAACTGGCCTATTTATTAGAAGTAGTAACGAGCACCTAGAGTCCAGTAGTCGTTCTCTTCATTGTTGTAGTCGTTACCTAGGTCAAACTGGTAACCAGCGAAAGTAACAAATGCAGGAGTTACTGCGTACTCTGCTTGTAGCGCAGTTTCGCTTGAAACTGTCTTGTTGTCTTTGTCGTCTTCTACACCTTCGTAGTTAACGCTGAACGTCCAATTGTTGACTCCGTACGCTAGTAGGCCCTCAATCTGAGTAGTTTCTTCACGCATCTCGTAGAAGTATTCGTTCATGCCGTATACAACAGCTGCGTACAGACCAGAGCCATACTCACCGTAATTTACAGAAACAAGGTGTGATTCAGCAGTTTTAGTACCTAGACCAGAATTCTCAACATCACCGCCGCTGTATACGTAGCCTAGACCAAAGCCCGCAACAGAGCCGCTCAGTGCGATTTGACCACGTTGGTCATACTTGCTGCCTTTAGAAACGTATTCTGGAAGACCTGTGTTAGGGTTTTGTTGTAATGATAGGCCTCTATCATCATTTTCACCTTGCCAACCAAGACCTAGGTTGAAAGCAAAACCTTCGCCAAACTCAAAGCTTTTACGGTAGCTGATCATTTTTTCAGCACGACCAGTACCTAGATTGTTGTGATTGTCGTACAAAAAGTCGTTCGCGAACGCGATTGGTAGATCCGCAACGCCAGCGACATCGTAGTACGGAGACCACTGTGTACCTCCCACTAAACGGCCAAACTGCTGGTGGGTCGCGCCGATGTAGCCCAAACGAGTTGAAAACGACTGGCTACCACCATTTAGGTAGTTAAGTGCCCATTCGCCTTTAGCGTCGATAGTGATACCGTTGCCAATGTCTTTCTTGCCCGCAACATTGATACGTGGAGACACTTGGTGAACTTTTACTTCTTCTTCGAAATACTCACCCACGCCAACTGAAACGTGACCGCCGATCGATAAAGATGTACCATCGCTGTTGTAAACTTCTGCTGCGAAGGCCTGTGAACCACATGCTAGTGCCGCCACTGCAACGGCTAGAGTTTTCATTTTCATTGTTAACATCCGTATAGTTGTTTGTACCGGTTCGCTTAGAAACAGATTAAATCCGAATCAATCGCAACGAACACATAACAAAGTAGTAATGAAATAGAAATGAAACAAACACTTTCTTATGCAACCAGTGGTATCAATGCTCACATTTTGAGCTTAATCACAAAAAAATAGGGAACTTTTCACTCCCCATCATAAAATCTGTGGCTTTTTACGTGTCACATCTCCCAACGTGCGAGTGGCTTCTCAGTTTTGATACCGTTACTGCCCCAGCGGTCAATAACATCAATTTGCAGTATGCGGCTCGGTTTAATAAGCGATGTCAAGGTTTTCGACGGTCGTTTATCCGTCACTAACCATAGCGTTTTATCTTGTTCAAACTGAGCTTTTAAAGATAATTTGTCTTCTTCTGTCCACTCAAGTTCCGGCTTAAATTCGCGCCCAACCACAAACAATTGGTTGCCAGAGGCAAAGTCCTCTAATGACTCACTCATCAGTACCACTGAATCGATGCCTTTATCGAAGATCTCTGCCTGTTGTTGGTTGATCAGTTCACGCACATTGAGCATAAGAGCCTGTTGATTCGTTTGAATCGCCTTTTGGTGTTCAGGATATACACGTTGTAGATCCTCTCCAACAATGCCCGCCATTCGGATTAAGTTTGTAGGGTTCAGCCATGCGTACTTCGATGTTGACCCGTTTTCCAATGTCAGAACTGCAACTCCTTGAGCTCTAGGAGAAATGGCCTGCGATGCATCGATTTCAATCAAGTGAATGTTGCCCTGTCGAGCGTAAACATAAGTCGGGTCTTGTTTCCAAATCGCACCAAGAGTAATAGCAACCGTCGCGGCTTGACCCGCTTGCTTAACTTGCTCTGTACCTTTATTTGCGAACCAGTTCTCAAGACGCTCAACGCCGTAACGCTTTGGAGGCAGATACTGAGTCTCTATCCCTGTACCTTTCATGAGTTGCTCAGACAACATGTACGTGACGGGAGTGCTGGTTAAAATGTCTTTGGCGCTTGCCAACGATGGAAGTGTTGTCGCTATAACCAAACCAAAAGTTATCGCTAATTTTTTTATCTTCATGTTCATTACTTTATAAAAAGGGTTACGCTTTTTGGATAATTCGGTAAACCGTTGCTGTTAGGAAAAATGCCGCAGAAACAATGATGATGGATGCGCCTGATGGCACTGGTAGCTCAAGCTCCATCGGCAGTATGGTTCCTATTAAACACGCAATGGTTGCCAATAAAGAAGAAAGGAGAACAAAACTGCCCATGCGTTTAGTCAATAACCTAGCCGTTGCACCAGGAATCAGTAGCAATGCACCAACCAATACCGCGCCAATAATCTTTACCGCGGCGATGGTGACCAAGGTGATCATCATGACAAATAAGTAATCATAAAAGCTGGTATTAAAGCCGCGTACACGTGCAATATCCGGGCTGATACAAGTTAGCAAAATGCGGTTAAACGTTGGAATAAGAAGCAGTAATATGATCAAACAACTGATCGCTAAAATAAGGATATCGTTGTCCGTCACAGTCAAGATCGAGCCAAACAACACGTTCTCCAACATGTGAATGTTGATCTTACGAGCAACGTACATTAACAGCGCAGCACCAACCGCTAACGCTAATGCAAGAAAAACCCCAACCAGTGTGTCGTAAGGTACATTCGTACGATTACGAACAAAGTGAAGCAACAGCGCAAAAATCATACAAAAGCTAAACAATCCGATGATCGGATTCTCTGGCGGCTCACCGAGCAACACACCAATCGCGATTCCGGTAAGCGCAGCATGCCCAACCGCTTCAGAGAAAAAAGCCAGTCGCTTGGCGATGACTAATGTACCAAGACCACCAAGTAATGGTCCTAATATCAGCGCTGCCACAATTGCGTTTACCATGAAGGCATAAGAAAAGCTATCGCTTAACCATCCAGCTTCAACGCCGCTAACCGCTAACTCTCGCAACCAATCCATTATGCAGCCTCCACTTTTGCTGTGTAGTGCTTGAATAATGTTTCTATACGATCAGGGCTTAGCACATCTGAATGGTGACCTGACGCCACAATTTGACGATTTACGACATGGACCTGCGCATCTAAACGGCGCACGGCGGTCACGTCATGATGTACTGCCACCACCGTTTTGCCTTCTCCAACAACTTCATGAATCAAACCTTCAAGATATCGAACACCTTGCTCATCCATGCCAGTTGTAGGTTCGTCTAAAACCAATAAATTGGGCTCATCCAGTAAAGCTTGCGCAAACAAAACACGCTGTTGCTCACCGCCAGAGAGTTGCCCCATACGACGGTCGCTACGCGTTGCCATACCCACGCGATCCAGCTGGGCCAGGGCATGTTGAGTTTGTTTCGTTTTACGTCGCCAAAATAGAGGGATACGAGTTTGGTTAAGCAGTACAAAATCCATCACGGTTAACGGGAGGCTTGCTTCAAACATCGCTTTTTGTGGCACATACCCTATCTTCCCCGATGCAGCTGATGGTTCTGGCCAATTGAGCGCTATGTTTCCCGAAAATGGCGTGAGTCCAAGTACCGAACGAAGCAAAGAGGTTTTACCACCGCCGTTCGGTCCCATAATCACGTGACATTTCGCGTTCTCGAATTCGACGCTGATGTTCTGCAAAATGATATTGTCGGCGTATTTTAGGCCCACGTTACTTAAGGAAATGGAAGGTCCAGTCATTACGCCTTTTCCCCTGCTCGCTTACTCGCCACAAATTTCATGGCTTCGATTAGTGTTTCCACATTATCTCGCATCTCAACCTCGACTTTATCGGCCTCATACTCACCGTGAGTCATGTGAGAAAAGCGATAAAGCTGCACCCCAGTCGCCTCTTCGATGGTATCAACAAAGCGATTCGGCATATTGAGCTCATAAAACAGAACATCAATGCCCGATTCACGAATTTTCTCTATCGTTTCCTGTAGCTGACTTGCACTTGGTTCTACACCATGAGCAGGCTCAATGACAGCGGCAACGTCAACACCAAACTCCTGAAGGATATATCCGTAAGCATTGTGGGTTGTCGCCACCTTCATACCAGCCGTGTCCAACTCACCAAGAGACAACATTGCATCACGCTTCATCAGGCGAAATGTTTTCGCGTAGTTACGAGCATTTTGGCGATAGAACGTAGCATTGTCTGGGTCCAATTGGCTTAGCTCACTCGCGATGGTGTAAACCTTTTGAATGGTTGTTGATAAACCGACAAAGGTGTGAGGGTTCACTGCTCCTTGACCAACAGACTGCCCCATAGCAGGCAATAAAGGCACTTCTTTGTTCGCTTCGATAACCACGAGATCATCACGCTGAGAAGCCTTGATCACTTTCAGTGCAAAATCGTCATGACCAATACCATTGATCACTATTACGTCCATTTCATTTAAGCGCTTAAGATCATTAGGTTGTGGCAAATAGTTGTGAGGATTAAAACCAGCATCAACCAAAGGAACGATGTCCGCCTTCTCACCAACAACGGCTTTAACATAGCTGTAATAAGGTTGAAGCGTAATACCAATACTGAGTTTATCGGCAGCAAAGCCAGTAGAAGACACCGTCAATAACGCGGTGGCTGTAAGAATACGACGTAAAAGAGAGCGTTTGATCATAGTACTTATCAATTATGTTGTCTTAATGGGCGTGAGAGTGGGAAGAAGAGTCTGACAGAATGATTTGTTTCCACCCGAAATCGTGGCGTTTAGCTAGATCGCTTAGTCCCTCCACATTTAACGAACGGCTAGAATCATTAAACCAAATATCAGCTTGAGAACTGCGGCTATCCAACAGCATGGAAGCAGAGCCTTGGGCACTGGTCTTCACGCCAATGTAGACACCGTCATCAATTCGTTGCCACTGATGAGAACCTTTACGCTTCCAGTTTTGGTCTTTCACGAACGGAGCAATCCAAAGCACCTCCATATCAGAGATCTCAGGCCAAGTTCCGGTATCTAACTGCAAATCACGAATCTCTTCATGAGCGAGCTTAAGCTCAGCGATCAACCCCAACTCATTTTGATGTAAATCCGTGATTAACACTTGATGAGACTGCATGTCTGGCTTTTCAGTCGCGACCTGATGGTAGGGCATAAGTATGGCTGCTGAACTGAGAATTGCTGCGATTGTCAGTGCGACCCACTTTCCTTCTCGGTTACCATCATCAGGGCGAACTTTCTGTACACTCATTTCTCTTTCAGCTCAACGATATCCACTTCCACCGGGCTTTCATGTCCGGCATCAAATACCAAATAGAAATCTGTTTCAGGGTGAGTAAATTCTGCGATGGAACGCTTATCTGTTTTTTCTTTGGCGATCAGATTGTCGTCGTAATCGTACATTTCGACATCGTAGTCGACCGCTGTCGATCCATCCGAGTAGCCCGCTTCACAAATCACTTTATCTTGCGCCAAGTGACAGCTCATCAGAGGAAAATGTGCAGCAGCGTGAAAGGACGCAAATCCAGAAAAAAGCAAAACCGCTTTTAGAAGAGAAGTGTTATTCATGATAATTCCAAAATGGCCCAGCAATTGCTGAGCCTAATTCGATTAGTTAAGTTGAGTTTCAAACGTAAGGTGAACATTGGCACTCGCTTTATCCGCCAATGGATTATCTTTCAATTCACCTTTGTAGTTCGCTTTCATTAAGTAGCGCCCGGCGACTTCTGGCGTGAAGATCACTTTGCCATCTTTATCGCTCACCACATCGATTTGTTCTTGATGGTTTCGGTACATAGTACCTTCACGTGTAATCTCAGCAGTAACGCCCTCTTGTGGCTCTCCGTTAAAGAAAAACTGGAACGTCACAGGCTCACCTTCAATGATGTCCGATGGATGCGTGATCGGTTTCATCTCCAGCATTTTGCCTTCAATCTCCAACGCTTTGTCCGTTGGCATACCAACCGTAATGTAGCTTTCTGCTCGGGTGTAACTTAGTTGAGTAACCACATCACGCGCTTGCTCGGGAAGCACATCACCACGCTCAGCTTTGCTTGCTCGCGCCCATTTCACCGTATCACGACGGCCCGCTTTGTATTGTGTGTAGTAGCTCGGCTGATTATTAATCGCAACTTTGTGCGTGCCTTCTTCTGTAAAAAAGAAATCAAACATAGAGCGACGCTTGCCACGAACAACAAAGTTAGGACGCTCAGAGCGGCCATCCGGCATCACCACAAATGCCTGATCACTACCCGCAGGCTTATCAAAAACAAACGTTCCGTGAGAGGCAGTAACATCAAATGTCAGCCAGTCACCGCCTTCTTTAGAAACCGTAAAGTGAGAGGGCAGAACCCAACGTGGATGTGCTTGCGCGGTGGTGGTTACAGCCAATCCCATTGCCATTACACTCGCCAATGCCACTGCTTTCATTTTGGTTTTCATTGTTGTGTCCTTTAATCACTTAACTTGATAATTGACGGTGATGACACCCGTCTCTTGTGTTGGTTTAAGCTCATAGCGCACGTCACTGTCCGCTAGCGTTATTTTTTGACGTAAGTAGTTTCGCCCACCGTGTTCACGAACGACTTCGACGTACAACGTGTAATTTCCTTGTTCCAAACGCTCCCCTGCGTCATTGGTTCCATCCCAGACAAAGCGGTATTGACCAGCAGGACGTGTTGCAGAAGTCACCGCATCAACAAGTTCACGATCATAACGACCCGCTTTTCTCCACCAGCTGCGTAGATCTTTTAACCATTCGTCTTTCCCTACCCATAACTGAATGGTTTTAACCGGTTTACGCTGATCGTTTTCAACCCAAACCGCCACATAAGGGCGTGCATACATTGAGGTATCTATCTTTGGAAGTTCGAGTTCGAAGTCGACCTTCGCGTTATCTGGTAGAGGCGCCGCGGAAAGAGAGAAAGGAGCAAAAGCCGCGATCAAAGCGGCTTTACAAAAGTGATTACGGCGGAAAAATCTTCCTGTGTTCAACATAAGTGTTCTCTAAAAAAGCTGTTATGGAACAGCAACAAAATAAATTACGAGCGACAGTAACGTACCAAAGCTCATCCATTGCATAGACGTTCTGAGCGTCTTCTTCTTAGGCAGTAACAAGCACACGCCTGTAAGAACAAAAAACACCATCAAAAGCGCAGTGACGTCGATAAACCACTTCCAAATCCCACCACTGTTGCGCCCTTTATGTAGATCGTTCAGCAGCGCAACAATACCGTAGTGCGTCGTTTCAACATCTGCCGCACCAGTAGTCATATCAATAAAGACCGTAGCGTTATAACCTGGGCCTTTAAAATCCATAGACAGCTCTCCGAGTAACAACTCACCTTGCTCAACTTCGGTATACACATCTAGTGCGGAGGGAGTGCCGCGAAGCTCGGTTTCTTTAGTCAAGAAAGCCACCAGTTCTTCACGATTAGGTTGAAAGGTATCTGAATGTGAGAATAGAACTGAGTGCGGAACCGTCAGAGTATGTTGTTGAATGATAGGTTCACTGCGTTCAAACAATTCGGGGCGATTGAGGGTAATACCAGTTACTGCAAAAAACAGCGTAACTAAGAGAAGAGCCATCGAAATATAGATATGTAGGCGGCGAGCCCAAGTTTGAACACCTTTGCTTTTAAGCAACATAGAAACAATCATCACCAATAAATGTGGGGCATAATTTAGGTGATAATCATTCGTATTGGCATTTAATTTACATTGTTTACTTTTTCAATTCAGCTTGGCTTGCGCATGTTTTAGCTATTTGGGCCAATGCGAGTTACAGGTTGCCTACCTTTTAGATAATAATCATCTCAATTAAAATAACTAAAAGTTAAACCACTTCCTCAATTCGCAAAAATGACATAGATCTCATATAAACGTAGGTTACTATGTTCTTTTTAACCTAATTACTTTCGGTGTAAAACATGAATAAATGTCCTGCGATCATCGGTATTGTATTTGATGAAAAGAGTTTGAAAGCTATCGATAGAATAAATGAATTACATGAATTAGAGAGATCGGCCAAAGTATTTATTAGCTTGGGTAACCTTTGGAGTATTTTTGGAGGAAACTCCCTGAAGGGGACAGCGAGTAGTGGCCTATCTAAAGCAATTACTGCTATTCCCGCCAAACCAGGATGGGAAACCGCTAAAAATGTTAGCATTGGATTAGGAAGAGGAATTTCTTCTGATGCAAGCCAAACTGCTTGGAGTATATCACAAGCTAATTGGGAGTATTACTTCAAATCATATAGTGCCTTAGATCAGATCAAGCTGAGAGAAATCGAAAAAATCGCCACTTTCCAAGCACTTGATCATGTACACGATAGCAAGCAATATAGATTTTGGAAAGCGATCTCAGATGGATGTAAAATATGAACAAGAACGCTGTAATAATACTCTTATCATTTTTCTCAAGTGTCGCTTTAGCAAATGCAAAATTTGAAGACAGTTTATTTAAAAATGTAAGCCAATCTATTGATAATTATGGTGCTAAGATAAAGCAGTGTGAGTCTATGGCAAAACAGAATACGCCTGACAAAAAAACCCTAGAGTATTCAAAGAACCATATAGAAGCATTAACTCCTGTTCTGCCGTTTTTAAGCGAAAAAGCTTTTGAAGCTTGTGTCTTAAAAGAGAAACAAGAACTAGCATATTACTTATTAATAGCAAAAAATAACGCTTCAAGAACCTCAACATTAAAGCTTGTAGAATCGACTGAAAGCCTTACTTTTCATATCGAACCTACATCTATAGAAAAGTTTGAAACACTGAGCAAAGTACATCAAGAATATATAGAGAAAAGCCCCTTTTTCTCCCGACCATTTGATGCGTTAGCCTTTTATGAAAAACTCATGCAGTAAATAGCCTTTATGACTTTAGACAAAAAAAATACCCGAGACTGAGCTCGGGTATTTAATAAAAATGTTCGCTATGAGTCCTGCGTCGATTCTACTTTGCGTAGCTGAGATAGATACTTAACCCAACTTTTTGCCTGATTCGATGGCTTAATCTCATTCGCTCTTTTGGCATTAGCGAGCGCATCGTCAAACCGCTTAAGTTTGTAGTAAGCGCGAGTTTTGATAAGTGCAACATCCGCTTTACGACCTCTGACCTTATCGAGCGCGGCAATGGCATCTTTATAATGGCCTTCTTGCACCAACAGTTGAGAATAGTTCCAGTAATACTGCCTATCTAGCTGAGCTGCAATACGCCAGCTATCAATAGACTCTTCCCACTCTTTTGCCATTTGCCAATACGTTGCTTGCTGGGCTTTTAGCTTACTATTCGAGTTTACATCCTCTAGCTCGTTCATCACCAACGCAGCTCTCTCAGGAATACCTCGTTTCGCGTACAATTGTGCCAGCAGCTTTAAGTCATCTTGGCTAAGTTGTAACCCTTTCAGTTTTGCCAACGCCAAAGAGTCTAGGGCACGTTTGTTGTCATCAACCCGTAGGTATAGAGCAACAAGCTGACGCCACCATTCAATTCGTTCAGGTTCAATCACGATTAAGCGTTTGATGGTCGAGATTGCCGGCTTCCACTTTTTCAGTTCTAGCTCAGCAGAAAGCTTTATCGACAACGCGCCAAGCTTGTCTGGCTGACCAAACTTCTCATAACGAGCCATTGCTGAAAGCACTTTTTGCCACTGACTCAGTTGATAATGAGATTGGGAAATACGCAGCCATAGTTCATGCGCTTTTTGACCTTTAGGAATGTTTTTGCTCAAGGCATAGTAATGAGGTAAAGCCTTAGAAAAACGTTGCTCGTTCAGCAGTATATCAGCCAACATTTTTCGGGTTTGCCATGCTTGCTCATCTTGTAGCAAACCACTATTGACTGCCAACTCAAGTTGCTTAATCGCCGCTTGAGTTTGCTCGTTCTGCCAGTAAAAAATACCCAACATTCGAGCGACATAAGCTTGGTCATATCCACGAGAAAGCTCCATAGCTTCAAGAGATGAAATCGCTTCTTTTAGTTTCTCCTCCTGAGCCAAGTTGTGTGCTCGTTGAACTCTCGCTGCGGTGTATTGGCTTAACTCACTGGCAATGGTTGAGAGTGCACTCAGGCTTAATACCGTACCGATTAAGAATTTTTTCATCATTTGGCTAACTTGAACTCCACTTTAGCGGTTTGTCCGAACTGCTCAATTGACACACCATCCTCAACTTTTGGCTGATACTTCCATTTTTTAAGCGCACGGATTGCTTCCCTTTCAAACATGCGCTCGGGCTCAGCCTCGATCACTTCAATATCTTTTGGTCGTCCAGTTGCATCGATCGTGAAACGCATAATGACATAACCTTCCACTCTACGTTTCAGCGCCTTACTTGGATAGCGAGGATCAACACGATACAACGGCAGTGCTTGCTGGTTGCCCATTGTTCCCTTCAAGTTTGGGGCGCTAATCGCGATGCCTTCAAGGGCTGTGTTTAAACCTAAAGCACTGACTGGCGTCATCTGACTCATTGGTTCCATTTGAGTGTCAGCTTGAGACAGATCCATTGGCTCCGGCGCTTGAGGTGGTTCTGGTTGCTCCGGCACTGAACGTTGACGACGCTGCACGTCTGCTTCATTCTCTACCATCACCATATCAAAACGAACGGCTTCTGAAGCTTCTGGTGCACGCTGGTTGCCTTTATCAACCATCCACGCCATAAAGCTAAACAAGCTCACAGAAATTAACAGTGATGCTGGTAGTGCAAGTAACAGCCTGCCCATTAAGGTTTCTCCGCCGCCAAAGCAATGTTTTTCACACCTGCTGCCTTTGCAGCGTCCATCACTTTCACGACAGTGCCATTGTAAGCATGCTCGTCAGCTTGGATAACTAACGAGGCATCAGGCTGATCAAGTAACAGATGCTCAATAGAGGCCTCAACACGCTCAATATCAACCACTCGTTTGTCGATGTACACATCATTCGCTGCCGTTACTGCGATAAAAATGCCCGCGTCTTTTTGACTTACTACATTAGAAGCCTGAGGGCGATTCACTTCTACACCGGATTCACGTACAAACGAACTGGTCACAATGAAGAAGATCAACATGATGAAGACGATATCAAGCATCGAGGTTAAATCGACTTGAGCTTCATCTTGTTGGTTAGGTCTGCGTCCGAGTCTCACTTTTGACTCCTTAAAGATTGTTCTAACTGGATAGCTTTTCGTTCACACACTTTGCTAAGGCGAGCATGAATAAACATGCCCGCAAGCGCTGCTACCATACCTGCCATGGTTGGCAGCGTAGCAAGTGAGATACCAGAAGCCATCAATTTCGGATTGCTGCTGCCTTGCGATGCCATTACGTCAAACACCGTAATCATGCCTGTCACCGTCCCTAACAACCCTAGCATTGGGCAAACCGCCACAAGTAGCTTAATAGTCGATAGGTTTTGGCGCAGTTCGATTTGCGCTTTTGCAATCCATCCTTCACGGATTTGATGCGCGTACCAAGAGTGGTGCTCTGATCTTGCTTGCCACTGCTCACAAAGCTGTTTTTTTACCCCAGGGAAAACCGTTGTGAGATAAATAACTCGCTCCATAACCAACAGCCAGCACACCGCCACGACGGCGGCCAGCCACCATAGGATTTGACCACCTTGCTGCATAAAGCTCATCAATGTTGTGGCCCAATCCTCACTGATCAAACCCAATGTGCTGAGTAGGATCTGCTCCATTACGCTGCGTTCTCCGCTAAGGTGTTAGAGTGACTTTTGTTACTCGGCATATCACGCTCAGCTTGTTCTGCAACTAAACCGATGCCTTGTTTTTCTAAGATACTGCGAATATTTTCTGCTTGAGAGCTCAATACGTTGTGCGCTAATAGCAAAGGCATGGCTGAAACAAGGCCAAGTACGGTAGTCACAAGTGCCATTGAAATACCACCCGCCATTACTTTCGGATCACCATTACCAAATTGAGTGATGACTTGGAAGGTTTCGATCATACCCGTTACCGTGCCTAGTAGGCCAAGCATAGGAGCTAGAGCAGCAAGAAGCTTAAGCATCGACAACCCTTTTTCTAGGTGGGTTTGCTCATCAACAACAGCTTCCAAAAGACGTAGTTCTAACGCTTCTACGCTGCGATGCTTGTCTTTCTGGTATACCGCAAGCACGCGACCCAAAGGGTTGTTTCCTGGCTGCGCTGGGGTTTTCAGTTGCTTCATGATTTTCTGGCGCGAAATCATCAGTGATGCACCACGTACGAGCGCAATCAATAGGCCGATAGCCAATAAACCAAGGATTATTTTACCGACAACGCCACCCGCATTTAGGCGATCAGCCAAAGTCGGTGAGTTTGCAAGCTGTTCAAGAAGAATGCCACGTGATGGATCAATGACAAGTGCATCAATGTCACCAGAGGAAATAGTATTCGCTGTTGGACCGTTCTCAGGCTGACGAAGATAGTTTACCGCGTCTCCGCGTTGACCATTCCACTTAACGTAGCCAGTCTCATCCAGCAGCGCCATAGAACCAAGACGAACACCATTAACCGTTTGTTCACGACCTTCGCCATTTAGCAGTGTGAAAGAGACG
This sequence comes from Vibrio sp. 1159, assembly GCF_033340395.1. Classification (NCBI taxonomy): domain Bacteria; kingdom Pseudomonadati; phylum Pseudomonadota; class Gammaproteobacteria; order Vibrionales; family Vibrionaceae; genus Vibrio; species Vibrio sp. 1159. Next base: position 11,239 of record NZ_JAWOWL010000025.1, on the reverse strand, counting down.
TTTGCCATTTCACCGCTTGCTTTGATTTGTTCTTCCATGCTGCGCCACATCGCCTGAAGTTGGGTCAACGTTGGCAGTGATTTAGCCGCAACAATAGCATCGATATCTTTCTGATATGAGTTTGCATCTACACCCGTTACTGAGCTCTTGAGCTCTGACTCTAGCTCTTTTGCGTTCTGGCGAACGACGCCAAATAGCTCACCTAAGCTCCCGGTTTCTAGACGTAGCTTTTCTTCTAGCTGCGCCAGTTCCGCTTCGTTTTCACCGAAAGTAACACTTAATGAATCCGCTTCTGCTTGAAGAGCAGCTCGCTCTGCGGCCAATTTATTCTTTATAGCCTGTAGCTCTTGCTCTGTTTGCTTAAAACCTGATTCACGCGTGACATTGTGCGATTGCTGTTGACGATTTTCTTGCTGCGCCTTTTGTAACAACGCATCACTAGCAACAGTTGTATGAGGCATTAATGCGGCTGTCGAGATTAGTGCAACCGATAACCATTTTTTCATCATTTATTTGCCCTCCGCAGCGGTTAACGACACTGGCAGAGTTAACATACTCGGCGCGATCTGTTTATTCGCCATAGCGAACGCTTTATCTAGCTCTGATTTTTGCTCAGAACCCACTTGTTGCCATGCTTGTTGTTGCTGTGACCAGCTCCAAAATGTGTCACCAGATAAGCTACGCGCTACCAAAGACAAACGCCCTAAATAGAGAATGTCCGCCTCCACAGCTTCATTGTCACCTAGGTTAATCTTGCCTTGGTAAACGCCAAGCTTGGTGCCGTAATCCATTTCAATTTGGTACGCTTCTAAAATACGACGAAACTTCTCTGCATCCGCAACGTCTGCACGCGTCATCATGGAATCCAGCTTTGCAATTCGCTCCTCACGTTGCGCTTTGCGTATAGGCTTGTCGTTAGCGACGAGCACTTTTAAGCCCTCAAGCATGTGATACATCAAAGGCACGACACCTTGACGAGTTTGAGCAATCTGCTCAATTTGCTCGTTCAAGCTATCAACTTCTTGATTTTGACTTTCAACAAGGCTTGCAAGATGATCGCGATAAATCTTCAAGTTACCGACTTCCTCTTGCAGCTGCTCAATTTCAGCTTCTAGAGTAAGTGATTTTTCTGCGCTTGCATCAATACGTTTTTGGCTTACCGCCGACGACTGGTTTGTTTTACTCTGCACAGCTTGTGCATCGTTTAAGTTCGCCGCGTGAGCGGGAATCAAAACCGATGATATCAACAGAGCGATACTTGATTTCATTAGATTCATACGAGTTATATTTCTGTGTTCCAAAAACGACCAAAGGGGAAGACTACCCTTCCCCTTTAATAATCAAATTGTTATCAGTACTTGAACTGGATTGTTGCCATGTAGTTGCGGCTTTCTCCAACCACAACCCCACTCGCACCTTTTTGCTCGCCATTCGTGCTACCACCACCTGCGAAGTAGTCGGTATCGAATAAATTCTCGACATTGAATCGAGCAATAATATCCAAGTTTTCATCGTACTTATGTTTGTATGACACGCCCATATCAACGCGAGCGTAGCCATCTTTCTTGAAGGTGTTCTGTGCATCACCGTAGCGATCACCTTCATAAATCAAACCAAGGTTTAAGTTAGTGTTGTCTTGAACCTTGTAGCTAGACCATAGACTTGCCGAGAACTCTGGCACGTCTACAGGGCGGTTACCTTCATATCTTTCTGCCTTCTTAAGCTCTGCATCCAAATACATTGCAGAAGCGGTTAGCGACAACTCTGGGGTCACAAAACCTTGAGCCATTAACTCAGCGCCTTTGTGAACTTGCTCACCACCTTGCGTTTTCTTGTGTAGGAGATTGCCGCCCGCGTCTTTGCCGCTTTCAACATCCAGCGAGATGTTCTCTAACGTGATATCAAACACAGCACCAGATACAAATAAACGCTGATCAAACAGTTCCCACTTCGTACCGATTTCATAAGAGATACCACGCTCAGCGTCGAGTTTCTCACCTTCATTGATGTAGGTACGACTACCGTTGCTGACTTCACCTTGAGGCATGAAGCTTTCAGAATACTGAACGTAAACCGAGCCATTCGTCGATGGGTGGAAAATGACACCAAATTTTGGAGAAACCTGGTTTTCGGTCAGTTCATCATCACGCTTTTCGTCATAACGAACACCTGCAAGCACTTGCCAGTAATCATTAATCGTCATCATATTTTGCGCGTAGATACCCCAAGTATCGTACTCAGCAGTTGGTGATTTCTTCGAACTACGATAGCTAGGCTTAGGCACCGTTTCTCCTGGCGCAATACTCGCCTCATTATGAAATGCCATAAAGCGATCATAACTGTAATCTAAGTAGTTAGCGCCCACTAACAACGTGTTTTCCGTACCGAACAAAGTAAAGTCCGTCGTCACATCTATATATGCAGTATCAAATACCCAATTATCGGAGCGATCGTTGCCTCGATGCTTAATCGTATTTAACTCTTCATACTGATCAAACTTAGGGTAAGACTCTACATCAAAACGCTTAAAGTCTTGGCGGTTGTAACCTGCTTTTACGTTCACGTTATCCGTGACTTGCGCATTAATATCGACACCGTAGTTTTCTACTTCGTTATCAATTTCAGACCACTGCGCATCCCAAATGTACTTATCACCGCGAACCGCTTTGCCATCAACAATGTATGCGCCAGAGTCCACGCTACCATCGTCTTTCGTGCGATCGTAATGAGCCGATACCATAAAGTTGTCTGTGATATCGTACTCAACCACTAGGCCAGCTACCGTACGATCTGTTTTAGGCTCAGTGCCATCACCGTACCTGCGCCAAGAGCCGTAGCTTTCTTTGGCAAAAATTGCGCGCGCTCGCAGTGTCTCTGCATCATTTAGCGCGCCGCTCACATCAAGCACAGTGCGTGAGTGATCATTCGAACCTAGATCTTGGCTCAAACTTGCTTGTGTTTGAGTTGTTGGTTTTTTCGAAACCATGTTTACCAAGCCACCCGGCTCAGATTTACCGTATAGCAGACCTGATGGACCTTTAAGCACTTCAACACGCTCTAAAAGCTCAATTGGCTGACGGTAGTGTGACCAGTGTTGACGGCCATCACGAAGAAAACCGTCTGAACTGCTAAGTTCAAAACCACGTAGAGAGAAACGTTCGCGGTTACGGCTTGTACCACCCGCGCTAACACTTGCATCGTTACGTAGCACTTCACCAAGTGTACTTGCACGCTGCTCATCAATTACCGTTTCATCGATAACCGCTACTTGTCCCGGCGTTTCCAGCTGCGTCATTTCCATGCGCATTGCTGTACTGTTTGTATCCGCCTTGTAGCCGAACTCTCGACCTTCTACAATTACATGTTCGTCTGTTTGAACTTCCGCCACTGCAGGTGTTGCTAACACTGCACCGATCACTAACGCCAAATGGCTCTTAGTAAACATATCCTTTCACTCCGATTATTATTTTTCGGGTCACATACTTGTTGAATGCGATTCCCTCTTAATTATTTCGCGGGTGAATATAAGTGATAAGTATTACCATTTGCATTAAATTTACATTCTTTGCATTTGCAAACTTTTGTAAAGTACTCTCTGATGATGCGCCATGATAACGTGATGTTAATCACAAAAATTACGACTTAATCATACTTATTGCTTGAACACTAAAGTAACCCTCAGACCACCTTGCTCACGGTTTTTCGCCGTAACTGCTCCACCCATAATACGCATGGATTCTTTGACAATCGCAAGACCTAAACCGTAGCCACCAAGCTTTTTATCTCTAGAAGCATCTAAGCGTGTAAACGGATCAAAAATATCGACCAGCTTGTTATCTGGAATACCAGGCCCATCATCAGATACTGACATGATGGTGAACTGCTGCCCTTCTTTGACATAATTTTCCAGAGAAACTTCTATCTGAGATGCTGGTCCTGAATATTTAATGGCATTACCAATAAGATTGTTCAAACAACGAATGACCAGCGTTTCTTCACAAATGGCTTTAGCACATACAGCTTCTGAGCGGAAAGACAACGTCTGTTCTGACTTCAAATCTATTTTGCAACGTTCTACTTGCGGGGAGAGCAAAACTTCTAAATCACAGCGTTTCGTGGCTTTGTCGAAGCGCGCATTTTCCAAGCGACTGAACTCCAATATATCGCTGATCAAATGGTTTAGCTCTTTTGCTTCATCTTCTAGCCTTGTCACTAGGCTTTGCTCACTTTCTCCAACACGCTTTCGCAAAAGATGCAGAACCAAGTTCTGCCTCGCTAACGGCGTTCTCAATTCGTGAGAGACATCTCTTATAAGCAGTCGCTGCTTTTCAGCGAGAGAATGAATCTGTTGCGTCATGTGATCGAAATCTTGCGCTAACTCGTTAAACTCACGCGTGCTCGACTTCAGCTCTTTCACGACACTGACATTAAAATCGCCATTAGATAGCTTTTTGCTTGCTTCTCTCAATCGATCCAATGGTTGCTGTAAGTTACGTGCCATTAGCAGCGAAAAGAGCGCCAAAATAACCACTGCAATCACGACTTTGAGAATAGAGAAATACAGAATGAAGTCATTTGCAGGGTGCAGTCGATGTGGCAATTGAATCACTAAAGTATTGCCATGAACTAAAGGAATATTGATGATGGGGCGATTCACTTTCCCCTCAAGTTGATCATCAATGCTTCTCTTAAATTGAAGTTTGAACTCGAAGTGCGGATGCATCAGACGGTGCGTAACTGGTTGCTGATGTTCATTCAACACAAATAAATAAAAGTTTTGCGCATTTGCCCAGTCAGCAAGTTCGTCCATGTCTCCGTGCTCAATCAATACATTGGCTTGATGTGCAAGGTCTAGCATTTCTTCTCGCACACTATCGGGCACTTTCAACATGGCTTTCACCAGAGCTTGTTCCGCTAAGGATTGCACGACCAAAATACTAATGACAATTGCGGTCATGCAACTAAATAACTTGAACGCTAAGCTATCTTTACGTTTTGCAATAAAAGGTGGACACCGGAGCTTCATTAACGGTTTACAGCCTCTAAATAACTGTAACCTTTGCCACGGAAGGTTTTGATATGTTGCTTGGAAAGCCCCGCCTCAACTAACTTGCGACGTATGTTACTGATGTGCATATCAAGGTTGCGATCAAAAGGACTCAGCTCTTTCTTTAACACTTCGGTTTGAAGCTCTGCTTTTGAAATCACGACTCCTTGGTTTTTTACCAAGTAGCTCAATAGTTCAGCTTCCGTACTTGTGAGGGGTAAGCTATTAAGCTGGTCGCTGATCGTTTGAACGGTACTACACATCGTCTGACGTTGACGTTCCAAGCCAACACGACGAAGAATCGCTTTGATGCGCATTAGAAGCTCAGCGACATTAAAGGGCTTTCCGATATACTGATCGGCCCCCGCTTGGTAACCATCAAGCATCGAGTTTTCATCGTTGAGAGCGGTAAGCATTAGAATAGGTGTCGCGAAGCGCTGACAGATCCTACGAGCAACTTGCATGCCGTTAAGGTTTGGTAACATGACATCAAGCAATACAAGATCTACAGGCGTTTTTTCCATATATTGCAGCGCACTTTCACCGCAATGCACAGAAGAGACGATGTAGCCCTCCTCTTGCAAAACCGCTTCTAACAGCTCACACAAAGGAACGTCATCATCGACTATCAAAACTCGTGACATTACCACTCACCATTCAAATAAAAATGGTTCGCATTTTATTACTCATTTACTAATTAAACAACTACACACTCTAAGGCTTTAAGTCCACAGGACTCAGTCCAAGAAGCAGCAACGTGCCATTAGAGTTTAATGTTCACTTTTACTAAAGGTTCCTAACAATATGCACCTAGATATATCTTCATAGAAAAAACGAGTACAATCTGGCAACCGCAAAGCAAAAGATAAAGCGAATGGAAACGTTATTAATTGGTCACCGTGGCGTGGCAGGTTCATACCCTGAGAATACAAAAATAAGCATTCAGGCAGCCATTGACCTGGGGTTGAAGTGGGTGGAAGTGGATATACAGCCTACCAAAGATAATGTTTTAGTGGTTTGCCATGATCATACCGTCAATCGATGCAGCAATGGACAAGGCCGTGTTGATGAGCTCACCCTGGAAGAGTTAAAAGCATTAGATTTCGGTAGTTGGTTTAGCACAGACTTTTCAGGCGAGAAGATCGTGACACTAGATGAACTGCTCACTTTAGCTACTGAGAATAAGCTTAACTTGAATATCGAAGTTAAAGTAGACAACCATCCAGCGGAAGAAGTGGCGCAGACTCTCGCCAATGCGTTAGCAAAAAGTCCAATGCCGCAAGAGAATGTACTCCTATCGAGCTTTAGTCATGACGTCATTAGAGCGATGCACAAATACTGCAGTGGCTACCGATTGGGTGTGTTAAGTGAATTCTTTACGAGAAAAGATAAACGCCTTTTGGAAGAAGTTAGTGCCTATAGCTGCAACCTAAACATTAACTGGGTTCGTACTCGCCAGATAAACAAACTCCAACAAGCCGGTTACAAAGTGATGTGCTATACGGTGAACAATCCAAATAAGCTGAAATACCTGCCTCAGTTAGACGGTATTTTTAGTGATCATCCACAGCGCTTTATGCCATAGCCTATAAGAGCCAGAACATTAAAGGGGACCTTTTATTACCACTCAATCTGAATTGGTGTCCCCATCTCGACGAGCTGGATAAATTCGTCCATTTCCTCGTTGGTAATCGCAATACACCCATTAGTCCAATCAAAACTTTGGATGTAAATCGGCAACTGACTCTCACCGTTTTTTAAGCCATGAATTTTGATGTTCCCTCCAGGGGAGACACCTCGGCGCCTCGCTTCCAACGTATCAATCGCATCAGGGTAACTGATATGCACAGAACGATAAAAAGCAGAGTCCTCTATAACATAATCTAGAGTGTACTCGCCCTCCGGCGTGCGATTGTCTCCCTCTTCTTGTTTATGTCCTTGCGGGTTCGCTCCTAAAGCAATTCGGTATTCTTTTAGCACTGCTCCTTGTTCCATCAAATACATTCGACGCTTAGACTTGTCGACTTTAACGAGGTCAACAGCTGCGTGAGTGCCCGAAGCAAACACACAACACAAGAACATAGAGAACCATTTTACTGACATTGTCGTAACGCCTAAGCTAATAAAGTGAACAAGAAAAGAGCGATAATGCTAGTCAGTTAATGCTCGTAAAGCAAACAGTATCTAATGCGGAACCGTAAGATAGCACTCGCTGAAAGGCGTACTTCTTATCGTTATTTGATACAACAAAGTCAAAAAGAAGATTTCTCTATTCATTGCGGCTAAGTTGCATTACTTTATAAGCATATTTATTTATAAAGTCCGTACTTTTTGAGAGGGAACCATGATTAACATTGCTTTTTTTAGTGCAAAATCCTACGACGAAGCCTCTTTTAATAAAATTAAAAATAACCGCGATTTTGAATTTCACTATCACGACTTCCGACTAACCGAAAAAACAGCCAAGATGGCGCACGGCAGTGATGTTGTATGTGCGTTCGTTAATGATGATCTTTCAGCTCCAGTCCTTAAACAGCTTTCTCTGGGCGGGACCAAGCTTATTGCTATGCGCTGCGCGGGATTTGATAAAGTTGATCAACAAGCAGCCAAAGAACTAGGTTTACAAGTGGTTCGAGTTCCTGCTTACTCACCAGAGGCAGTGGCAGAGCACACGGTTGGTTTAATGATGTGCCTAAACCGCCGTCTTCACAAGGCCTATCAAAGGACACGTGACGCCAACTTCTCGCTAGAAGGTCTTGTTGGCTTTAACTTTTTCGGAAAAACCGTTGGTGTTATTGGTACGGGTAAGATTGGTATCGCGACGATGCGTATCTTCAAAGGGCTTGGCATGGAGCTGCTTTGCTACGACCCCTACGAAAACCCATTAGCGCTAGAAATGGGAGCCCGTTACTGTTCACTTGAAGAAATCTACGCTAATGCGGATGTTATCTCTCTCCATTGCCCAATGAGTGAAGAAAACTATCACTTATTGAACGAAAAAGCCTTCGCGCAAATGAAAGATGGTGTAATGATCATTAACACCAGTCGAGGCGAGTTGCTAGATTCACTAGCGGCGATAGAAGCGTTGAAACAAGGTAAGATTGGTGCGCTTGGCCTAGACGTGTATGACAATGAAAAAGACTTATTCTTCCAAGATAAATCTAACGATGTCATTGTAGATGATGTTTTCCGCCGTTTATCGGCTTGTCATAACGTGCTGTTTACTGGCCACCAAGCATTCTTGACTCACGAAGCACTTAATAATATTGCCTCTGTGACGCTTGATAACGTCGAAGCCTTTTTCTCTGGTAACGTATCGGGCAATGAACTGATTAACTAAAGCCAGACAATCGAGAAGTATAGTAGAGCGTGTGATCTCAGCTATGCTATACTTCTCGACTATTGAAAATTTGAGCCAAATTACCATGAGCATAAAAACTGATATTCAAAAGCTGCACAACCGTTTAGATACATGCCAACGTAAACTTGATGCGGCACGTTCTCGTGGTGATCACGAAATGATTACAAAGTTCACGGATGAAGTAGAACAGCTGACCAAAAAGCTTAACCAGTTAAAGCACAAGCAAAACTATGAGCTGAACAAAGAACGTAAAAGCTTACTTGATATGCCTTTCTCTCGTGAAATCACCAAAGCAGAACAAGCGGACATCGGCAAACTGAAAAAACGCGTACGCGGCTTAGTAATCGTTCACCCATTAACAAAAGTTGGTAAAGAACTTCGCCTTGATGTGATGACAGGCTTTGCGCCAAAAGAGTTTTAAAACTCGCATTAACATTTATGGAGCCCAAGCATTTGCTTGGGCTTTTTATTTTGTACTGCTTCATTAGATTTCATCGAAATATCAATCCATAAGCTATTAAAAAGGCCAGCGACAAAAGCCACTGACCTATTTCGACCAATATCGTCCGCATTACATCTCAACGTTACGACAGTTGCTGCAACTTGTGCTCCACAACGGGATCGTTCGGAACCAACTGCTGAGCGACTTCCAAAAGCTGTACTGCATCTTGCGGGTTGTCATACTCATGCTTAAGTGCAATATCAACAAGTGGCTGAATATCGATTTGCGCTTGATGCTCCTTCACATGTTCTTTCTTTTCTTCAATTAGTACATTATGAGCGGTACTCAGTAAGTTTAAACGATGCTGTGAGCTCGCATTCGCCTTGTTAAGGCACTGATAGTAATCTTCTTTTAAGCGCAGCGTTTTGGTCTGATGACGAAACTGCGCTATATCTATCTTCTGATAACGTATAAAGTCTACGGCCACTTGCTTATAAAAACCGAATTTATTCAAATACGTCGCGTGGGTACCATGTCCCATCCCGAAGACTCTTAAGTGAGTGAGCTCTGGGTAGCGTTTGGCGTGAAGGCGGTCGATTTCATTAGTTGGATCATAAATGATGTAGCCTTTTGCATCGCCAAGGTCAAGGTCATGATACTTTCCTTCCCAATCAAATTGTTGGGCAAGTTCAGTACTTGGCCTATCATCCCATGGCACCAAAACTTTGTTTTTTGTGCTGACCGGGTGAAACATCAATACTTGATCCAACTTTAATAGATTAGAAAAGGCACCAATAGCAAAACCACCGCGGCTAAGTCCATAGCCTAAACGACATTCAAAGGGCTCAAGTAAAGTCGACAGTTGCTCTAGAAAGAAAATCAAATTACGGCTACGAAACCAGTTACTTTTCCCAAGATGCTGAAATGAAATAATATTTACTTTTTGTTTCTGGGCTAAGCGATAACCCCAAGGCGCAAAGTCTGAGTGTAAGTCCTGTACTTGTAGATTCGTACCAGCAGGGGAAAAGGTGAACAACAACGGTTTATTGCGGTCGACAAACTCATACTTAACAAATACATCATCAAGTAAGTCCTCCCCGGACATCGGTAGCCTGGTTTGCTGTTCTTCACGAGAAAGAGCCAGCCATTCATCCAACCAGTACAGTAACTTCATTAATCCTCCATCTAAATTGCGCCTAGCAATTGTGTTAAAAATCTAGTTTTTAGTGTGTGATCATCTCCCCCTGGTTACAGGGGACTCTGATATCAGTCCTCTTTTAAAACAAAGCGTGAATTTGCTTATTAAATTGGTCAATATCTAAGGTTTGATGGCGAACAAACTCCTGCGCCACCAGATTAAAAAATTCTAATTTATCTAATTGTGTGGATTGAGTGCCGTGTCCCATACCGACGACTTTTAAATGGGTAAGCTCTGGATAACGTTCAGCATGAAGACGATCAATGCGATTGGATGGGTCATAAATAATATAACCTTTGGCATTGCCCAAATCTCGATCATGGTAGCCGCTTTCCCAAGCAAACTGCTGAGCAAGCTCAGTACTCGGCCGATCATCCCAAGGCACTAACGCTTTATTTTTAGTGCTAACAGGATAAAACAACAAAAGATGTTCTAGTTTCAGCAAGTTAGCGAACGCGCCAATTGCAAAGCCACCTCGACTTTGCCCATAACCCAAACGACATTTGAAGGGATGAAGCAACTCAGATAGCTGCTCCAGAAAGAAAATCAAATTCCGACTACGGAACCAATTACTTTGTCCTAAATGTTGAAAGGCAATAATGTTTACTTGTTGTTGTATTCCGAGCTCGTAGCCCCAAGGAGAAAAATCCGGAGTTAAATCTTGTACCTGCACATCAGTACCGGAAGGAGAAAATGTAAACAACAATGGCTTGTTAAGATCGACGAGTTCATACTTTACAAACACATCATCAAGTAAATCGTAGCCAGAGATAGGTAAAGCCATCTCTTGTTCTTGTTGAGTAAGAGCTTGCCATTCATCTAACCAGTAAAGTAGCTTCATTTTTTCTCCAAGTGCATCCGCAGTATTTAGACTGGAACTCTATCAAAATGCGTTTAAGCATCCCACGTTGAGACTTAAGAAAGCTCTATTTGAAGCCCAAATGAGACGTATGGAAATGTCTTCGATTGAAGGTATTACTGCGTAAACTAAACCCAAAGTAGGTACGCAAAAACTTGGAGAAAGAGCTAGAGAAAAATCAATTAGAAGTTTCGATAACAGCGGTTAAAAAACAGCAGATACAAAAAAACCGCTGTAAGAACAGCGGTTTTTTTTTAAAAGTGGCGGAGAGATAGGGATTTGAACCCTAGATACGCTATTAACGTATGCCGGTTTTCAAGACCGGTGCTTTC
>NZ_JAWOWL010000024.1:0-87781 GCF_033340395.1 Vibrio sp. 1159 | reverse complement strand
GCTACGACGATTGATGGGCGTAGCCGCTCAGATCGTAGTTTCTTGATTTAGTTCCATCGAATTACGCAACAAAGCCCAGGAGAGCGGTTACTACAGCAACTACTCCCAGATAAACAGATTTCTTCGGCGGGTATTGCCGTAGAAAAAAGTCGCCTAACCGGAAAGCCAGCAGATGAAACCGCCAGACTTGTCGCGTCAGAACGTGGTATCTACCTGCTAGACCACAAAGCGCAGCAGCTAACCGCTAAGTTGTGCGCAAAACAAGACCTAATATTGGTGATGGAACAAGGTCATATCGATGCTTTGACGGAGCTGGTACCAGAGGCTAGAGGTAAAGCAATGTTATTTGGTCACTGGATAGGTTCCGTGGATATTCCAGATCCATACAGACAGAGTAGAGAAGCCTTTGAGCATGCATTATCTCTGATTGAAAATGCTGCTCATGCATGGGCAAAAAAAATATAAATTCAGATCACTTGGCGAAATAAAAAATAATGGCTAACCAAACAATACAACCATCTGCTCTTGCTGATGATGAGATCGACCTAGGCAAGCTCTTCGGCATATTGATAGACGCGAAATGGTTTATCATCAGTATTACACTCTTTTTTGCAACATTAGGTATCGCGGTCGCGTTGCTATCAACTCCGATTTACAAAGCCGACTCGTTAATACAAATCGAAAAGAAAAGTTCAGGTGGTATTTCGGCGATGGTCGGTGACATGGGAGAACTCTTTTCTGCCGAATCATCTGCAACTACAGAAATTGAAATAATTAAATCGAGAATGATTCTTGGCGATACCGTTGATAAGTTTAACTTAACAACCATTGCCACTCCTGATTACTTACCTTTTGTTGGTAAAGGTCTAGCACGAATCAACGGTACTCAAAACTACATTTCTTTGACCACGTTTGAAGTACCTCGAACGGCTAAAGGGTTATCTCATCAACTGATTGCTACAGACATCGAGAAAGGTCAATTCAGCTTGATGCTTGAAGACCAAATGGTACTTTCTGGTTCAGTTGGTCAACTAATTGAGATGAATGGCTATCGTGTAAAAGTGAACCAGCTCAATGCTCAAAATGAAGATACTTTTACAATAAGTAAAATAAGCAAGTTAGATGCTATCAACAAGTTAGCCTCACAACTTTCTATTTCAGAGAGAGGTAGCCAAACAGGTATTGTATCTCTAAGTATTGAAGGTGAATACCCAGACCACAATCAGCTTGTTTTAAATGACGTTGTTCAAAACTATTTTTTGCAGAATGTTAGAAGAAACTCAGCTGAAGCTGAGCAGAGCCTCAACTTCCTTAAAGGTCATTTACCCGAGATTAAGGACAAGCTAACTATTTCAGAAGATACATTGAACAGTTTTAGACAAGAAAACGAATCTATCGATTTAAATCTCGAAGCACAATCGACTCTAAAAGTGATGGTGGCACTTGAAGCCCAACTTAATGAGCTAACATTTAAAGAAAGTGAAATCAGTCAAAAATTCACCCAAGACCACCCAGCTTATAAATCGCTGTTAGACAAACGTCAGACATTACTGCAAGAGAAAGAGCGTCTTAACAAACAAGTTCAAAAACTACCAAAAACACAGCGCGAAGTCTTGCGTATGACTCGTGATGTCGAAGTAAACCAGCAAATCTACATCCAACTTTTGAATAAAGTTCAAGAGCTAAATATCATAAAAGCTGGCACCGTGGGTAATGTGCGTATTATTGACAATGCACAATCTTACGCCGTTCCTATTAAACCGAAAAAACCTTTGATTGTGGTTTTGGCTACTCTTCTAGGAGGCATGGTAGCTGTCGCATTTGTTCTGGTAAAAACCGCGTTTCATCGTGGAGTGACTTCTCCTGATGAAATTGAGCAAACTGGAATATCTGTATATGCAAGTGTTCCAAAATCAGCACAACAATTGGAAGTTGCGAACAAGCTAAAACGTAAAAACAACAAAGACTTACTTCTTTTAGCAAATGCCAATCCAGCAGATCTATCAATTGAAGCACTACGTGGACTTCGAACCAGCTTACACTTCGCAATGTTGGAAGCCAAAAACAATGTCTTAATGATTTCAGGCCCAGCGCCTTCCATAGGTAAGACGTTTGTATCAACTAACTTTGCTGCAGTTGCGGCTAAAACGGGTCAAAAAGTCCTTTTGGTGGATGCTGACATGCGAAAAGGTTATTTACAGCAATGTTTTGGCCTCACAGCAGAGCAAGGGTTATCTGACTTACTAAGTGGAAAAATTGATCGAGCAACCGCAATCAAGCCAAGTCAAGTTGAAAACTTGGATGTGGTTACTCGTGGTCAAGTACCACCAAATCCATCAGAGCTTTTGATGCATCCACGATTTGTTGAATTTGTAGAACAAGTATCAAAAGAATACGATCTAATCATCATCGATACACCGCCTGTACTCGCAGTTACCGACCCAAGCATTGTTGGCGCGCTTGCAGGAACAACTCTGATGGTCGCTCGTTTTGATCAAACGACTTTGAAGGAGATTGAAGTCGCGCAAGGTCGCTTCGAGCAATCAGGCGTTGAAGTTAAAGGTGTGATTCTCAATGCAGTTGAGAAAAAGGCATCTAACTCATACGGCTATGGATACGGCTACTATAACTACGCGTACAAAAGCGAATCATAAGTTGAATTTAGATCGCTAATTAAACCAAATATGACAAAGCCCTGCTAGAAACAGCAGGGCTTTTTCTATTGCACTCTTAGTTGCTTGTACGTAATCAAACTAAGCAAGACAAAGAATATTGGGTCACTCCAACCAAAACCGACAAATACTCCGATAATGCCGGCATAGGTAGTAATCACTGCCCCGAAGCCATTAGTAATCAATAATGCTTTAAACAGCTGTTTCGCAGTATGCCCTGATTCCACATTACGTAACATCAAACTCACCGCTGCGATTCCACCTAAAAAGATCGAAGTATGCTGCGATAAAAACAGCGCGTACTGGTCGTTAATTTGTACTCCATACATCGGCCACATTATGGTTGGTACAAAAAACAACGCAAAAGCGAATACCGTATATACGACACCATGAACGGTTAGAAAAGTGCGGTTGGTCATCATCTCCTTATCCTCTAATAGGCCCTTGATTGAGCGTCGTTAACGGCACATTGATATCGAAAATTTGACCTCGTACTTCGACTACGCCCATTTTTCGTAAGCGTGCGGCATGCATTTCGAGATAAGCTTGCGCCGTGGCTTCATCTTCAAAAAGATAGATACCACCACCGAGTTTGTCTTTTTCGCTTTCCGTCCAGATTTTCCAAATTATGCCCGGCTCTTGGTTAATCGACTTAGCTAAGTCGACCAGAGCATTCGACATCTCGTCACCAAACGGACCATGAAATTCAAAATCAACTTGCAATAATTTCGCCATCTTGAGTCTCCTCTTCTTATTGACTCGTTTTCGATGACAAGATTATTACCTTTATAAAACTGACAGAAAAGTTCATAATTTCGCCATTAACTGTCTAAAAAATTGACTCATGAGACTAAAAACGACCTTAGAACAATGGCAAACGCTACAAGCGATTAATCAAGAAGGCAGCATTCAATCCGCAGCTTTACTGCTCAACAAGAGCCATACTACATTGATCTACTCGGTGAGGAAGTTAGAAGACCAACTTGGTATTCAACTTATCGAAGTACGAGGGCGCAAAGCGGGTTTGACAGAGCACGGCAAAACCATACTGCGTCGTGCACAATCCATGCTTGAACAAGCGCGGGAACTAGAAGTCATCAGCGAGCAGTTAAAAAGTGGGGTGGAATCTCAAATCACGGTCGCAGTAGATCATCTTTGTGACCCTTGTTGGCTTTATGCACCACTCAGTCAATTTTTGGAGGACAACAACACGACCTCCGTTCAAGTGGTTGAAACGTCACTGAGCAAAACAACCGAAATGGTCGTAAATGAGCTCGCTGACATCGCAATCATCAACTTACCGATAACCAACTACCCTGCCGAAGCATTTGGCGTAACAACCATGCTGCCTGTAATCGCAGCACACCATCCACTCGCTAAAAAGCCGCATGTTTCCATCGACGATTTTGCAACCACCAGCCAAATTGTCATCCGTGACTTAGGTGATTCAGACAAAACGAAAAGAGATGTGGGTTGGTTACGCGCACGTCAGCGTATTACCGTCGATAACTTCGACCACGCTTTTCACGCCGTAGAGCAAGGCGTTGGGTTTTGTCGGCTACCAGCGCACTTAGTCTCAGCCCGAAAGAGCGATAAAATTAAAGTATTGGAGCTCGAACACTCCCATCAATATCAAGTTGCGCTGCACCTCACTTTGCCCAAAGGAGCCAAAAGTGGTCCTGCGACTCAAGCGCTTTATCGTATTTTACTCAAAAGTGTAGAAACTCGAGTCTAGCAACAGTGGTATTGAGTTGAATCGCTAGTGTTATCGCCTATTGATTCTCCCTAAACATAGAGAAACGGCCATTTTGTGACGCTACACTCTCACAAAAGGTTGCACGAAGGATAGCGACCACCTACTATCACTCTGCTCATGCCTAAAGCACCCAATACTCGCGGAAAGAACTCGGTTCACGGCAATATCCTCACCTGCTTGGTTTAGCAGGCACAATCTGTTTTTACCTTCTTTTTAGCTTCTATTTAGGCGAGTGTGGAAGAAATAAGAAAGGTGAAATATGAACTCTACAAATAGCTTCTCGATCAATATCAATCAGCAAAAATCCATTGCTAAAAAAAGGCTCAAAGCTATCCGCCTATACGATGACGCCACGTTGGAGTTAGTTAAGCGATTTCACTCCAAACCAGAATCTTTGGCTCCCAATACAATTCAATTGGCTGACGTTCAACATGCACTCGCAAGAGAACTGGGCTTATCCAGTTGGAGTAAACTAAAAGCTCATGTCGAAGAGCTAGAAGCGCACAAACTAGCCATCAAAGAACAAAAACCGCCCCTAGATGCAAAAGTAAAAACGCTACACGTTCGTTGTGGCCACGACATTCAACAACAACTTAAAGCCAGCGGATTTGAAGGGACATTTTTAGCCCTGATCGATCCGCTTTGTATTGGCCCCATACCAGCAACACCGCAGAACTTCCTTGCCATTCGTGCCCAATATGTCGTAGAGACTCTGCTGCCCGTGATGAAGCGTGAAGACTCGGTTCAAGATATAGTCACATTGGAACAATCAAACCTCGATCTGTTGCAAAGTGATGTATTTGAACGAATCGTCTTTTGGGTCGAACATGACAGTTATGATCAATTGATGCTAATTCGTGCTCTAACACAGTTAGAGAATGTAGAGAATAAAGTGATAGAGATCATTGAGTTGAACCAGTTCCCGGGCACTGAACGATTCATCGGCTTTGGGCAGTTGCCTGAAGAAGCTATTCGTTCTTGTTGGCGATACCGTAAACCTGTGACAGCAAAATTATTCAGTCAGGCTAAACGGTGTTGGCACGCTATTACATCACCGACACCTATTTCCATAGTTAATTTGATTCAGCAGCATAACCTGGATTGCTTGCCCAATATATTCAACGTGCTTAAACGCCATTTGCAAGAGTTACCTAATTCACAAACTGGATTGAGCTTGACACAACACCTCGCACTAAAGGTTTTGAGCTCGCAAAATCGTTCAATTCCCATCAAAGATTGGTTTGAGCAATATCAACAACTAGAACCTCTTCCTTACCTAGGAGACGTGATGTTTTACGCGTTACTCCTCCCTCTAGCACAGTGTCAAACACCTTTGATCACGATTGAGTCACGTGAAAGGCACTGGTGGGAACAAAGCGTCCGTATCACTGAGGCTGGCAAGCAGTGTTTGGAAGGCTTAATACGAGCGAAACAATGCTATTGGGTTGGAGGGATTAAAAATACCAGTCAAAGTTATTGGAGCTGGGATCACCTCCAACTAACTACACTTGCCAACCATCATTGAGTTGACAAATATGAAAGCATAAAGGGTTCGTTGGCTCTGATGAACACTCAATACTAAATTATCCCTAAAGAAGCGACCGCTAGTCTGAATACAACTTAAATAGTTATGCAGAAATGCATCCACTCAAAGAGAGTATGCACTCTATCTCTTATTAGAATTTATTGTAAATCCTCTTTGTTATCGGTTGTATATTCGATAAAAGTGTTAAAATACAAACTTTTTATCCAGCCAATTCGTTAATATTTGGTTAAAATTCCATTTTTATTAGTGATAAAGTTCACATCTATTAACCATTTAGAGGATTATTCTTTCGTATTTTCTCACTCCGCTGCTAATCTGCTCGCCGCTTTGAAGTGAACTCAAGGTGCATAACTATAAGGAGTGTTCTCATGAATACCAAGAAACCGATGTCGCTTACCAGCCGCGTAATTTTAGGTATGGTTGCGGGTATCTTGACAGGATTTGCAATTCGCACACTTTTTGCCGACAACGGATTTGTCGACGCATACATTGTTAATGGATTATTCGAAGTTGGTGGACAGATCTTCGTTGCCAGCTTAAAAATGCTTGTTGTACCGCTAGTATTTGTTTCGTTAGTTTGTGGTACTAGCTCTCTCAAAGACCTTTCTACACTGGGTCGCATGGGCGGTAAAACCCTCGCTTTCTACGTTACAACAACGGCTATCGCGATTACGCTTGCTCTAACTATGGGTACTCTGTTCCAGCCAGGTGCTGGCGCTGACCTAACCGCAGCAAGTTCATTCAAATCAGCAGAAGCACCATCTTTGGGTCAGGTGATCATCGATATGTTCCCAACCAACCCTATCAGTGCGATGGCTGAAGGTAAAACCCTGCAAGTTATTGTGTTCGCGGTACTATTTGGTATCGCGATCAGCGCAGCAGGCAAACCTGGTGAACGTATTGCAGCGTTCTTCGCTGATCTGAATGAAGTGATCATGAAACTGGTTGCGATTTTGATGAACTTGGCGCCTTATGGTGTGTTCTTCTTAATGGCGAAGCTATTTACTGGTCTTGGTCTGGGCGCAATCGTCAATCTGGCAGAGTACTTCTTAGTACTGGCGGGGACGCTTGTCCTGCACGGCCTAGTCACTTACAGCTTAATGTTAAAAGGTTTCACTGGTCTAAATCCAATTACGTTCCTGCGTAAGATGGAAGACGCGATCATGTTTGCTTTCTCGACCGCATCATCAAACGCGACGATTCCAGTGACAATGGAAACAGCAAAGCACCGCATGGGTGTTGAGAACCGTGTATCATCGTTCACAGTACCACTTGGTGCAACCGTGAACATGGACGGTACGGCGATCATGCAGGGCGTAGCAACTGCGTTTATTGCTCAAGCTTTCAATATTGATTTAACTATGGGCGATTACCTAATGGTTATCATGACGGCAACTCTGGCGTCTATCGGTACCGCAGGTGTTCCTGGTGTGGGTCTTGTCATGCTTGCTATGGTATTGAACCAAGTTGGTCTGCCGCTTGAAGGTATCGCGCTCATCATGGGTGTTGACCGTCTTCTTGATATGATTCGTACCGCGGTAAATATCACTGGTGACAGTGCTGTAACCGTCATCGTTGCAAAATCAGAGGGTGCATTGGATGAAGCTCGCTTCAACGACCCAATGGCAGGCGTAGCCGAAGAAGAAGTGCACCTGAAACGCGCGGAAGCTTAAACCCTTCCAAGTTAAATTATCCTGTCTAAGCAAAAACCACCTTACTCTAAGGTGGTTTTTTATTTCCAATTAACCCGAAGTCAAAAAGGTTTAGATAAATTTCTCGTCCCCCGAGGTTGTTTCAATTACTAATCGGTAAGTAGTTCGATTCTATATTAGTTCATCTAGAGGGTTAAGATAACTCGCCTATGTTTATTACTTTGAAAATGATATAAGGAACATTTTCATCATATAGAGATACAAATTCCATTATCAAATTAAAGTTCAAAACCAAATCGCGATAGATAGTAGTCTGATAATTAAGTTGGTACTAAGATACATACATCATAATTTCATGTTTAAAAATAGTCTTTTTTATTCATTTTCTCATTTCCAATACTTGCATTAGGTTTCAACGAAAGTATGTTCGATTTTTTTAAGAAATTTAAATATACATTAAGCCCAGAGGTAAAAGGTACTTTAGTTCTTGATCAAAGACCTCTAGAAAATGTAACGGTTTACTTAGAAGCTAATTTTTTAAAAAATAATTACAAAAGGAGTTCAAGTACTAATGAGTTAGGTGAATTTCACTTTAAACCAGTCATACATGCTCAAAGGTTCAAAGAATCAGCTTTGAATCAAACATATTCATATATCGGAATATATACCTATATAAATGAAGAAAAGAAATATATTTGGGAGTCTCAGTTAAACTACGTTTCACCACCTATATTTATAAAGGACAACTTAAGTAATCTTTACTGTGAGCTTGAAGGTACCGAGTTTCGATACTTTTTCAAGAATATCAATCTAGAAAATGCTGGAGATCTAATGGTTATTAGCAACTGCAATTTAAATGGATTTTTATATAAAAGACATTTTTCATAGAGTTTATGATTGTGATGATTATTAAACTCAAAGTTCTTTAAAAGAAAAAGCTATACCTGCACGCCTCAATCAAGTTTAAACATATCAATCAAAGTGCTAATTCGCAGAATATTTCTCTAAAGTAATTCACTACTTAACTTTCGTATACTCCTGATTCTACATAACCAGTTAGTTTGCACTGACTGTACACATAAGTATCATCTTCACCATTTCCAAAATAAGAAAAAGCGAAGTAGTAAACTTCATTGGTTACTTCACAATTCAAATTTCCCATATTTTCTCTAGCAAACTCATAAGTCTCATAACCATCAATTGAAGACTCCCATATCGTCACCTCTTCTCCATTTGCTAGATGAGTCTTCAGGAAAACGAGCACGTATTTCTGATCTAAGTTCAATAAGTCTTGAGACTCATGCTCTTCAAATGCAGGGAAGGCAAACGATCCGTTAGCATCAGTAATAGTTTGAAACTCATGAATGGTTCCACGCACACCGACTCGGAGGACCACTAATTGAGATGACAACGGTTTTACGTTCAAAGTTAGCATACCAATAATATCTGGCGTATACCTGTACATGAAAGGTTTCTCTTAGATAAAAACTTGAATCTGAAAGTACCCTTTCAAATCGAGCAAATCTACTACGGAAAAACGTATTGTTACGAGCTCGTGTGCTTTGAGTAAATGTTAAAAATAACAATTTCTTGTTTGCGCTAAACCAAACATAGAACATGTTTGATGGGCCATACCTACTCCACCATCGAATTCAGTTTTTCTCTGGCTTGTGCTTCGTGTTCTTTAGTGATGGCATTACCGACTGAGTTCGCGGCTAAGGTAAGTGCTGCCATGTCATCGGTAAAACCGACGCCAGCGAGTACGTCTGGCACCATATCGGTTGGTAATACGAAGTAAGCCAATGCTCCACCTAAAATCGCCTTATGGCGAACAGAGGTGTTAGAATCTGTCATCGCGAGCCATGATTTTATGCCCATTACGGCAATTTCTTCACCCGCTTTCCTAACCGACGCTTTCATTTTACGCCAGAAGGTTTTCTCATCTGGTGCTTGCATCGTTTGGTCTAAGACGTCATCGGACGCCGAATTTACAGACATGCTTGTGGTCATCGTGCCTCCTAAATTTATGACTGTGGCATAGATATTAAGGCGATGAACCTGAACGTAGGATTAATAGCGCGTAATGATAATGAAGAAAGGAAACAAAATGGCTAGATAAAAAAATCCCCAAACCGAAGTCCAGGGATTATTGCTTTGGAAACCAAATGGTTTTGAAACCAACAGCTTTGGGAGCCAAGCTTTAGAAGCAGAATGCCTTATTGAACAATCTTCTCCAGTACACGTATCAACATTTTGATACGTGGTTCAATAGACTCAAGCAACAAGTACTCTTGATCGCTGTGGAAGCCCGCACCGATAGGTCCTAGACCATCCAAAGTTGGAACACCAAGAATCGCCGTGTTGTTTGCATCAGAGCCACCACCTACTTCTTTCCAGTTGATGTCGATCGCCAGTTCACTTGCGGCTTCTTCAACTAGCATCATCAGGCTTTCTGTTTGTGGGCTTGGCACCATAGAAGGCTTATAAGCTTCACGAACCAACTCAATTCTCACGCCACCAACGAATGGTGTTTCCAGCATGCCATTTAGCTTGCTATCGACATCATCGTATTCTTCGTTGCTCCAGAAACGCACATCCACGATCGCTTCCGCGTGCTCAGGGACGATGTTCGCACCGTTGCCGCCAGAAACAATGCCGACGTTCAGCGTAGTACCAGATTCAAAGTTGGTCATTGCATTGACAGCCAGAATCCAATTCGCCATCTCAGTGATTGCGCTGCGGCCGTTTTCTGGCTCGTTACCTGCGTGAGCAGCAACGCCATTAAAGGTCATTTTGTAGCGAGCCATGCCTTTGCGCGCTTTCACTAAACCACCGTCTGCACGTGCTGCTTCTGCAACCAGCACATTCTTAGCGTTTTTCGCAACTGATTGAATCCAATCCACAGAGTCCAGAGAGCCCGTCTCTTCATCTGGGTTCATGCAGATAGCGATAGACAACTTATCCAACACCGCTTGGTCTAGATTGCGCATCGCGTATACGATGTTCAGCAAGCCAGATTTCATGTCCGAGACGCCCGGACCGTAGGCTTTCTCTGCATCTTGAGACATTGGACGAAGCTCAGCAGTACCCACAGGGAACACGGTATCCATGTGACCAATCAGCATTACGTCGATTTGCTCAGCTTCCGGCTTGTTTCGAACTTCAAGACCGATGCCCGCTCTGCCACAGTCGATGCGTTTTACGCTCCAACCTGACATCGCTTGGTACTTCTCTTCAAATTGAGAAGCGATAAACTCGATACCATCAGTCGTGTAAGTGCCACAATCCACATTAATCAGCGGACGTAGCTCTTCTAGATATTCATTTAGAGAGAATTGCATGACTCACTCCTAGACAAACAGATTCATCACCAGCATTGCGCCAAACGCGTTCAATACTGAGATTGCAATCATAACTGGGATGTAACGACCTTCAGTACCAATTGGACCCATGATACGACCCATGTACTGAACTTGAGAGCCCATTAGGTAGATAGCAGGCGCAAGAATCGCAATGTGCGTACCGTTCAGGATACCTTGGTCAAACAGCGTAATCACTACGCCAACCGCACCGCCCATCGACATCCAAGCACCGATCAATACCGCTGCTGCTTCACCCGGAAGACCAAACACTGCCATGATTGGAGAAAACACCGTGCCCATCAGATCCAACGCGCCAGTGATTTGAAGCGCTTTGATGATAACGAACGCCATCAATACGTTAGGCACCGTAGAGGTAGTCGCAATTACCCAGCCTTTCTTAGCACCCTCGACGAAGATATCCGTCACCATTGGTTTTTTCGCTTTAACGTCACCCATTATGCCGTCTCCTCTTTTAGGTTCTCTGATTTGTTTGGGTCTTGCTTGTCTTCTTTACCTTCCGTCATGTTCAGGTAGATACGGAACAGGTTCGCGCCGATGATCTTAAATGCGAACATCACCACAACTGCTAAACCAATAGAAGACGTTACTGCTAGAGAGCCGTCAGCTATCGTCAGTGTGAACAGCACAGCACCCGATGAGAAGAAGTTCACGATGGTTGCACCTGCAGTGAACTGGAACATGGTAAATACGTCCGTTTCACGCTTAGTTAGGTGACCTTCATCTTTTAGCTGACGCGTCATTGCCGCACCTGCATCGGTACTTTGTAGAGAAGCAATTAAAGCCAGACCAGAGTTACCAGGGATGCCCATTAGAGGACGCAGAAGAGGAGTAAGAAGCTTACGAGCTGCTTCAAGTGCACCGTAGTGCTCAAGTACGTTGATCATACCTAAGGCGAACATAACAGTTGGAATCAAAGTAAGTGCGAAAATGAAACCGTCGCGAGCACCGCTACCACCAGTACCGCGAAGCGACGTTGTTGCAACTTGCACACCGTCAGCCGTTTCGGTGACACCATACGCCACCTTGCCGAAAGAGCCATTGAGCGTTGTAAAATCGAATACACCGTACCATTCGCTAGATTGCATCAGGCCAGAAAAGAACACAACCGCAAACGCCAGAGCAACGTAGCACCCCAGTGTAACTTTACGCTCAGTTTGAACAGGAATTTTCATAACATTACCTACACATGTGGAACTTAACACATATGTTCACCTGAATAATGTGCTAGAGAGATGATCAAAATCAATCCGCCTGCCGAACATTATCGCGACTCAGTTATGAAGTTTTGTTTTATGATTCCAATCACAATTGAAAGATAATAAAAATTTGTGCTAACAATTAGGTATATTAATCTATGTCGATAGCTCACGACTTCTTCATCAACTCAACAAATGATTCTGACGAATATTGCTTTCTACAACATTCATGACGTACTTCATACTTTGGCATTGAGGCAATATCGATTAACTCGAAAGTAACATTCAGCCACGAAATTTAGGTTAGGATGGCCCGGTCATATGTAAACGGTATAAACCAGAATTAACAGGACTATACGACCCATTGTTACGCTCACAATATAAAATAGCCAAATGGACACTCGCCCTCGTGCTTTGGGTGGTGATGATATGCTTAAGCCAAAATTCTGGTTTCTCGAAAAGCTGCCCGAAGGCTCACCAAATACAGAGTCAGCAAGATGAGAGTGTGAATTTATCACCATCTTGCGACCTTTCAGAAAAGCTGGTTCAAGCGTACCAACATCAGTTTGATCATATTCTTATTCCATTTTTTCTGTTTGCTTTGGTTGTGGCGCTGCCGATGACAACCACAGCAATTCGCTATCTGGAATACACAGAACCGATACCGGAAAAGTATCGGGTTCACCTAAAACTTTGCGTGTTTAGAGAATAAAGCCAGCAAGGCGAGAGACCTTTCGGCCTGACTTTTGTACATATTTTATTCACTTCACATAACAAACAACGAAATTTAAAAGTTTTAGGAAATATTATGACATTCACTCGTACACTTTTGGCGTTAACGATGGCTATCGTACCTGCCGTATCTTTCGCATCAGAAAAGACCGCAGAACAAAAGCTAGAGGAAGTTACTCAGATACTAAAAGAAAACCCTCAAATTCTTGATTCATTGCACCAAAACCTTCAAGAGTACATTGCGTATCAACAGTCATTTGGCGACACCTTGAAGGAGGTTCGTCAATATCTAAGTGATGGCAAACATTCCTCTTTTGGTGCTGAAAACCCTGAGTTAACCATTATTAACGTAACAGACTATAGCTGCCCTTTTTGTAAACGTTTAGAAGGAGAGCTGGTCAAAGTTGGTAAGGAATATCCGCAGGTAAAAGTGCTTAACCTCAATGTCTCTTTTAAAGAACAATACGAGAAAAACGGCTACAACTCGGCAAGTTACGCATTAAATGTTTGGCAAAACCAGCGAGATAAGTACGAACAAGTGCATGAGTTATTGGTGAAAAAACCGGGCGCACATGACGCACGTTCCTTAAATCAAATAGCGAAAAAAACGGGGACAGAAGCACAGCTTGTCGACGACAAAGAGACCAAGGCGTTGCTTGATAAAAACTATCAGTATTTCACGCAACTTGGTTTACGCGGCACGCCCGCGTTGATCATTAATGATCAAGTCATTCCTGGCTATGTGCCGTTTGACGAGCTAGAAAAAGTCATCGACCAAGAACTGGCGAACTAATACAACAAAGCCCTTCCCTGATAACTCAAGGAAGGGCTTTTTCTATCTAGGCTTAAAACGAAGTTCTAACTACTTGTCGCGACCCACAAACGCCACAACGACTTTGTCATTGCCAAGCGAGCGAGAGAACACGTACGCGCCTTCTTGTTCAATTACTTGATGCTGACCCGCACCAATCGCTGGGTGCGCTTTACGGAACTGACCAAGAGTTTGCCAGTGTTTGAGCAGCGCTTGCTTCTCATCAGATAGCTTCCATACCATGTCAGAACGAGTGCCTTGGTGGAAATCGTCCGCGTAAGGACCAATGTTACGACCAACTTCATCACCATAATAAACCTGAACAGCACCAGGACTCAAAAGCAGTGCATTCGCGGCGTTACGCTGCATACCGTAATCTTTGAAGCGAGAGAAGAACAGCTCGGTATCGTGAGAAGACATGTAGCTCACAGGGTTAAAGTCTTTCTCATTGGCGATAGTGTCCGCATAGCTTTGGTAAGTGTCTGCCATTTGGCTGAAACACGCCGCGCCTTTGTCTAACTTCTTCTGCATATCGAAGTTAATCAACGCATCAAAGCCGTCGTCGAAGTAAGGGCTGCGATATGCGGTATGTCCCCATACTTCACCCATCATCCAGAATGGCTGACCTGACTTACCGTTCTCTTTACGCCACTGCTCAAGGCTGCTTGATGCCTCTTCTTTCAAGCGTTTCCACACATCGCCTTCAACGTGCTTCACCGTGTCGACACGGTAACCATCAATACCAAAGCGTTTCACCCAATCAGTTTGCCACTCAATTAGGTAGTCCGAGACGGTGTAATTATCACGCTCCTCAACGCGAGTGCCAGGGTTATCCAATAGCCATTGAGCTGGCTTCACGGCTTTGTCTGATTCAGTGATAAAGTCTGGCAAACCCGCCAATGACATGGTGATATCACTGCTGCCCGGAACTGGGTATCCCGGTAGACCTGTTCTTACCCAGTCACCGCCCCACCATTTCGCCCAGTTTGGACTCTGGTAATCAATATTCTGGTGGTAGCTATGCCAGTTTTCGCCCGCTTTTGGTTTCCAATCCCCCCATTTCTTAGGTAGGTCAGCGTTTGGTTTTAACACCTCAATACCGTCAAATTGCAAATCGGCTAACGTTGAGTAACCAGTGTGGTTGATTACTGCGTCCATCAAGACTTTAAGGCCACGTTTATGTGCCTCTTCCACCAGCTTTTTAAGATCAGCTTCGTTACCGAAGTTCTCATCAATCTTGGTAAAGTCACGCGTCCAGTAACCGTGGTAAGCGTAGAATGGGAATGAGCCGCTATCGCCGCCACCCACAAAGCCGTGTACTTGCTCAACGATTGGCGACAACCAAATCGCATCGGTACCTAGGCTCTTTATGTAATCTAGCTTTTCGATCACACCTTTTAGGTCACCACCGTGAAAGGTACCAATCTCTTCTTTACCGTCTTTCTTGCGACCATAGCTGTTGTCATTGCTCGTATCAGCATTATTGAAACGGTCGACCATCACGAAGTAAATGTTGGCATTGCGGTAATCAAACGGCACTGCTTCTTTGGTTTTCTTCACTGGCTCTAGTAGCACCAAACCGCCTGAATCTTTGCTTGGTGTCAGCGATACTTGCTGATCTTTTACTTCGACCATCTGACCAGAATAGGCATCACGCAACTTGGTGCCATCGGGGAAACTGTCACCCAGCGCGATGGTGACTTCGCCGCCTTGGTAAACCTCACATTGCACTTGTGGGATTGGGCGTTTAAATTCTGTCTTGGCAGCTTTCTTAGGCTCTCGCTTGAAGCGTAGAGTTTTGGCTTCCGCATCAAAAGCAAAAGAGTAATCGCCAGTAAAACGGATTTTTAAAGGCAGTTCTGTTGGCTTTCCACAGTTCAGCGCGATAGGTTTGTTGAATTTGACCTTCTGACCATCAGGCGCGACACAGTCGCCTTCAATACCCGTGATTTTGAGCGTGTATCCGTCTTTGGTTAAGGGCACAACCAAAGGCTGCTCTGCACTTAACGGAAAGTCACGGCTGTTGGTCGTGGTAGCAATGGTGATGTTTGGCTCGGCGATGGCACTTGCCGATGCAAGCAATAAGGTAGTCGTAATCAGATTCAGTTTCATCGTTCAGTCCATTGGTTGCGCATAGGCGCAGTATTCGTGTTGTAGTTTTATTCACACTAATAGTAAATGGATGAAAAACTGAGCACATCATTCTGAAAGGCTACGCCCTAAAGCTTGTGACGCTTCACATTTTGCTTTTATGGGGGCGTAGTTCTACTTATGAGCAGGGTAAAAAGGAGTTTAAAGCTGAATGCTACCAAGGTTACGCATTTGTCTCATCGCCCAATTGACGCGGCTGATGGTGTAAGAAGTCTGAGGGTAAACTTTGATGCGATACGGATTTGGCAGCACCACCGCAAGCCTTGCTGCTTGGCGTGTTGAAAGTTGTTTAGCAGGAATACCAAAGTAGTTTTGCGCAGCGGCTTCCGCGCCATAAATACCTGGACCAAACTCCACCACATTCAAATACACTTCAAGAATGCGTTTTTTACTCCACATTGCTTCCATCAGCAGAGCAAAATAAAGCTCATACGCTTTGCGCACATAAGAGTGTGAAGGAAACAGAAACACGTTCTTTGCAGTTTGCTGAGTAATCGTGCTCGCACCGCGAGAGGGACCGTTCTCGCCAGACTCTGAGATCACTTTAAACAAGGAATCAAAATCCACTCCGTAATGGGTCGGGAACTTTTGATCTTCTGTCGCAATCACGGCCAGTTGAATGTGTTTAGAAATATCACTCAAAGGCACCCATTCATTTTGACTCTCTTCAGGAAATCCTTCAGGAGGAGAAATCATGCGGCTGATCTTCCATCCCCAAATTGGTGGATCGATGTATTTCACTATGCCAACGAGCATCACTGGTAAAAGCAAAAGCACCAATAAGATATTGAACAGAAGGGATTTAATCTTTCTCAAAGTCCGACCTAGCCTGATTTAACAAAACAATATGATGCAAGTATAGAGTATGCAGTCTGTTTATCGTTAGTGAAAACTTGGTCAAAAAAAGCCCGATTTACAATGTAAAACGGGCTTAGAATTTGATTAGACTAAATTATTTGTGCAGCTTGTAGAACACGGTTGAAAGTGGAGGCAAACGAAGCTCAAGTGATTGAGGCAGTGATTCACTTTCAACTTTTTCCGTTTTCACACTGGTCAGCACTTTAAAATCGCTGCCGCCGTATTTGCTGTCGTCTGTATTCAGTAGCAGTTCGTATTGACCTGCATTTGGAACGCCTAAACGAAAGCGCTCGTGTGGTACGGGCGTAAAGTTGGTGATGATCAGAATACGCTCACCTTCTTTACTAATACGCTCGTGCGCTAGGATGCTCGCATCCGCTTCGTCTTGTAGACGCCACTCAAAACCAGCAGGAACACAATCTTGATCGTGCATCGCCGCTTCATTTCGGTACAAGTGGTTCAAATCTCGCATCAGCTTTTGAACGCCTTGATGACGCTCGTATTCTAGCAAGAACCATTGCAACTGATCATCGTGGTTCCACTCCGCCGTTTGACCGATTTCCGCGCCCATGAAGTTCAGCTTTTTGCCCGGTTGACCATACATATAACCGTAGTATGCTCTTAGGTTTGCGGTTTGCTGCCATTCATCGCCCGGCATCTTGTTGTGAATAGAGCCTTTGCCGTACACCACCTCGTCGTGAGAGAGAGACAAGACGTAGTTCTCGCTGTGCGCATAAACCAGCGGAAATGTGATGGTATTGTGGTGGTATTTGCGGTGAACAGGATCTTCTTTGATGTATGAAAGACTGTCGTGCATCCACCCCATATTCCACTTGAAGCCAAAGCCTAAACCACCCATAAAGGTTGGCGCAGACACCCCCGGAAACGCCGTTGACTCTTCCGCAATCGTCATCGCATTCGGGAAGTGCTTGTACACTTCTTCGTTCATCCATTTTAAGGTTGCGATTGCGTCGTAGTTTTCGTTGCCACCGTCGACGTTCGGTACCCACTGATCGTGGCTACGTGAGTAGTCGAGGTAAAGCATCGATGCGACTGCGTCCACGCGAATGCCATCAATATGGAATTGTTCAAACCAGTACAGCGCATTCGATACAAGGAAGCGACGCACATGTTCACGACCGAGATCGTAGATGTATGAGTTCCAATCTTGGTGCCAACCGCGACGCGGGTCCGGGTCGTGGAACAACGGTGTGCCGTCAAAGTTTGCTAAACCGTGGTCATCCGATGGGAAATGCGCCGGAACCCAATCCAGCACCACACCGATACCTGCTTGGTGACACGCATCCACGAAAAATTTGAAATCATCAGGAGAGCCGTAACGGCTGGTTGGCGCAAATAAGCCAACGGGTTGATAGCCCCATGAACCATAGAAAGGATGCTCAGACACAGGCATCAGCTCAACGTGGGTGTAGCCCATATCTACAAGGTATGGCACCAACTGCTCTGCGAGTTCGCGGTAGTTGAGGAAATCACCTTTCTCGTCACGCTTCCATGATCCAGCATGCAGCTCATAAAACGATAACGCTTCATCACGCTTTTGTGTCACTGCGCGGTTTTGCCATTTCGCATCTTGCCATTGGTAACGCTTGTGATCGTAAGTAATGGATGCGAACGATGGGTATTGCTCAGAGTAGAAACCCCAAGGGTCTTGTTTGTGTGGCAGCCCTTCCCCATTTGGCCCTTTGAGCTCAAATTTGTACTGAACGCCTTCTTCTAAGCCAGGAATAAATAGGCCCCAGATACCGTAGTCTAGGCGTTGCATTGGATGACGACGGCCATCCCATTGGTTGAAGCAACCCACAAGGCTAACAGCAGATGCATGTGGTGCATAAACAAGGAAACGCACACCAGAGATGTTTTCACCGCCACGTTCTAGCGTGACAAAGTGTGCGCCCATGTAGTGATACATGTCTTTTGGCGTATGCAGATGCTCGTACTCTTGGTAGATATTGTGGTACTGGTACGGGTCATCAATAATTTGTTCAACACCATTCCAATCGACCGCTAAACGGTAGTGGGTCAGGTGTAAATCGCGTTGCTCTTTTAAGATGAAACCGCTGTCGCCATCACGCTCAAGCGCCACGCGAGGTTCACCATTAACAAGCAGTTCAACCTTGTTTGCGCCCGGCATCCAAACTCTCAGCGAAGCTTCGTCGTCAATGAATGGACCCAGCGCCGCAAATGGATCTGAGTAAGCCGCCTCAGCAAGCAGTTCGTATGCGCGTTCGTGTTGTTTCTTTATTTTCTTGGTTTTGGTGGTTTTCAAATCTTTCTCCCTAGAGCCAACATCCTTTTCAAGACCAGAGATCTGAATCAAACATCGGTTTCTCCACAGCCAACGTTGTGAACTCACAAAAAGACTCCGCTTCTCACGTTCGTTGCGTAAACGGCGTCAAAATACAAAAATGCCCGCTATTGTCGCGGGCATAATAACGGTACTTCATCCTAACGGATTGTGTTTTAGGAATGAGTGACCTAGACGGAACTTTCGTACCTCTGAGCTAACAAAATTGGTAATCAGCTCGTCCATCTACGTCACTCTAGGCATCTTACTTACTCGCCTGTTCGCGAACTTCAGTAAGGCGTTTAGAAATACGATTCACATCTTCACGGCTGAAGATTTCATCTAGGTTCATCGACAATTTACGACGCCAGTTTGGATACTCATCCACCGTACCAGGAATATTGACCGGTTGATCCATTTCTAGCCAGTCTTCAAGCTGAACACTAAGCAGTGCAGAGTCACCCGCGGCTACGTGCAGTTGCAGCGCTTCGCTTAGGTATGAATCCATTGGCACGTACTGAGCATCATGACCAATGCCTTCTGGCAAATAGCCATGCCAGCGAACACTGTCTAGAATGCCTTGTTTGCACTTCAAGCGGTCAGCGAATAGGCCTTCCAACTGCTGCTCATCAGGGTACAGACCAATCTCACGCCCCATCTTCAAGTCATCACAGTGCCAGAAACCGCGTAGTGTTGGCATATCGTGCGTACACAGCGCAGCCATAGACTGCTCTGCGTAATGCTTCGGAGAAATAAAGCCGCCGTCCTCTTTTGAGGTTTCGAAGAAGAAGACTTTGTAAGAGTGCACACCTGCATCACGTAGGATATCAACGATTTCATCTGGCACAGTACCTAAGTCTTCACCAATCACAGAGCACTGATGGCGGTGCGACTCAAGCGCTAGGATTGCGAGCATGTCTTCCACTGGGTAGTACAAGTACGCGCCTTCTGTCGCTTTCTCGCCTTTTGGAATCCACCATAGACGCAATAGGCCAAGTACGTGGTCGATACGCAGTGCACCACAATGCTTCATGTTGGCACGTAGCAACTTGATGTACGCATCGTAGCCTGTCGCTTCCAACACTTGAGGGTTTAGCGGAGGCAGACCCCAGTTTTGGCCTAGTGGACCAAGTACATCTGGTGGTGCACCGATGCTTGCATCCAATACTAGCGCGCCTTCGTCAGCCCATGTTTCGCTGCCTGAATCTGCAACACCAACCGCAAGGTCGCGGTACAAACCCACAGCCATGCCTTTTTCTTCGGCTAGCGCTTGCGCTTCTTTGATTTGATCGTCTGCGATCCATTGCAGGTACATGTACAAGTTAACACGATCTTGGTTGTCCTTAATGTACTTCTGAGTACCAGCTGCGTCGAATGTGCGGTATTTCTCAGGGAATACTGGCCAGCCCCACATGTTTGCATCTTCTGCATGTAAATCAGCATGAAGTGCATCGAATGCAGCTTGGTGTAGCAAGCTGTCGCCGCCTTTTTCAACAAAGTCCAAGAAGGCACGAGCGCGATCAGTGTTCTTGTCTAAATGGCGAGCTTTAAACTCACTGAATAGCAACGGAAGAACGCTCATTTTTAGTTGCGAAACTTCGGTGTAATTCACCCAATGAGAGTCTCGCGCTTTTTGTAAACGTTGTTGGAACTCTGCACTACCGACACGTTGTTGTGCTTCTGCACTTAGCGCGAACTCAGGTACAGAGCTTACGTCGATGTACATGATGTTCAACCAACGACGAGAAGACGGGCTGTATGGGCTTGCCCCTTCTGGATTCGCAGGGAACAGCGAGTGAATAGGGTTCAAGCCAATGAAGTCACCGCCACGAGAGGCAATATCACTCACCAGTTGTTTTAGGTCACCAAAATCACCGATGCCCCAGTTATGCTGAGTACGCAGTGTGTAAAGCTGGATACTAGGACCCCATAGCTTTTTGTGTTGGTTTAGATCGTCTTGTTTGAAACACGCTTTCGGCGTAATGATCAATGACATCTCGTAAGGTGTTTTACGACGCTTACGACTGATGATCAGTTTGTGATAACCCCAAGCCAAGTTCTTTGGCAATGCAAACACTAGAGGGCCACCCTCAGCACGCTCATCACGAACAATTTGGGACTGAAGATAGCCTTCAAGTACCTCTCCTTGTTCTGTTTCTAAACGCCAGCTGAATTCACTCTCACGAGCACTCGTACCTAGGTTTAGTTCCACTTCGACTGGTTCGCCGTCGCGTAAAACAAGAACAGGGGCTAGTACGTCTTTTTTATGTTTCTTTTCAGCAGAAGCCAGTAGTTTTTCATCACTGCTAGTATCGTAGCCAAGCGAAGCGAGCAAGCGGCGTAGCGTCTCCTCAGACACTTTAGCCTCATCTCCCCAAGCACTGACATAGCTATCAGCCAATCTCGCCATTTCCGCGACTTTCTTTAATGCTGTTTGTTCTTTCATCGCTTTCTCCGAAGGTAATACCAACACCTTCCATGTAGGGTTTTATTGTTATCAATAACTTCTTTTGGAAAATGACCAAAGGTAGCGCTTGGCTACCTTGGTCTTAACTAGGTTCTATTAGCGTTTCACCGCTTCAAGTTTCCAGATATTGTTCACGTAGTCGCGGATTGAGCGGTCTGACGTGAACTTGCCAACAAGGGCGGTATTAAGAATGGCCTTCTTCGCCCAGCCAGCTTGATCTTTATATTGTTCGCTCATGTCTTCGTGTGCTTTCACGTAAGAGGCGAAATCCGCGAGACATAAGTATGGGTCACCACCGTCTAGTAGGCTGTCGTATGTGGCACGCAGTAAGCCTGGTTGGCCTGGTGTGAACTCTTCACCCAATAGCAAGTCCATTGACGCTTTGAGTAAGTGATCCGCATTGTAGTAATCAAATGGGTTGTAACCTTGAGCTTTCAGCGCTTTCACACCTTCAACATCTAGACCGAAGATGTAGATGTTCTCATCGCCTACTTCCTCACGAATCTCAACGTTTGCACCATCCATTGTACCGATAGTTAGCGCACCGTTTAGCGCCATCTTCATGTTACCTGTACCTGATGCTTCTTTACCCGCTAGCGAGATTTGTTGAGAAACGTCAGCCGCAGGGATAATGATTTCAGCCATGCTCACGCGGTAGTCAGGGATGAATACCACTTTCAGCTTGTTACCGATGCGAGGATCGTTGTTCACCTTGTCTGCAATCTTGTTGATTGCGAAGATGATTTCTTTCGCTAGGTGGTAACCCGGTGCTGCTTTTGCTGCGAAGAACACAACGCGTGGCGTACACTCAAAACCTGGTTCATTAAGAATACGGTGGTACAGAGACAGTACGTGTAGCAAGTCTAGATGCTGACGTTTGTACTCGTGCAGACGCTTGATTTGAACATCGAAGATTGCATTAGTATCGAGCTCGATACCCATGTTCTCTTTCACCCAAGTTGCTAGGCGTTCTTTGTTCTCTTTCTTCACTGCCATGAATTCTTTTTGGAATGTCGCGTCAGTAGCGTACTTCGCAATACCTTCAAGTTGCTCTAGTTTCGCTGGCCATTCTGGGCCGACTTTCTCAGTGATAAGCTGAGACAGACCTGGGTTACAGAACTTCAACCAGCGACGTGGCGTAATACCGTTCGTTACGTTGTGTAGACGTGTCGGGTACATTTCGTGGAACTCTGGGAATAGGTCTTTCTTAACCAATTCAGAGTGAAGTGCTGCTACACCGTTTACTGCGTAAGAGCCGATTACACATAGGTTTGCCATGCGAACCATGCGGTGGAAACCTTCTTCGATGATAGAAAGCTTCTGTTGTTTCGCGACATCACCCGGCCACATTGCACGTACGTCTTGTAGGAAGCGGTGGTTGATCTCGTAAATGATCTCCATATGACGTGGTAGCAGGTGCTGGATTAGCGACTCTGGCCATGTCTCTAGTGCTTCTGGAAGTAGCGTGTGGTTGGTGTACGCAAATGTCTTAGAGCTGATTTCCCAAGCCGCTTCCCAAGCTAAACCTTTTTCATCCATCAGGATGCGCATTAGTTCAGGAATCGCAATCGTTGGGTGTGTATCGTTAAGCTGGATAGTCTCTTGCTTAGGTAGATCCGCTAGCGAGTAGCCCGCAGCTTCGTGGCGACGTAGGATGTCACGTACAGACGCTGCTGAGTGGAAGTACTGCTGCATTAGACGCAGTGTTTTACCTTTCTCGTGGTTGTCGTTCGGGTAAAGCACTTTAGTGATGTTACCTGCGTCGATCAGTGCGTGCTGAGCTTCAAAGTAATCACCATTGTTAAAGCTTGCTAGTGAGAATGGTGCAATCGCCTGACATTCCCAAAGACGTAGCGGGTAAACCGTGTCTGATTCGTAACCCACAATTGGAAGATCCCAAGGCATTGCTCTTACTGTCATGCCTGGTACCCATTTGCGAACCTCTTTACCGTTCTCGTTAATCACTTCAACGTGACCGTAGAAACCGATCTCTTGCGCAAGTTCTGGACGCGCAATTTCCCAAGGGTAGCCTTCTACACCGCGCCATGCGTCAGGTGCTTCTTGCTGGCGACCATCTTTGAATGACTGTTTAAATAGACCGTATTCGTAATGTAAACCATAGCCGACAGTTGGGAATTCTTGTGCCGCACATGAATCCATGAAACACGCAGCCAGACGACCAAGGCCACCATTACCCAATGATGGGTCGCGCTCTTCTTCTAGCAGATCAGTTAGGTTGTAACCTAGTTCAGCCATTGCTTCTGTTACTTGTTCGTACAGACCCATGCTGATTAGGTTGTTACCAGTCAAACGACCGATAAGGAATTCTAGCGAAAGGTAGTTAACGCTCTTCGCACTTTTGATGCGTGGATCTTCTTCTGTCGCAAGCAAATCTAGAGTAGTAAATTCAGCCAGAGCATGCCCCATTGCTAGGTACCATGCGCGGCTGTCTGCGTTTTCAATCGTATGAGCGTAAGTTACAGATAAGTGTTTCTTTACGCTTTCTTGGAACGACTTCTTGTCAAATTGTTTTTGTTGAGTAGGTTTCATTACGAAATTCTCACGTCTTTTGGTAATTCATCTGCCATACATCGTGCATTTACCTCTGTGAATAAACATCCTCCTAATTCTCATCCTTTGAAGGAGGAGGGCTGAGGGCGTAGAGGGGGTACCATTGCTAGGTTAGTGATCCAAATCTCAACAAAGTGAACTTTGCACCAGTTCTTAGTGATTTTGATCACAATGGAATGTGAGAAAGGTTAAAACCCGTTCATGACGCTTTTTATAGTCCACTCATCTGATGATGTGAAAATTGTAATATCGGTCACATTAACTCGGTCAGCGTAGAAGAACTTTTCGTAATCTATGTGCAACGCGATCTTAACGCTAACGAAACAAACGACATTTAAGTGACGACAATCACAAATAAAGGGCGTAGTTGATGGTAAATCCATCAACCCTTGAGAATTAGGAAGTGGATCAAAGTAACGAACATTTCTGATGTCGTAACATCCCTCTCAGCTCACAGGATTGTACGCTTTTTATACAAACTAGAATTAGGCGATGTGAGTTATTTCTAGTTTTCGCTAGCTTTTATATCTAAGTGACCGTATGGAATGGTTTTTCAGACGGACGCAAGCCCCAACAGTAGCGACATTATCCGGCATTCAAACAGTGTTTTTGATGCTGATGACATCATTCAGTAAGACGGCTTTCAAGGGGGCTTTACTAGAATGATCACGTTGCTGTCATTTGGGTATACATAAATAAGGACATAACTACTAATGTGGATTCCATCTAAGCTTACTCGACCAGGACGCCTGCACAATGCCATCGTGCGCCCACGAGTGTTGGACTTACTACAGCAAGCGCCTTACTACAAATTGGTTTTATTCCGATCCCCAGCAGGTTACGGAAAAACAACAATGGCAGCGCAGTGGCTATCCGATAAGCCAAACGTCGGTTGGTACAGCATTGATGACAGCGATAACGACGGCTTTCGCTTTGTAAACTATCTGCTTCAAGCATTAAACAAAGCCACCAACTTCAGTTGCGCTAACGCACAAAAACTGGCGGAAAAACGTCAGATCTCGTCTTTACGCTCCCTATTTAGCGAAGTATTCGCTGAAATGGCTGACTTTCATCAAGAATGCTACGTGGTGCTTGATGACTACCATTTAATCACGAATGATGAAATCCATGAATCCATGCGTTTCTTCTTAAAGCACATGCCAGACAACCTCACCGTTGTGGTAACCAGTCGTGCAGCGCCGCCTCTGGGCACTGCAAACTTACGTGTTCGTGATTTAATGATCGAAATCGGCAACGAGATGTTGGCGTTTGATACCGAAGAAACCACTCGCTTCTTTAACCAGCGTATCGCCGATGGTATTGATGAAGACATGGCGAACAGCCTAAGAACCTATGTTGAAGGTTGGCCATCGGCGATGCAGTTGATCGCATTACAAGCCCAACATCAAAACCGCACATTGGCACAAACTGTAGAGTCGGTATCGCAGTTCAATCACGCGCACTTGTGGGATTACTTGGTCGAAGAAGTGTTTGACCTACTCGATCACGAAACTCGTCACTTTTTAATGCAAGTATCCGTGCTTGACCACTTCAATGATGAGCTAGTGTTTGCCCTTACCCAACGCGAAGATGCACTGGGAATGATTGAATCGCTTAACCGTTACGGCTTATTCATTTACCCACTCGAAGGGGAACAGAACTGGTTCCGATTCCATAACTTATTTGGCGAGTTTTTGTCTCATGAGCGCCAAGCTCGTATTCCTCAGCAAGAAAAAGATCTCCACCGCAATGCTGCTATCGCTTGGTTACAGCAAAAAGCACCACACCAAGCGATTCATCATGCACAAAAATCGAATGATAAGGACTTAGTGGTAGAGATCCTAAACGAATTCGGCTGGAAGATGTTTAACCAAGGCGAACTCAGCACACTGGAAAGCTCAATTAACAAGTTGGACGATGATCTGTTGTTCAGCCACCCAAAACTTACGATGCTCCGAGCATGGTTGGCTCAAAGTCAGCATCGTTATAACCAAGTGGGCCACCTGCTTGAAGAAGCGGAAGAGGAACACAAAAAGCGTAACATTGCGTTAGATATTCATTATCAAGGTCAAGCAAACGCGTTGCTTGCTCAAGTGGCTATCAACAGTAACCAACCAGAAAAAGCTCTCGAATTAGCGGAGCTAGCGCTTAGCCAACTTGATAACACAATTTACCGTAGCCGAATTGTGGCGACTTCGGTTGTTGGTGAAGTTAACCACGTGCTAGGTAAACTAGACCGTGCTTTGCCGATGATGCAACAAACTGAAAAGCTAGCTCGTCAGTATCAGGTATATCACCAAGCGTTATGGGCAATATTGCAGCAAAGCGAGATTTTAATTGCACAAGGTTACGTGCAAGCTGCCTTTGAACTACAAGATTCCGCATTTCGTCTGATTGAAGATCAGCAGCTTCAGCATGTTCCTCTTCATGAATTTTTGCTGCGTATTCGCGCGCAAGTACTTTGGTGCTGGAACCGACTTGATGAAGCGGAAGAATGCGCGTACAAAGGTCTGCAAATTCTCGAAAACCATTCACCAAGCAAGCACTTACATAGCTATTCGATGTTGGCGCGTATTGCGATTGGACGCGGTGAATTAGACAAAGCCGGTAAATTCATTGAGCACATCCAACACTTGATGAAACAGTCGACTTACCATGTAGATTGGACTGCAAACGCTTCACTATCGTTGATTCTATTTTGGCAAGCGCGCGGGAATACCGATGCAATGCAAGAATGGCTCAACACTGCGGTTCGTCCTGAATCGGCATGCAACCACTTTTCTCAATTGCAATGGCGTAACATTGCCCGCGCCCACATTAACTTAGGCCAATATACCGACGCTCGTGCTGCGTTAGATTTCCTCCAAGGTGAAGCTCGTCGCACTAACCTAATCACAGATACTAATCGCAACTTAGTGGTTGAAGCGGTCCTTTCTGCTCGCCAAAAAGATGAGGAGCAAGCCAAGGCTCTGTTAAAAGAAGCATTAGTAATGACGAACCAAACTGGCATGGTCGGAAACTTCCTGATTGATGGTGCAACCATTGGCGGTCTGCTGGAGAAGTTGAGCCTCCGCCATGAACTGGGCGATCTTGAGCGTCACCGTGCTCAACAGTTAATGAAGGACATTTCATCGAATCAACGTAGCCGGTCGATTCACTTTGATGAAGACTTTATTGAAAAGTTGGTGAATCACCCTAATGTGCCAGAGCTAGTACGTACCAGCCCATTAACACAACGCGAATGGCAGGTTCTGGGACTGATTTATTCAGGCTTTAGTAACGAGCAAATCGCACAAGAGCTGGATGTGGCAGGTACGACAATTAAAACCCACATTCGCAACCTGTACCAAAAGCTTAATATTGCTAATCGTAAAGAAGCCATTGTGACAGCTGAAAATTTGCTACAGTTAATGGGATACTGAACTGCTAGATAAACGGGTTAAAACGTAAAGTAAAACACAAGGGTTGGCGTAACACGTCAGCCCTTTTTTATGACTGACAGGAAGAGAAGTGCAATTTGCAAAGCACGTAAGTAACGTTGTTCATATAAAAAAATAGCCAACCGCAATAATCGCGATTGGCTTATATTTAGTGTGAACAAATTGTATTCACTAACAACGTCAGTTGGCTAGGTGACCCTCGGCTTAAGAAGGGTCGAGCAGTATTATGCATTAATCATGCCAAAATGCAAAGACTTATTTTTGGGCACAAGATCTCATATAAGCTGGATTTATTCACGCGCAAATTATCAAAATGCAATTTGATAATGCAAATTGCAATTGCATAATGCAACCAAGATTGATAATTGATAGTAGAGTTAATCATCTCAAAAATGTAAACCAAGCATTAAAAGCTCGTTACGGCGGCATTGTCTTTTGGCGGGTAATAAAGATAGGCAATAGATTGGATATAAAACCAAGTAGTTACAGCACTATTTCATACTTTTTTCATCGCAATGTTTGTATACTCTCTGCCATCGAAACGACTTAGCATTAGAGCAATGAACTACTTAATTACTTTCTTCAAGGGAATCGCCATGGGTGCAGCAGATGTTGTACCTGGTGTATCTGGCGGCACCATCGCGTTTATCACTGGTATTTACGATACGCTGCTTGAAAGCATTCGACGCATTAACCCCTCACTTTTCTCTATCTGGCGAAAAGAAGGGGTTAAAGCCGCGTTTAATCACATCAACGGATTCTTCCTTATCGCTCTGTTTGCCGGCATTTTCACCAGTATTGCAACGCTAGCAAAGTTGATTACTTGGCTTCTTGACACACACCCGATCCCACTTTGGTCATTTTTCTTTGGCCTGATTTTGGTCTCTGTGTATCACATTATTCGTCAGGTTGAGCAACGCGATCTTGTCCGCTTTGTCATTCTGCTCGTTGGTGTCGGGTTTGCTTATAGTATTACTGTGCTCAAACCTTTACACATGGAACCAACGGCCATTAACACCTTATTCGCTGGAGCTATCGCGATTTGTGCGATGATCTTGCCGGGTATCTCTGGCAGTTTTATTTTGCTGCTGATTGGCATGTATGCTCCTGTATTAGCCGCAGTGAAAGGTTTTCAAGTCGATACATTAGCGCTATTTTTGTCTGGCTGCGTGATCGGTTTACTGTCCTTCTCTCACTTATTGTCGTGGTTACTACGCAAGTTCCGTGATTTCACCCTGATGTTTTTGACTGGATTAATGATTGGTACGTTGCCAAAGATTTGGCCATGGAAAGAAACCATCACTTGGCGCACCAATTCGAAGGGCGAACAAGTGCCATTGCTACAGCACAACCTATCACCATTTGAATTTGAACACGTGACATCACAACCTTCTCAGTTAGTACTTGCTGTCGTAATGATGCTTGCAGCCATTGCTCTGGTTTTGGGTCTAGAGAAATTCGCAGATTCAGATAAATAACTTTGGTATCAAACACATACTGAACCAAATAAAAACGGAGCCAATTGGCTCCGTTTTTATCTATTGGCTAAGGGCAAAACATCTCAATTGAAAACTCTGCTGTATTTGATGCAATAAAGTCCGTCGCGTTACTAAGAAGCTGGTCACCGAGGTATAACGCACAATTTACCGAGGTCACGAGTTGGCGAGCGGCGCATCTGTGCTACGATGCTCGTAATGTTAAGTGATAAATGCTGAACCTTAATGAAACTGTTACAAATCGCCGCTATTTCAGCCGCATTAGTTGCGGGATTTTATGCCCCGACTCTAATAAAAAGCTTTTGTTCTTCCACTCAAAGCAAGTCAATAGATGAATACTGCTTTCTCTCTACAACCTCTTGCGTCCAAGAAAATGTTACGATGACGCTAAACTCAGAAACTGCTCAACCCTTGGTTCCTACCACTCTAAATGTTGAGTGGCATACAAGCGATGCTAAGCAACTCATCCTAAGTCTTTCAGGAAGAGAAATGGAGATGGGTGAGCCTAAGTTTTTGCTGAAGCAAATCGCTCCTGGCCAATATCAAGGTGACATCATTCTCCCGGTTTGCACGGAGGATGCAATGACTTGGGTTGGTGAACTCAGTGATGGAGAGAATACCGTTTACCCTG
Organism: Vibrio sp. 1159; assembly: GCF_033340395.1. Lineage (NCBI taxonomy): Bacteria > Pseudomonadati > Pseudomonadota > Gammaproteobacteria > Vibrionales > Vibrionaceae > Vibrio > Vibrio sp. 1159. The sequence goes on along the minus strand of NZ_JAWOWL010000024.1, from coordinate 58,114 downwards.
CTATAAAAATGCAAAGATAAGGAATCGTTATGAGCCGCAATTGGTCCCTATTTCTCGTAGCTGCTTTCGCACTCGGGTTTGGCGTAAAGAGCTATTTAGATAATCAGAGCACGAAGCCAGAGCAAGTGGACAGTTCCACCTCTCAACAAACGGTATTGTTTGGGGAAAATAACCAAGCCGTCAATATCTTCGATGTGAATGACCCTCGCATCCGAGTCGTCTATTTTGGCTTTACTCGCTGCCCAGACGTTTGCCCAACTTCTCTTGCAATGCTGGCAGGAGCACTGAATCAAATTGACGACGCGCAAAAAGCACAACTACGCCCGATGTTCATTTCTTTAGACCCAGAGCGTGATGAGGCCGATGCATCAGCAAAATATGCCCATTACTTCCATCCAATGATTGAAGGCCTATCGGCACCACTTGATGTAACGACACCTTTGGCACACAACTATGGTGTCATTTTCCGCAAGACAGAATTGGAAGGCTCGGAACTAAAGTACACGCTGGATCATAGCTCTTACTTTTACTTCTTGAAGCCGGATGGCACGTTAATCACTAAAGTACCGCATACGCTCTCGCCGGCACCGATTGTTGAAGCCATTTCAAAACTAACGACCGAAGGCTCTTCAAATGACGGTTAAGTCAGTGCTGAAGCAATTTTTCAATTTCCTAACTCATACCAACCCCAATGTCGAACAAGACGTCGATACGATCATTGACGCCATTGGGGGCATAGAGAACCTGCTAGAAACTGGTGCATGTGCGACTCGGCTACGTCTTACCCTCAGAGCGACGTCCGTCATCGATAAGAACACACTCAAAAATCATGGCGCGCATGGAGTCGTGATATTGGATGATCGTCATGTCCAAATCATATACGGCTTAAAAGCCAACACGTATTCGCAGATTATGGAAGAGCGCATCACAAAACAAAGTTAATATTTTTGCAGTATAGCTACCCTCTTTAAAAAAGGGCGGCTATACTCTTTTGGCTTAATTAACTCACTTATTTATTAACCAACGAAGAGGACACAAGATGATTGTATTGAATAACACTAACTGGGCATCGCAAGGGTAACCCTAACAGCACCAACTCTGTGGCATAGCCACAACTCCCCTTCTCTGCCCGGTCTTCACCGGGGTCAACTCTATCCGAATTAGACCCTAATGCGATTTGTATTAAGGCGCTTTGTTGCGTCTGGGATAATTCAATAATGAATCAAACACATACTTTTTGTGACACATTAGTTTCAACTTCAAACCCTCTAAAACAATTGGGTTGGAAACCATTTTTTCAGCAACAACTGACATTAGACGATTACGACAACACTATCTTTGCTCGTGTAATTGCGCATCACCGAAGTGGTTATTTATTGGCAACAGAAACTGGGCAAGTTCATCTTAATGCCCACCATTCTTTACCCAATATGACCGTCGGAGACTGGGTAATCTTAAATGAAGATCAGCAATTTGTTCGCTTACTGGATCGCTTGAGCCTCTTTAGCCGCAAAGCCGCTGGCAGCAAAGTGGCAGAGCAACTTATCGCAGCCAATGTGGATACAGTGTTTATCGTCTGTTCCCTTAACGACGACTTCAATTTAAGTCGTATTGAACGCTATCTTGCCTTGGCTCATGAAGCCGAAGTCGAACCCGTCATCGTGCTTTCCAAAGCCGATTTGTGTGACAATACTGATGAACTAAAAAGCCAAGTACAGAAGCTCGACCCTCTATTAGCTATAGAGACAGTCAACGGCTTAGAAATAGAGAGTGCTTCTAAACTCATGACCTGGTGCAAAGAAGGACAAACCCTCGCTTTTATCGGTTCTTCAGGCGTTGGCAAATCAACTCTTGTTAATGCATTACTCGGGCAACAAGAACAGGCAACTGGGCATATTCGTGAAGACGATAGCAAAGGGCGACATACAACTACATCGCGCTCTATCCATCTATTACCTGATGGCGGCATCTTGATTGATACTCCGGGAATGCGCGAGCTTCAACTAGCAGATTGTGAATCGGGGGTCAGTGAGGCATTTTCTGACATTGAGGCGCTCGCTCAGCGTTGTCGCTTTGGCAATTGTAAGCACCAAACTGAGCCAGGCTGCGCAGTTCAAACTGCGATTGCAAATGGCAAACTGGAGGTTCGTCGTTTCAATAACTATCAAAAACTATTGCGAGAACAAGCCTTTAACGGCGCGACCTTGGCAGAGCAACGAGCTCAAAGTCGACAATTCGGTAAACTTGCTCGCAATGCCATGAGTGATAAGCGCAGGCGCCAACAAAGTTATTAATTTGTTGCGTTTGAGTTGTCAATAAAATCAAAGGAGACGAAAGTCTCCTTTTTAACAACTTTATTAAAAACCATTACTCATAACTAATGATAATTTTCAACATAAAAATCTTATTTAAATAACATTGAGCAAACATTTAATCCAAAAACAAACTAAAACTAGACACAAAATATTACCAAGCTAAGATATGTGATATTCAGCAAGATAATGGCTGAATTTATAAAAACAGGATAATTGATAATCATGTGTCTTAGTGACCAGAAGCAATGCTCACCCCTTGTAATATAAGGGCATTATCGCCGTGTAATGATGGACTATTGCCCTGCCACTCTGGCATAAAATTGCAGGAATGATGTATGCAACACAACAGCCTCGTTGCCCGATATGCTCGTGGTAACCTCGTCGTCCAGATCCTTGTCGGTATCGTCTTTGGTATTTTGCTCGCGACAATTTCTCCAAGCCATGCCGAAAGCGCGGGATTAATTGGTAGCCTTTTTGTCGGTGCGCTTAAAGCGATCGCGCCAATTCTTGTGTTTATTTTGGTTGCCGCTTCAATTGCAAACCAAAAGAAAAACCAACACACTTACATGCGCCCAATCGTTGTACTGTACCTGATGGGTACATTCTTCGCGGCGCTATCAGCAGTGGTTCTAAGCTTCCTTTTCCCGACCAATTTAACGCTTGTCACCGGCGCTGAAGGTGCAACGCCTCCTCAAGGTATTGCTGAAATTCTACGCACATTGTTGTTTAAACTGGTCGACAACCCAGTAAATGCACTAGTAGAAGCAAACTACATCGGCATTCTTGCTTGGGGTGTGGGTCTGGGTCTTGCACTACACCACGCATCGGCAACAACGAAGGCCGTATTTGAAGATCTAAGCCACAGCGTGTCTCACATTGTGCGCTTTATCATTCGTCTTGCACCATTTGGTATCTTTGGCTTGGTTGCTTCAACGTTTGCGACAACAGGCTTTAGCGCGCTAGCAAGCTACGCACACCTTCTGGCGGTTCTTCTTGGCGCAATGATGATCATCGCACTCGTTGTAAACCCGGCGATCGTGTTCGTTAAAACCAAACAAAACCCTTACCCACTTGTATTCCGTTGTCTACGTGAAAGTGGTGTAACAGCGTTCTTCACTCGTTCAAGTGCAGCGAATATTCCAGTAAACATGGCACTATGTGAGAAGCTAAAACTGGACGAGGATACATACTCAGTATCTATTCCTCTAGGTGCGACCATCAACATGGCTGGTGCTGCAATCACTATCACAACACTAACGCTTGCAGCTGTGCACACTATGGGTATCGAAGTTGATCTACTGACTGCGCTACTGCTCAGTATTGTGGCTGCGGTTTCTGCATGTGGCGCATCAGGTGTTGCAGGTGGCTCTCTACTACTTATCCCACTTGCGTGTGGCCTGTTTGGTATCTCAAACGACGTAGCAATGCAGGTTGTAGCGGTTGGCTTCATTATCGGTGTGATTCAAGACTCTGCAGAAACTGCGCTAAACAGCTCAACAGACGTTGTCTTTACGGCAGCAGTTTGTAAATCAGAGCAGCAAAAAGCTCAGTAAGACTGACAGAACAAATAGAAAGGGGAGCCGATGATGGCTCCCCTTTTTTGTTTAATTGCGCTCAATTACGCGGTGACCAAAGCCACTTCTTCAATCAGGAAGTGTTTGCTTGGTTCAACAAACTCTTGCTGCGCAGCAATAGTTTGCAGTTCCCACTCACCCGCATGGTACGTTGCACTCAACACCCCGTAACACGCGTCGTGACAATGTTGGAAAGCTTGTTTAGGAGACCAGCCTTTTAAGAGTCCCGCGGTAAAGATAGCTGAAATAAGATCGCCCACGCCAACAGGTTGTTTAGCAAACTCAAATTGAGGACGCTTCGCAAGGTAAATGCCTTCTTGCGTAGCCAATAGCATGTTGAAGCTGCCATTTTCTAGGCAGTAAAGGTGCTTAACTAGCACAACTTTTGGACCTTTCGCTAGCGCACGTTGGCATGCGGTGATCGCATCGTCTAGTGAGTGGATTTCCATCTCAGCAAATTGACTTAGCTCGAATTGGTTCGGAACGATCACGTCCGCCATTGGCATCAAACGAGTCAAAAGATTTTCAGCAATACCCGGAGCCACAATGCAGCCTTTGTCTGGCGCGCCCATCACAGGGTCGCAAACATAAAGTGCGTTCGGATTCGCTTGCTTCACTTTCGTCACGGTATCTTCAACAGCAAGGCACTGCTCTGCGCTGCCTTGGTAGCCGGTCAACACCGCTTGGCATTTTTCCAATGCACCGATGTTTCCAAGACCACGAACTAACTCGCTGATGTCTTCAGCCGCAAACGCTCGCCCAGTCCAGCCTTCTTGATACTGAGTGTGGTTAGAAAATTGAACGGTATGAATCGGCCATACTTCGAAACCCATGCGTTGCATTGGGAAAACGGCACTGCTGTTACCAGCATGACCAAAAGAAACATGAGATTGTATAGAGAGGATACCTTGCATAGTACCTTACCTCTTATTGTTGTTATCGATAGTTCAAAGACAGCGGCAAGCGCCAGTTTTGCGAAACCAGTAGTGTATCCGACAAACCAAGATTCTCTAACTCAATTCTCCTCAATATCTTCAGAGTAAGTTGGAGTGCTGGTTTTCAACACCATCTTCTTAATTTCCATTTTGTCTTTATTCAGTGCGATTTCTAGGGTATCTCCTTCCCTTATCCCGAGCTGAGCCAGGATTGCGCTTGGAATGACTACGGCGGTATCGTCACCGATTTTAACAGGTTGACTTATCATCTTTCGTCCTCCAAATGTCGAAAATGAGTTTTCACGTCATTGGATGTCTAGTCTCAAATACATTGAGCTGACTTGGATTTGGCGTAAATGCCTAAAAACAAAGAGCCTTCCACACCGCGTTTGGGAAGGCTCTTTCAGTATTATTTTTTAATTTGCTAAAGGCTCATGCTTCGCAGCAATCAGACCGTAAGCACTCCAGCCTAGGAAGGTTACGATAGAGCCCCACATCATCGCTTCGTAGCCGGAGCCGTAAAGCGCGTAGAAGCTGTACAGAGAGCCAATCAGAGCGATAACGTTGGTGGTTTTCATCTCGCGCTCCGGCACGTGTGCCACTTGCTGCATGATGAAGATTGCGCCCATACATAGAATGTAAGGAATAACGTTTGTTACTACCGCTAGGTTAACCAGCGCTTCGAACTGCTCGTTCAGCGTTGGAGAGATCGTCATTAGAGACAATACAGATTGGATAATAGTAATCGCGATCATACCTTTGATTGGCGTACCACGTTTGTCCACTTGAGAGAACAATTTAGGGAAGAAGCCAGCATCAGAAGACGATTTGAACACTGACGCGATAGTGAATTGCCAACCCAATAGAGAGCCTGCACAAGCCAATACCGCCATACCCGCAACCACTTTACCAGCGGCTGAACCTAACATCACTGTCCATACAGTTGAGAATGGCGCTGTAGATGCAGCAAGCTCAGAGTTTGCAACGATACCAGAACAGATGTTTGTCGATACAATGTAAACCACAGCCGCGATTAGTGTACCGCCCAGTACTGCGATTGGTACGTTCTTCTCTGGGTTTTCTACCGCTTCAGAGTTCGCACAAGCTGATTCAAGACCAAGGAATGCCCATAGAGTCATCGCAATAGAAGCACTCACCGCTTCACCAAATGGCAAGCTGTGTGGGTTCCAAGCTTCAATGTACATGGTTGGGTTAAACCAGAACCAACCAACAATACCCAATGAACATACTGGTAGGATTACGCCCCACACGGTGAATGTACCAATTTGACCTGTGATTTTCGCGCCACCGAAGTTAGCGAAAGTACAAATCCAAAGAATGGCGATGGTGTACAAACAGGTTTCGACCGGAGATAGGGTCACTTCAAAGAATGCGGAGCCGTAACCCACACAAGTAATCGCGATCGCAATGTTCGCAATAAGGAGCGACAAACCGTAAGTCCAGCCCGCCATAAATGCACCCGATTTACCGAATGCATAAGACGCGTAACCGTTCATACCGCCGTCACGTTTACTAAAGCGACCACATTTTGCAAACACATAGGCCAACGCCAAAGAGCCCGCCGCCGTGATCAGCCAAGACAACACAGAAATGGTGCCCACTTGCGCCAGTTTACTTGGCAGCATGATGATGCCGGAGCCGGCCATGTTGATGAATGTCAGAATGGTTAACTGCACCACCGACATTTTTTTAGTTTCAGTACTCATAAATTATTCTCCACGAATAAGCGGTTCGCACCGACGCCGGAGCGTGGTGCGAACGGGTAGATTAATCTTTTAGGACATAACAATGTGCGGTAGTGCGACCGTTAACATCTTCAAGGTACACACCTTGAATTTCTGGCGCGAAGCCTGGGAAGCGGTTGATGCCTTCTTCTAGAGATAGGAAGTAATCCACCACGTGTGGGGTCCAGATTTCACCAGTGATCACACAGATGATGCCTGGAGGGTAAGGAAGTGCACCCTCAGCGGCTACGCGACCAACGGCCTCTTTAAGTGGTAGGTAATCGCATTCACCACGGAAGTATTTGCGTGTTGCCACGTCTGGTTTGTGAACCATTTGTGGGAAGTACTCGCTGCGGAACATCGCTTTTTGTAGCTGTTTCACGTTCAGCTCTTTGTACATGTCATGCATTTCCTGACATAGCTGACGGATGGTGTAGCCACGGTAGCGTTCTTTATTCGCTTCGTAGACGCTTGGAAGTACGATACTTAGAGGCGCATCATCACGGATGAATTTTTCGAATCGGTTAATTTGAGCCACAAGGTGACGGATCTTACCCATATCTTCCGCAGGAGTGAGTAGGAACAAGATAGAGTTCAAGTCACACTTCTCAGGGATGATGCCGTTTTCACGAAGGAAGTTCGCCAATAGCGTTGCAGGAATACCGAAATCTGCGTAGCTGCCGTCTTCTGCAATACCCGCAGTAGTTAGCAACAATTTACATGGGTCAACGAAGTATTGACCTTCACCGTAACCTTCAAATTTGTGCCAGCTTGCGTTTGGCTCAAACATGAAGAATTTCTTATTCGTTGCGATCACATCAGTGTCGTAGCTGCCCCAAGGTTGACCTTCGACTTCGTCTGGAATGAACGGACGAATCAATTCACAACTCTTAAGGATTTCTTTACGCGCTTCGATACCAGTCTTAACCGCATCGCGCCATAAACGCAGACCTGCTTCGCCGTCGTGGATCTTCGCGTTCACATCAAGCGCAGAGAACAGTGCGTAGAATGGTGAAGTCGATGCGTGCATCATAAACGCGTTGTTAAAGCGTTTGTGGTTACAGTAACGAGCTTGACCTTTGATATGGCGGTCTTTTTTGTGGATTTGCGATGTTTGAGAGAAGCCAGCTTGTTGTTTGTGAACAGACTGAGTCACGATCACACCTGCGTCTTCTGGTTTCAAATCCAGCAGCAGTGGTGAACAGTCTTTCATCATCGGGATGAACTGCTCGTAACCAACCCATGCAGAGTCAAACAGGATGTAGTCACAAAGGTGACCTATCTTATCCATTACGTAGCGAGCGTTGTAGATAGTACCGTCATAAGTACCAAGTTGGATAATAGCAAGACGGAAAGGACGTTCATCGCGTGCACGTTCTGGGTCCACTTTCGCGATTTGAGCACGAATGTATTCTTCATCGAAACAGTGTTCATCCATACCACCGATAAAGCCCCAAGGGTTACGCGCCGTTTCTAAGTAAACTGGCATACCACCCGCTTGGATTAACGCACCGTGGTGGTTCGATTTGTGGTTGTTACGGTCGAACAGTACCAAATCACCTTCAGTTACCAGCGCGTTACACACCACTTTGTTTGAAGCAGAAGTACCGTTGAGTACGAAGTAAGTTTTGTCTGCGTTAAATACTTTTGCAGCGTGCGCCTGCGCTTGATGTGCAGAACCTTCGTGGATCAGCAAGTCACCTAAATCCACGTCCGCATTACACAAGTCACTACGGAACAGGTTTTCGCCGAAGAAATCGTAGAACTGTTTACCAGCTGGGTGTTTTTTGAAGAACTGACCACCTTGGTGTCCCGGACAGTCAAACGCTGAGTTACCCATCTCAACATAGTGCGTTAATTGCTTGAAGAAAGGAGGAAGCAGACGACATTCGTACTTGGTTACTGCTTCGTTGATTTGACGACAGTAGTACTCAATAGATTGTCTTTCTAAATCGATAACGCCAGTTAGCCAAACGTAATCTTCTGCCGAAACTGGGTTTTCATCCGTTACTAAGAAAACTGGAATACCGTAACCCGTTTCGGAAATCATTTTATGCAGACCTGCTTTAATGTCTGCTGAAGTAATAATAGCCGCACCAACGTCGGTTAATTCAACTTGCTCTAAAGGTTGTAAATGACGATTAAATTGTTCATCTAAAGATTCAGCTAATAAACTGAAGTCTTCTGGCATGTAATTACTAACACCTATAATTAAATTTTTCATTTGGAATATCTCTGTTTTGTTCTTTAAAATTGACAAGTACAGATATTACAAACGAAAACGATATTTAAAATTCAAAAAACAAATTTCGTGATTAAATTTTCACATTTAAAAGACTTATTTCCTCGAATTAAAATTTCGCGACCTTCATCACTTTCCAATTGATAGTCCAATGATATTGAAACCAGAATTAAAAGGAAAAATAATTAAAAATTGTGTGACCACAACCATTATTATTATAAATAAAATATCAAGAAAATAATTTTTTGAGATGTCCATCACTATATAATTATTAGGACTATATTATTAGGAATGATAAATATTTTAATTTTAACTAAATTTAAACACATAATAAAAAAGCCATCAACACATGTATTGATGGCTTTTTACTTTAGGTGCAAAGGAAACACAATTCAATTAAATAAATGACTATCTAGTTTGACTCCATCATTCGACCATTGCTGATAACGTTTTACAGACATGCCTGACGAGTACATAGTGTGTTTACAATCCATGCACTCGACAAAATACAAGCCACTCATGCCAGCCATAACGTGCAGTCTACGGCTATCGCAACGCTTACAGGACAAGCGTTTTACTTTGGTATTGACGTCAATACGACGAGCAAAGTTTAACGTTTCATGAGAACATAAAGCATCAACAGCACTATCTTTAAATGGATGTTCACTCAACAAGTAATTAATGGCGTAATCATACACCGGGGGGATTGAAGATTTTCCACTTTCAATATTACTTATTTTAGCGACGGAAACACCTAATAAAGAAGCGAACTCAGCCTTACTGTACTCTAAGATAAACCTTGAAGAGATAAATTTATCTGCACTAATGATTCTCAACATACACAAATCTCTAATATAAATAAAAACAGAGATAAAAAATCATCTCTATTTATTATGAAACATGTAATGAAAAAGTTACTTCCTAGTGTAATTCTGCATATTAACTATGCTATTTTATTTTTACGTTATATTGCGCCTAATTAATCATAAAATCAATAATCGACACCTAAATATAAAAGAACAATTTAAGATTTATAATACATTTTTTAATTTACATTATTAGATAAAGTAATGAGTACTATTCACCTATAAATCGGGGCATCAAGTATTGCTCTTCAATCATTATTACTATCAATTGAAAAGGCTTGATCTAAGCCCAATAGCGGAAGTAAATAAAGAGGGAAAAACCTCTTTTTTAAGGTAAACAGATCCCATCTTAGTTAAGTACTAAAAATATGTTGAAAAATCGCATAAATAGTATGCACATCAGTAAAATGACTGCTTAAGTAAGTTTACATTCTGTTGTCGTGACTGATAGAGATACTGGCAAAAGAGCAAAAGAAAAGCCTCAATCTTGAGGCTTCTGGATAAGATAGGTTATGGTTGAAGGAAGTTTTGAGTGAAATCGAGCGCCTCTTTAGAAAGTTTTTTTTCGTTGGGCGATGTGCTTGCCTGACCTTCTGCTGTTACCGTTGTCATGTTAGGCTGAAAATCTAGTGTTGATGCCTCCTCCCAAGCCTCGGAGGCTTCTTTACTCTCGTCATTCAACACCGCATTGAGCTCCTCTTCCGCAGGAAAATACGCTTCGCGTTTGTACACTTTGTTAAGGGCTCGAATAATAGAGTGCTTTCTCACCATTCCTGAGGCCAGCTTTCTTTGCAACGGCTTCGCTATGGACTGCAATCCAACGACAACATCAACACCAATATTGGTTGCCACTTCATCACGCAACGTACGTGCAGGTTGGTAGCCCATATTGGCAGCAAGAAACAGCCAAACGTAAGCAATTGCATTACCCGTTTTACCTTTATCCTTCCACGCTTCGCCAGCATGATACATCGCTTTAGCACTGCCACCTTCCGCGGCCCGTTCCAGCCAGTAGCAACCTTTAACCATGCTTTTTTCTGTACCAATGCCATTTAGGTAACATAAGCCGACTTGGATCTTGCCGTCTGCACTGTCTTTTTCCGCCGCTTTCATAAACCAGTAAAGCGCATCTGCACTGCGTCCTGCACTATTGTCTGGTGAAAGCTGCCATTCCCCCATATAAATCATGGCATCAATGCAGCCTTCTTCGGCGGCAGTTTCAATCAGTTGGTTACCTTTTGGGATATTTTTTTCAGTTCCTCGACCAAAGACCAAGGCCTTGCCCGTCGAAAATTTCGCTTCGGTATCCCCTTCCATTCCCGCAATTGCGGTACGCCAGAAGTTTGCCTGCTCTTTTAAAATCACATCTTCGCGCATGCGTTCACTTAAGCGAACAATGCCGTACATCCCCGTCACATTGTCCAGTTTAGCGGCTTTATCATACCAATACAGCGCTTGACGAATGTTGTCCTTTTCGGCTTCTTTCGCTAGAAATAAAATGGTGGGGATATGCCCGGTTTCTGCTTTGAACTCTCGCTCTTTACGCTCTTGCTCTCGCGCTTTATGCATCGCCTTTCGATAAGCGGCTTCGCGAGCTTTCCTCTCTGCCTCGAGTCTCTGTTTCCGCATCGACAACGAGATCATCCACACAAATATCAGGACGAGTGAAAGGCCAGTTGCCGCAATGGCAATGCCCATACTACTCATAAATAGCCTCTTTTGGTTTCAGGGCCCAATTCAACTCCCTTTCAGGGAAATCTTATGATTACGCGCCGACATAACGCCGACTACCTTCATTATATAACGACCACTTAGCGAAAATCTGAAGCTTGCGAAGACTTAATGGCGGTATTTTATTCAACATCACTGCAACTTATTTTTAAAAGAAAAATATGGCCCTCATTTTTATAGAACTTAATCACGGTTTTGGGGCTGAGACATTCTCACCCCCTATCATCCCCCCTTACTCATCCCATAAAAATTTACATTTTAATGATGTGCAGAGTCTCTCACTATGCGCCTGTTTTATTATTTAATTTGTGAACAAAATCGACTGTGACAGAAAATTTGCACCTGTAAAAAACTTAACAGCCTGCTCTCACATTTTGCTGATGATTCAGTGTATTAGCATCTAATTGAACATTTCCTTTTTTGGCATCTGCCTTTCTAGCGTGTGCAAAACCTTCTTGATGATTGAGTCAGCGAAGGCAGCGCGCAGCTCAATATCAATTCAATAACAATGGATTTGTAAACGTGGACAATAAGACATTTAAATTATCAACAATTGCCAAAACCGTACTGCCTTTGATTTCCGTCGCGGTAATCAGCGGTTGTGGTAGTGATAGCACGAACGAAGATACGACGAACCCTGGCTCAGGCTTATACCCTGCGGGAGAGAACGAAGTCGTCATTTATTACAAACGTGATGTAGCATCAGCTTCAACAGCAAGCGACTACGAAGGTTGGGGCTTGCACCTATGGAACGGTGAGGGCTGTACCAGCACAGATTTAGACGCAATGGGCATTCCGGGAACAGGAACGGATTGGTCTGCGCCACACCCATTCGATGGCATCAACGACACCTACGGTGCTTACTACGTACTGAAAATAAACCCAGACGCCTCTGACCCACACGAATGCATGAACTTCATTCTGCACAAAGGTGATGAGAAAGCGTTCGGCAGCGCAAACTCAAAAGTAGAGTTGACGAAAATCGGCGAATCGAAAGGTTTGTTTGGCTTCCACGGCAGCAGTGAACTTTACTACGAGCCAATAGAAGAGCGCCCTGTTGATATTGATGGTCAAAAAGCCCATTGGTTAGACGCCAACACCATTGCATGGGAAGCGGCGACCAGTGCGGATTCCATGAAGCTGTTCTACAGCCTTAGCAATGACATCAAAATGGATGAAGACAAGCAAATCTCTGGCGGTACTGCGGTTGAGCTGACAAAAGCTGGTGAGTTATCTGATGGACTAAAATCACGCTTCCGTCACCTTGCTAGCCTTCAAGCTGCGGGTATCGATGTCGATGACGCGACCTTGCGTACGATCCTGAAGTCACAAATCGTTATGGTGGCTTACAACGCAAATGGTGACGTCATTTCTGCAACTGAAGTGCAAAAACCGGGCGTTTTGGATGCGGTGTTTGCCGATTCCAAGGCAGGTAACGCGATCGGTCAAGAACTCGGTGCGATTGTGGAAGGCGGTGCCGCAACCTTCAAACTATGGGCACCAACTGCCCAAGATGTTGCTCTGATAATCTACGATGAAAACTTAGCAGAAGAAGCGACCGTTGCCATGAAGGAAGACCCAGCAACAGGTATCTGGGTTTCTGAGGCACAAAGCAACGTTGTCAACAAATACTATCGCTACCAAGTTAAGGTATACCACCCAACAACTGGCGTCGTTGAAACGCGTTTGGTAACAGACCCATATTCAATGAGCTTGTCTAAGAACTCACGATACTCGCAAGTGGTTGATTTAGATGATCCAAGCTTAATGCCTCAAGATTGGAAAAACTACGCACGCCCAACGGTTAAAAAAGACGAAGACCACGTCCTTTACGAGTCACACATTCGTGATTTCAGCTTTAACGACAGCAAAGGCACACCAAGTCTTGATGGCAAATATCTGGCGCTTACAGAACCTGAGCGTGAGTCTGTATCTCACTTACAAGCTTTAAAAGATGCTGGCCTAACAACGCTACATATCCTGCCTGCGTTTGATATTGCAACCGTGGATGAAGACGCTGACAAGCGAGTCGATATCACCGACACCGTGGGTAAACTTTGTGGCATCAAGCCAGAAGCCTCCATTTGTGAGACCGAAGATGACGGCAAAGTAATTGAAGAGGTATTAAATAGCTACGACCCAACAACGGGCAAAGCACAAGCGTTGATGAACGATCTTCGCATGCTAGACAGCTTCAACTGGGGTTACGACCCTTACCACTACACCGTGCCAGAAGGCAGTTATGCGACCGATCCTAACGGGTCTAAGCGTATTCTTGAGTTCCGCGAAATGGTTCAAGCGACGCATAAAATGGATCTGAAACTGGTCATGGACGTCGTGTACAACCACACAAATGCATCTGGTGTGAACGAAAAATCAGTACTGGATAAGATTGTCCCTGGGTACTACCACCGCCTAAACGTCAACACTGGCGGAGTCGAAAACTCAACCTGTTGTGATAACACCGCAACCGAGAACTTGATGATGGGTAAACTAATGGTTGACTCATTGATGGTATGGGCGGATGACTATAAAGTCGATGGTTTCCGTTTTGACCTTATGGGCCACCAGCCGAAAGATGTGATGGTTTACGCACTTGAAAAAGTCCGTGAAATTGACCCGAATACCTTGTTCTACGGCGAAGGTTGGGACTTTGGTGAAGTCGCGCAAAACGCTCGCTTCGATCAGGCGACACAAGTCAACATGGCGGGGACAGAAATCGGTACTTTCTCTGATCGTCTGCGTGACGCAGTTCGTGGCGGAAGCCCGTTTGATGGCGGTGTAGATTCTGAAGGTAAGCACCCACTTCGCTTTAACCAAGGCTTTGGTAACGCCGCTTATCCTAACGAAGAAACCAAAACTGACGCAGAGTCGGTGAATAGTCGTTTACACAACCAAGATCTGGTTCGTCTAGGTATGGCTGGTAACTTGGCTGATTACATCCTTCTTGATTACAAAGGCGAAACCAAACTGGGTAAGAACGTTGATTACAATGGTGCGCCTGCAGGCTACACAAAAGTGCCATCAGAGAACATCTCTTACGTGTCTAAGCACGACAACCAAACATTGTGGGATAACAACGCCTACAAGATTGCGACAGGCACTTCATCTGCCGAGCGTGCACGTATGCAGTCTGTGTCCCTATCAACGGTGATGCTTGGTCAAGGCATTCCATTCATCCACATGGGTTCTGAGCTATTGCGCTCTAAATCCATGCAGCGCGACTCGTACGATTCTGGTGACTGGTTCAACCGTGTATTCTTCGACGGAAGCGACAATAACTGGAACGTTGGTCTACCACGTGAAGACAAAGACGGTGCAAACTGGGAGCTGATCAAAACCATCGTTGGTGACAGCACGGCGAAACCAGATTCAACCGACATCGAGCTGACTAAGCAACAATTCCTAGAGCTACTAAAAATCCGTAGCACAAGCGAACTGTTCCGCCTAGATACCGCGCAAGAAGTGATGAACCGTGTGGACTTCCGCAACGTAGGGAAAGACCAAGTGGAAGGCTTGATTGTGATGTCTATCGACGATGATACATCAGCAGGTGCCGATTTAGATTCGAACTACGATGCTGTTGTGGCCGTTGTGAACTCAACATCAACTGAGAAGTCTTTCAAAGTTGCTGGCGCAACTGGTTTCGAGTTACATGAAGTTCAACAAAACTCTGCGGATGACATCGTGAAAGGTGCAAGCTTCACCAATGAAACGTTCACAGTACCAGCACTGACAACAGCGGTATTCGTGCAGCCACAAGACGGCGCACAAGGTGCTGGCCTACCAGTAAACACGGATAACAAAGACGTATCGAGCATTCCTCCTTACGGCGAAACCGTTGTTTACGTGAAAGGCACGATGAACGAGTGGTCTGATAGCAGTGATTGGGCGATGACCTTTATTGGCAACGGCATGTACTCTGTAACTGGCGTTCTTGAAGCAGGTGAGCACGAGTTCAAATTCGCGGACTCTGGTTGGGCAAATCCAAACATCGGTTGTGATGCTGCGAATATAGCTTCTGGTTCACTAGACTTAGGTTCAGAAGGTAACTGTAAGCTGTCTGTTGCTGAAACAGGTAAGTACAACTTCACTCTGAACGCGCTGCATGTTCAAGATGAAAGCGTAGAAAAACCGGTCGTGTCAGTGACCAAGTCAGCAGATGCACCAACATTCGGTGAAACAGCACTTTACTTACGTGGCACTATCACTACATGGGATGCTCCAGCACAAGACTCAACAGCGAAGTTCAGCTATGTTGCAAATGACGTTTATTCGCTAGACATTACCCTAGCGGCGGGCAACTACGAGATGAAAGTTGCGAGCGCAGACTGGGCAGCAGACACCAACTTCGGTGGTGAAGGCAGTGTTGAGCTTGGTAAAGCGCTGACGATGGAAGCCGGTGGCGGTAGCGCAAACCTAAAAATTGCGATTGCAGAAGCAGGAAACTACAACTTCCACTTCAATGCGGCTGACAAGTCGGCGCCAATCGTGACGGTAACGAAAAACTAGTTTCATTTAAAAACATCCGTAATGAAAAAGGGGAAGCATCACGCTTCCCCTTTGTTTTGTTGGCGTCACTAAATGGTGGATACCAAAATCAAAAAGGTGTTAGTTTCCCCAAATCTGTTCAACAAACTCAGGATGATCAATGAATGGATTACGATTGCCCTGAAAATCAAACACTTGTTGATTGCGGTTTCGTTCTTTTTCACTAACGGGATCATTTTTGTGCCAACGCTTAAGCATGTTTAACATCCAAGGTTCAAAAACCGTTGAACTTGAACCATCAAGGACAGCATCCGCATTGCTTGAATTGCCTTCCCAGTTACCTACAATATTTTCATAGCGGGTTGCCATGTAGAAATAGGCACGAGCAAAATCGCCTTTAAACTCATCGATCGGCTCAAACACCGTACCGGAGTAGCCCAGACTAGTACTTGCTTGGCCAAGTTTAGAGCCATTACTAGACACGTAGGTCGCGGTGCCCACTTCACCAAATGGCCAATTACTGCGCTTCGCGTTTACATAACCATCGGTTGCAAACAAGTGATGACCGTCTGAGTTCATCGGCTCAACCTTACCGCCAAACCAGCTTTTCGGAAAAGAGTGCTCACGGTTGTAGCAATCCCCTTCCGTTTTGTATTGGCCACATTGGTCTGTGACTTTGGTAAAGCTTACTGTATCGCTAGCAGATGGCTTTTCAGAATACATATCGAGAATAGAGCCATCATTTTCGTAATAACGATCAATATCGGCATCTTTTACCAAGGTCCAGACCGCAGAATAGCCTCGGCTGGAGTGATTATTGATAATGTTAAACAACGCTGTTTTTAGAGCGTATCCCGTCTTACCAGATGCCGCTTGATAGTAACCATCAACCACTGGTGGGGTCGTGGTTGAGTCACCTAACGTAAAATCGGTGGTTTCACTTTTCGAGAATTCAGCGCCAGAAGCAAGAGTCTTATCTCCCTCAGTCAGCGTGTACGACCCCGCGCCACTGCCACAACAAATGCCGTCACCATACTCGTCTTGAATCGTGAATTGGTAGTTACCGTCAGCTAAGCACATGCTCTTTTCAATGGTGATTGCTGACTCATATCCCTGACCAGAAAACAGTACTTCAGCTTGGTTGTTTTTTAACGTCCAGCTAGTTTCTGAACCATAATTATCGGTTGTGAGAGTCAAGACCACTTGGTGATCACTACAACTTTCTACAGGAGGTTGTGTACTTGTCTCGGTCGGTTGAAAATTATCGACGTAGACAACTTCTGAGCCATCAAAACTGGCTTCATCGTAAAAACGCAAACCGACGTTGATGGTCTTGTTCGAGCTCGCTGTGTAATTGTGCACGAGCTCTTGCCACTGGTTTATCTGTTGTGGGTTCGAGTAATTGTGATAACCATCAACCACCAGACGTGCTTTTACATTTCCTTCGGTATGATAAACCGAGACAGAAAACGGATAGGTTTTCCCTTGCTCCACATTAATGGTTTGCAAAAAGTCGGTGTTGCTTTGGGTACCTGTATTCACGACGACCTGGGCAGCCAGACCACCCGATTTGATTTGCTCGCTGCTTGGCGACACTGTAATGCCCGCGTCAATCTCTGACCACTGCGTAGGTACATTGCCATTCCACTGTTCAAAGTCACCGTTGATAATTTGGCTATATGCAAACGGAGAGCTAGCAGCAACAAGGAGACAGAGGGAGTTCGTTATGGATTTCATTATACTTTTCCATTAGTTATATAAATCCCAAACACGATAAACATATTAGCGGGGCATAAGTAATCCTTCAGTCACATTTTTACGTTGCACAAGTGTTAATTTACTTTTTAATGTGCAGCTTATCTCACAAATATCCATCTGCTGAAAACAAATGCCAATACAAAAAGCGAAGCAACTTGTTGGCTACATCGTCGTAAAACCATTAAGGGAAAAGTAAAACAGACAGAAAAAAGCCAAGTGTGAGCCTATGGAGGTCAGCAACAACACTTGGCTTGTTTATAAGAAAGCTTGTGGTCAGCTCAACTGGTGAGCATCAATTCTGGATAATTCCTTAAGGTTTTACCGCAAAGAATCGTCCTTGTAGTGGCGACATCAGAATCTGATATTGACCATTACTCGGAGTAATTTTTTCATTCGTGAGCAAATCCACCAACTCACCAGTACCAACACTCTCCTGAGTAAGAGTGACGCTTCTAGCGCTCTCTAAGGTATTTAGCGCAAACAAGACTTTGTCCGAACCAGATTGTTTCAAGTCCACATAACTGCCGTTACTCGCAACTAAATTCGTGCGTGACCCTTGATAAAGTGCAGGATGCGCATCGCGCATTGTCATCAGCGATGTCACATAAGATTTGAGATCGGCTTGGTTTGCATCAAGCGTCGCCGTCACGCCTTCAATTTTCGCACTACTGCGCGCAACGTGATCATCGCACAAACCTTGAATGGCGCAGGTGCTGTTGTCTTCTTTTGCGGCAAAACCATCCACTTGATCCCCGATTTCATCACCGTAGTACAACGTGATTGGCCCGGTGTACGCCGCTTGGAAAGCAAACGCGGCTTTATGGCGTAACCAATATTCTGCATCATTCACATCCGCCAAGTTTCCGCGCTGTAACAAGTCACCAAAGCGCACTAAATCATGGTTGCCGATCATCAAATTCGGCTGCGCATGTGTTGGATATTGGTTGTGTGTGCTGTAGCCGTTGTCTAACCAATCCGCACCGCGACCACCCACGCCGCTCTCATTCACGGCCAAAGTTTCAACGATGCGATATCGCATAGGGAAGTCAAACGCAGAGCACAATGCTGGATCGCTGTTCGATCCATACGCCTCATTCGCGATTTCAGACTCCCCTTTCCAAATCTCTGCCACCATATAGCCCAACGGATTCACTTGTTCGCCTTTGCTATTGGTGTACGTCACACTTTGTGAGGCTTCATCGACGGCTTTACGAAGTTGTGTCCAAGCGTCTGTCGGAACTTGATAGGCTTGATCTAAACGCCAGCCGTCAATCTTCAGTTCTTTGATCCAATACGTTGCCACTTCTTTGTAGAAATCGAGACTGGCCGGGTAATCAACGGGATTGCTCGATCCCGATGGCAACAAACCGGAAGGAGATGGTTTGATCAAACCATCTTTGTGATGACCAAATACACCATCAAAAAACACGTATAAGCCGCGTTTGTGTGCTTCCTCGACCAAGGTTCTCGCCGTTTCTAAATCACCAAAACGTGGATCAATGGTGAAGTAATCCGTTGCAAAGTAGCCCGTGGCATCCAGACGATCGGCCCAGTGTTCTTGGCCCGCTATCGCTTCCGATTCAAAAACTGGCGTCAACCAAATCGCGTTCATCCCTAAATCTTGGATGTAATCGAGTGAATCAATCACTCCTTGCAAATCGCCGTTATGATGGCTGGTGCCATAACCTGTACCGTGACCAATGCTCGCATCACCATCCACAAAACTCTCTACCATGATTTGATAAGTACGAAGTTGGTTACTTTGCGCCATGACATTGGCTTGGCAAGCATAACTGGTATCCGGTAGCGGAGTGCTGCTATTAGTGTCGCCACCACCAGAAGAATTACACGCAGATAAAGCACCAATCACACTTAACGCAAGCAACGATCGAGACAGGCGATGGTTACGTAGGATATTACGCATTTTATTCTCCCTAACTTACTCAAATAAACTACGGAAATTTGAGTAATAAAATTAACCCCGACATGTGTTTCATGCAGGGGTTAATAAATAAAAATAGATTTTAAATAATTGAATGGAATATTATTGGCACTTATTTACCATAATTGAATAAGGTGAGCCATCATCTGTAAATTCTAAACTCCAAAGATATTTACCAGGCTCTTTAATTTCTAGTTTTGTATCTGTACCGTAACCACCGTAAGTCAGTTCATTTAATTGTCCGACCGATAATTTTTTACCTTTGGCAGTAAACTGTGGTTTCCATTGTTCAGCGGCATACTGCATTTTATAATTACCTGAAATTTCATCGGTAATCACTTGATAGACATTGTTCCCCTTATAGGTCAGCTTGCGCTCGGCAGTGTGCTTCCAATCTGCATTTGGGAAACTACCTACAACAAAAATGTCTTTAGACAATGGGCCAGATTCGGCTGAATCCGGCAAACTACAATTTGTCATTATATCAATCTGCGTGCTCGTAAACGCAACCGCATTATTTACTTCACCTTGGGTTGTATTTTCTGATGATGTGGACGAGCAAGCAGACAAGATAGACACAGCAGCTAAAGTACATGCTGTATTTATAATTATTTTTTTCACGTTATATCCTTATTTTTATTAGACCAAGTACTAATTAAATTAGAACATATATATTATGGATCGAAATAAAATAAATTTTAAATAGGAATAATATAATATGTGAAAAAGATAACTAAATGCGTAATAAAAAAGCCGACTATCTTAGCCGGCTTTTTAAAATTATCTATTTACTATTAACTGCTTTTACAAATACTTCTTGCGCACCTTCAATTCCTAACGCTTTTGCTTCATCAAGTAAGCTCAGAGCTTTAGGGATATCATCTGCTTTTACGGCCGCTTTAATTGCGTTGTGGTAGTAAGTTTGTGTTTCAGGCTGTACTGATTCAACCGCCTTAGCCGCAATTGGAGCCGCCGCTGGTTCATTACTTGATGTTCCGATTGAGAAGAAACTCACACGGTCAATCGAGACTTCAATCTTACCTGTATCACTGTTAGGAATTGGAATATCTTTTACTTCTGGTAAGTAGTTACCTCTCCCCTCAGCGTCCAAACGCGCGGGGTGAATCACTTCGGTAAACCCGCCAAGGTCGGCTTTATCTGTATAAATAATAAGATAAACAGAATCTAATCCCGTTGGGGGGAAAAAGTCTTTTTCGGCAGCCAAGCGATTACCAAGATGCAGGCGAGGTTTTTTGTACTCAAATTCAGTTTTATCATAATTTTCGAGCTCTCTACCATTTTTATCGACAATAACTGCTCTTGGTACAAAAGCCGTCTCTTCGATTAGACTGGTGATTTTAATAGCAAACTCACCACGATCTGCTGGAAGCTCAAACACAGCGACACGGCTATCGATATTCTGATACTTCAGAACTTGGCTTTGAGCAGTGATATCAATAATGGCAGAGCTAGGAAGCTTCATTTTTACCGATTGAAGTTCAGAGAGTGTGTCAACTTGTTGCATTTGAGCAACTTGAACTTGTTCGATAACTTCAGTGGATTGGCAGCCAGCAAGCGCTACACATCCACTTAACATGAGGGCACGGAAGTACATACTTTTTCCTTCTAGTTATTTTTCTAAAGGTTTTGGCACTAAAGCATCTTAGAGTGACTTTAATGAAACGTCTAACTTTTCAATAACCCTTAGAAAAATAGCCGACTGATGTCGGCTATTTGACTAGGACAGCTAGATAACTAAGAGTTTATTTGATTACCACCAAGCCTCAGCTTGAACACCAAATACGAACTCTGTATCGTCACCGTTGAACGCATTGTCATTTTCAGTATCTAGCAAGTAAGTTCCGTATACACGTAGTTCTGGACGAGCCCAGAAGCTGTCACCCATAGCCCAAGCTTGAGCAACTGTGAATTTAGCATTACCAAAATCTTCTTTTGCTAGGCCACTATCTGCGATTTTCTCACCAGAGTTGTAACCCGCTTCGAATACTGTGCGCATTGTATCGTTCCACTTGTACATAGGACGAACAACTACAGAATATTGATCAATATCGAAGTTTTTACCTGTGTAAGCGCCAGCAGCTTGACCACCAATGTCGCTACCTGATAGGTAAGCAAGTTGGTGACCCATTTCCCAGTTCTCAGCTAGGTTCATTACACCCCAGTTGATCAAACGGAAGCCTGATGCATCATTAAATGCCTCTGTACCTCGCGCGTAATAAGCACCAGATCCCCAGAAGTTAGCAGCTTGAACACCGTAACCATTTGTACCGTATTGAAATACTGTTTGGTTAAAACCGTTACTCATACCTTGATGGATAATCGCAGACGCCAATACGCCGTCATCCGCTTCTTCTTTTGCATCGTTAGAATCTGTCGCAAAGTTGTAAGCAACAGCCAACTCAAGAGCAGCATTATCCCAAAGGCCGATGTTCGCTAAACGAGCATCAAAGATGTAACCCGTTGAATCTGAAGTTTCACCATCTTGAATCAATGCTAGAGATAGTTTTTGGTTGCCTACTGAGAGGTTTTCGATACCACCACCAGTACCAGAAGTGTTTAGGAAATAGAAATCAGTGATGTGGATATCTTTACGCTGGTAGTAAGTTTTACCAGCCCACATAGTTGCGTCTTTATCAGAAGCAATCAGACCTTTAGCTTTTACAGCAAACTGAGCAACGTTAAAATCAGCATCTTCCCAACCATTCGCACCAGGAGCACCAGAAGCAATCATAGATTCGATACGCCAAGTCTGGTCACCCATTTTCAACTCTTCCGCCAAACCAAACTCAGAGTAGTTATCGTCTTCGTTACCCAGACGACCAATACCAAATTTGTTTACAGCAAGGTCACCATTACCATTACCGCTGATACCAGTACCAGCGCGCATGTAACCGTTAAAATCCACTGCAAACGCAGAACCAGCAGCTAAAGTTGCAGCAACAGCAGCAGCAATTACACTTACTTTTTTCATTCTTAACTCCATTAAGGGTATTTATAATTCTGTCTTCCCTGCTCACTCTTTTAGGTGAATATAGGCAGTAAAAACACACCTAAAGAAAGAGAGGTAAGATGGGAACGAATCCCCGTTTGTTTCAACAGTTGTGAGATTACCCGAGGCGTACAAGGATGACTTCCTCCGCCCTAAACTAATTTAAGGGGGATGAGAAGGGAGTAGAAAATTTACCGAATGGTGTTTTTTCGAGTCAGATCACCAATCTAGGGAGGAATTAGTAAGTTTGTTCGGTTTTGAGCCGCTACAAAGTGATAGCCATTTCATATTTTTGACTCTAAGCCGTCACATAAAGTAATTAAATTACACGAATATTTTTATATTTAGGGTGGTTGACCTTAGTAAGACAAAGTTTTTAACTTATAGTTTCCTAAAGGTAGCAATAAATATTAAATAAAGTATCTCCGATGACACGACTTCTCTCTCGCCCCTACCCCCTGGGCGCAACATTGAATAAAGAAGGCTGTAACTTCTCTATTCATGCTCCAGGCGTAAAAGACATTCAACTGGCATTGTTTGCAGACGATGGCAGCTACGAGCTTCACGGTTTACCGAATGAATACGCTGGCATACGTCATACTTTTATTCCAGATATTAAGCCGGGGCAAAAATACGGTTACCTTGTCTCCCACAAGGACGAGCCACTGTTAATTTCTGATCCGTACGCAAAATCAATAGATAAAGCCCTCCACTATCACCCTCCCTACTCTCCAGCCAAAAGTTTCGATATGCCGAAGTGCGTCGTTATCGAAGATGATTTTGACTGGCAAAACACGGATCACCCGCGTATACCCAGAGAAAAGATGGTATTGTTTGAGACGCACGTCAAAGGGCTTACCCAACGCCACCCAGAGGTTGAGGACAAGCTGAAGGGGCGCTATTTAGGTCTTGCATCACCTGAAATGCTGGCCTTTTACAAACAGCAAAACATCAACACGCTGCAATTGCTACCTGTCGCAGCATGCATGCATGAGCCTCATCTACTAGAGATGGAAAAGGTCAATTATTGGGGATACAACCCTTATCTCTTTATGGTGCCCGATCCGCGCTACGCAGAACAAGACGCCGTTACGGAATTAAAAACAACAATTCGCGAATTGCATAAAAACGGCATTGAGGTGATTCTCGACGTGGTTTACAACCACACTGCTGAAGGTGGTGAAGGGCCTACAATTTTCAACCTGAAAGCCCTCGACTCCTGTTTTTACATCAAACATGGCAACCACTTCGCCAATTACACTGGCTGCGGAAATACAGTGGATCTCACCTACCAACCAGCCTTAAACCTTGTGATGGATACATTGCGCTACTGGGTTAGCGAATTTAAAGTCGATGGCTTCCGTTTTGACTTGGCTGCAACGTTAGGTCGACAGGGCGATGATTACAACCCAGAAGCCGCTTTCTTTAAAGCCGTTGCGCAAGACCCAATTTTGCGTGAAACCAAATTGATTGCCGAACCTTGGGATATTGGTCCAAATGGCTACCAAGTGGGTAACTTTCCATTTGGTTGGAACGAATGTAATGACAAACTGCGTGATATTTCCCGCAGTTTTTGGCGCGGTGATCAAGGCTATTTAAAAGAGTTTGCCACTCGATTAATGGGCTCTCGTGACATTTATAGTGCAGCGAACTGGCCATACAAACTCACCGTAAATTACATCACGTATCACGATGGCTTCACACTGCAAGATTTAGTGTCTTACAAGCACAAACATAACGAAGCCAATGGCGAAGAAAATCGCGACGGTCACGGTGACAATCGTTCAGAAAACTACGGTGTTGAGGGCGAGACGGAAAATCTGATGATCATCGCCACGCGTGAGAAGCAAAAACGCAACCTTATTGCTAGCTTGCTGTTTGCCTTCGGTATCCCACACATTCTCACTGCTGATGTTCTGTCTCACACCCAAGGCGGTAACAATAATGCCTATTGCCAAGATAACGAAACCAGTTGGCTGAACTGGGAAGAGACAGAACGTAAGCAACATTTCAAAGCATGGATGTCACAAATGGTCGCCAACCGAAATCAATACATGGTGCCATTTATCCGAGCTTTCAGTGGCGAGAATCGCAATAACAACCGTATTTTCTGGCGCCGTACAGACGGTCGCTTAATGGAGCACGATGATTGGAACCGTTTAAGCTCTGTCGCACTTCACCTTGGTATCGGTAAAGAAGGACAAGAGCTGGTCTACCTCATCAACCAAACTAACGCCACAGCTCGCTTTAAGCTCCCCAATGAGCGAAAGCAAGAGTGGGTGACGATCTGTGATACAAACGTACGTAACCTCAACCCAGGACATGCTGAAGGCGAAGTCTTGCTGTCACCCACCTCGATGGTGATTTTGCACTATCAACCAAACCAAAGCACACCAAAAGTTGAGCAAACGCATAGCTAAATTATAAACGTTCCAAAAAAGGAAAGCCGATGCATCTCAGTGCTTCGGCTTTTTTGTTGGTTAGATGTGCCTAACTCATTATTCGCAAGGCGCCGCTAGGTGAATAAACTTGTGTCAATAACACTACTATAGATTTGAGAACAAAAAAGAGACACTCTACAGTGTCTCTGTCTTCCCCATCAGTAATGTGATTTCCTCTCCTTTCTCAACCCAACCAGCCAAAATAAAAAATGTTCCTTCCTCATTCTTCGTCAGTCCTTATTTTTCATTTTTCAGCGCCATAATTTTATTAACTTTTTTGCATTATGTTTTTTCAATGATAAAACTTTAATTAAGAGATTTTAAAAAAGTGCGATAAGCCAACTACCAACGAGTACAATATAGCACTTTTCAAACTTCGTTTGAGAAAGTGATATATCGTGTTGGTAAACTTTGAAAAAGTTTAATCAAAAAATGGTGAACAAGTTCACCCAAGCTGGAGAAAAAAATAATATGACAGAATCATCCAAACGAGTTGCAAGATTATATCATAGTTCTATTTCCGAATTAGGTCATTCAGACGGAATTAGAAATGCAAGTGACAAACATAACCTCAGAGCAGATCCAGATAATAAAAACGTGATCCACTCCAAAACAAAAAACAATCTACTGGTCATCGATGGCGAACGAGCCGATCCAATGAACGGAGAAACGAACTACAAGCTTGTTAAATCAATCTGTGATGCACTGAAAAGGGATTTTGTAGATACGGCCAACCAGAACGACCAGAACGTTTCTCTATCCAACCAGAGAAAAGCGGAGCTGATCCAAGACAGAACATTGCTAAAATCAAAGATTAAGAAATGGTCAGAAAATCCAAAGGCAGAGCAAAACGAGCGTGAATTTTGGCAAAACATTCACGAAAGATTAGGCAGTGAAGCGTTAAACGGTGAAGATTTAGCAAATGAATTACAATCATTTGGTAAGTCAGTTAAACGTTTTAATGACAAAAAAAGAGCGTTAACAGGCGGAAGTTACAAAGGAAAAGCTGTTCAATCAATAGATAATTTGAATGATTTGGTAGGGACAACAAGCAGAAATATTAATTTATCAGTAATTACAAAAGAGCTTGTTTTTAAAATACCAGACCAATGGAATGCTAATATTAAACCAGAGCATTTTTTGAAAGTTGCTGAATTTGTAAAAAAGCAGTTATATCCAGATTTTGATTTGATATATTCTACGGTGCATACCGATGAATTATCAAATCATGTTCATTGCCGTTTAAGTGGCAAAAACAAAAAAACAGGTGCTTTTGACATTCAAAATCAATTGCTGAATAGAATTAGAGATAATGACCACCACAATCTTTTACCAAAAAATAAACGATATTCCGAACTCTCAAAGGAAGAGGTTAAAACATTTGGTGAATTATATCAGACAAAAGTTTTTAATATTTTTCACGATTGCCTTGAAAAATTAGAATATGATTTTACTGTTGAAAAAAGAAGTCCAGAAGAAAAACAAGATGATTCTAAAAAGTTTTTGGACAAAAAGAGAAAATCATCAGATCGTGAATATAACTTACAAAATAAACTTGCATTAGAGAATGAAAAAGCGCAAGGGAATTTTGAAGAAACAAATAAAATGGTTAATGCTAATTTTGAAGTTATTAAAGAGCAGAAAGTTGATATTGATGCTAATAATAAAACAATAGATAGTCAAAAAAGTTTTCTTGATAGATTGAGCGAAGGAATTAAAACCAGAAAAGATGAGATTATTAAATATTTTTCAAATCTTTATCAATATGCAAAAACAAATGACATTAAAGCCAGAAATGAAGCGGTTGATTATCATAATGACATTGAACAACAAGATGAAGATATATCTAAATTGATTAGTGAAAGCGTTAATAACGAATTAACTGCAGAAAAACAAATTGATTATCACGAAACTAAAAAATCACGTAGAAACAATAAAATGAGACGCTGAACGAATAAAGATAAGGAGCGATAGCGAGGCGGTAGTAATACACTAATGTTGCGATTTGACAATTAAAATATACATGATAGCTTTATTATTAGAAGTAAAAAGGGCTTCGAAATAAACTAAGCCCTTAATAAGATTGTTGAATGTTTGGACACGCTCGATAATCTCATTTATTGTTTTACCACGTCTCTCAAAACTTGCAAGACATAAGAGTAAAAAAATGAGATTATTTATAAATCTGGCCAGCATAATTCAACAAGAGTTATGCTTTTTTTGTTTTAACTCTTGTAAAAATCAGCAATACGGTTCATTTTGGAAATAAAGATGTTTTGGGATGAGCTGCTTCAGTCTATAACAAGGATTACCGTCAATAGACAACCTACGAGGACACTCGTTTTAATTAGAATAAAGCAACAGGCGAGAGGTGTACTACCCAGATGCTCGACTTTAAAAGTAGTCATAAACAGGGTTAATTAAAACAATATGAGTGGTTGGAAAGGGTGCGGTGGCAGACAAAGCTAAGTCTGAATAGTTTCCAATGTCTTAACGTTTAGCAAATGATTAAGACCTGCGAAGGGTTCCCATGAGTTACCTGAAGCTGCAATCCGATATATGCAAATCACTACTAAAAGTATAGTTTTTTTTAGTGAAATGCATAGGGACTCGGTTTGCTGCATCGGGTCCCCAATAGAATGCTAACGCATTCCCTTAAATATAAATCTTAAGATATTTTCTCATAATACTGTAGTTCAATTATATTATAGAAAAAATCACTTACACAGATGCTTGTTATCAATTTTGGTCCGTTCGAACCTTTTTTTGTTATCTATATTGATAACTTATTTTTTGTGTTATATTATTCTCATAGACAAAGGAGAAAATATGCAAAATCAAAATATACAAATAGAAGATTTATTAGGAATGATGGAAGAGTTTTTTATGTGTGATCTTTCAAAAAGTGATTTATTTGTTTATTACACATTGTTAAAACAAAAAGAAGAATACAGCAATAGCGTATCTTTCACCAAATATTCAGATATTGAGCATCTATTTAACGGAATGAATAAAACAAATTTTTCACGATGCTTAAAAAAACTCAAAGAAGCGAAGTTTGTTGATTTCGAAAGGAAGACAAAAGAAACTAATAAGACGAAAATAACATTCTTGCCATTAGCTCCCTTTTAAGTTGTCATTTTTGATAACTTAATTTAAGGAAATAAAGACAATAATATATGTTACATTGTTTTCTAACACCGTCCTACAAGGTTTTCGAAGGTTCTTGCGGGACAGGTGCGGGGATTTTTAAAAAGACAACTAATTAAAGTTGTCAATTTTGATAACTTTTTTCAATCGAGGTATTCAAAAAAGAATTAAACTCAGATATTAGCTCTTTATTTTTATTATCCATAATAAACTTACTCATCAATAGACTTATTTTCCTTATTATTTTATTTAGTTCCTCATTTTCCTCATCAATACCATTGATAAAATCAATTGCATTACCAAACATTTTCCAAATCATTTCATCAATAGCCTCTATTTCTTCACCATTTAGCCTTATTAGCTTGTCTTTTTCATTAGGCAAGGAACAGCCCCCAAAATTATAACGCTCGTCTAAAACAAGCACATGGACGCTCTTGTTATTCATTTTAAACGCTATACAAGGAAATAAACCAATTGAATACAGGTAAGCACTATCTATTTTTTTCGTAGATAGCTATTAAACATGGATCTATTTGAGAATTTTTTGAGTAGATCGCTTTCTAAAACAGCGTCATGATACAGATCTTCATATGTATAATCAGGCTTTATAGATAGTAATTTATCTTCAATTTCAGCTATTTGATAACTATATTGTTCTACATCATTTGTTAATTCTTCGATTTTTTCCAGTATGATAGGTGCAGTAAAGTTTTTTTCAAGCAGCACAGAAAGCTTTTTATTTGCTTGTTCTTTCTTTTCTTTTATGATTTCTAATTGTTGTTCTAAATCACTTGGTTTTTCAGGTTTTGGAAGGAAACCGTTAGCGGTAGATAAATGAATTAACATATGCTCTAACGGCAAATAACGATAGTGCTTTGAGTGATTACAGTCACCGCCACGCTTTGCATTACTACAAGTCAAATACAGCGTAGAGGCTTGTTTAGCGGCTTTGTTGACATATTCAACAGGCGAATCACAATGACCACAACGTAAAAAACCACGAAAAATATTTGAAAAAGAATCCGCTTTTACTTTTCCCGCTCCGATCTTTCGTGATTTTAGTGAAATTTGCGCATTAACAAACGTCTTTTCGTCAATGACTTGTGGAAAATAGTCTTTGATCGGCTCTCCAACAGGCTCACGCTTGGCGTGATGCCCTTTATAAAGTTGGTGTTCACCTAACAACCTTCGATCAGACAGCAACCTTTTCACGGTTGATCTAACCCAAAACTCCTTTTTTGTAGATGGTGGGGGATATTTCTCAATATTATTGTTTAAAGAGCGAACTATTTGAGTTGCCCCAAGTCCGTTTATGCACATATCAAACATATCTACGATGATTTGTGCTCGGTCTTCTTTGACGTAAAACTCGGTTTTATCGTCAGATCGCACCAACCAATGAGGATAACAACCACTCATCTTAATTTTATGTGCGTTTTTTCGTTGGTTAGCCCAAGATTCTTTTAATCTTTTTTGCTTCGTGAGGCTTTCTTCGTGCGCTCTCGACATAATGATAAGGCTTGTCATTATGTCTAATAGTTGGTTTTCACTATCTCGCCCGTCATTGTTCGAATAGTGTTTCTTGTCTTGTAAGGTGTAAATATCAACGTATTCGAGAAGACTCAGAAATTGTCGCATAGCGACATTAATCGCTTGTCGAGAAAGCCGATCAAGGTTTTCGACTACAAGCAAGCTCCCTTTCTTAACCTTTCCCGTTTCACAATCATTGATAAATTGCTTTAAATGCTCTTGGTCGCCCTTGAATCCACTTACACCAAGTTCTTTGTAAATGGATAGCTCAGTATCAAGCTCGTAGCCATTGGCATCACAATAGGCTTGTGTAGCCGCCAGTTGGCGGCGATAGCTATCACCGCTTGCTTGTTGAGGGGAAGAGTAACGTATGTATGAGTATGCTTTTTTCATATCACTACCATAAAATCCATTTGAGTAGTGATATTAACATATGTTTATCAAAGCTAACCCACCCTGTGACGTCTCGCGGTATTTCTTGTTCATGTCCTTGCCCGTTTGGTACATGGTTTCAATCACCTTATCCAACGAGATCAAACATTTACTATTACGCTTTAGTGCCATGCGAGATGCATTGATCGCTTTCATTGCACCCATTGCATTACGCTCAATACACGGTACTTGCACTAAGCCACCAATTGGGTCACAAGTCATGCCTAGTGAGTGCTCCATGGCGATCTCGGCCGCAATACAAATTTGCTCATTACTACCACCACGCAGCGCGGTCAAGCCAGCTGCCGCCATAGAAGAAGAAACACCGACTTCGCCCTGACAACCCACTTCGGCACCCGAGATAGACGCATTGGTTTTGTACAAGATGCCAATCGCACCAGATACAGCAAGGAAGTCTTTAAGCTGTTTAGTATCAAGCTCTTTGATGAAGCGATGATAGTACATCAATACCGCAGGAATCACACCCGCCGCACCATTAGTTGGCGACGTTACGACTTGTCCACCAGCAGCGTTTTCTTCACTCACAGCAAAAGCAAACAGGTTAATCCAATCCATGATTTCCATCGGATCGTTTTCGATTGCTTCATTTGCTTCAAGCTTCTTCAGCAAGTTAGGCGCACGGCGGGTCACGTTCAAGCCGCCATCCAAGATACCTTCTGTTTCGAAACCACGCTCCATGCAACGCGTCATCACACGCCAGATCTGTTCTGCGCGTTGATTGATGGCTTCCATATCCTGAAACGCTTGTTCGTTTTTCAGAATCATGCCGCCAAGGCTCATGCCGTTATTCTCTGCCTGCGCCAACATTTCGTCCGCACTGGAGAATGGGAACTCAACTTCTACGGGAGCAGTCGCACTGCCATTTTGCAGTTCATCCGCCGTTGCAATGAACCCACCACCGATAGAGTAGTAAGTTTCAAACCCAACCTGATAGCCGTGCGCATCTAACGCAGTAATCGTCATGCCATTCTCATGCAGAGGAAGGTTCTCTTCATGGAACAACATGTCCGTTTTGTAGTTGAATTCGATTTCATGACGGCCATCGACAGACATCATGCCCTCTTCAATCGCCTTGCGCATCGCTTTATTCGCAGAAGCGATTTTGATGGTATCTGGTTTGTTACCCAACAGACCCAAAATCGTTGCACGGTCAGTATGGTGACCAATCCCTGTTAACGAGAGTGAGCCGTATAAATCGACTTGAATACGAACCACTTTTGCCAAGTTCGATTCAATCAAACGAGTGAAGTGGTAACCCGCGATCATTGGACCATTGGTGTGAGAGCTAGAAGGACCCACACCAATCTTGTAAATATCAAAGATGGACAGCATAAACTTACCTATTACGACAATGCAGCATAAAGCCAATCAGGGAGAACCATACAAGCAGCGATGGTCGCCACGGCGAACACCAACAGCCCGTAATGGCTTGCGGTTGGCTTTGCAAAAAGATGTTTTTGATTATTGATAAAAATTTGTTGCTCGGCAGTCACAGCGCCCCAACGACGGCTCACTAACACACCAAACAAAAGGAAGACGAACGTACCAATTGGCGCGAACCACGGCCAAGCCACGTCGAGATACATTGCAGTAAACACCGCAATCACACTCATGATACTGCCAACGATCACGCCTTTCTCATTGGCTTTTGCCCAGAATAAGCCAAGCACGAATGACCCAAGACGGATACCAACAAAGATGGAAGTCAGGCTAGCTATGGTTTTGAGTACCGATTCATTCGATACCGCCAGAAGAGCTGGCACTACCACCATAGCCGCAGCGAGCAAACTCATCTTTCTTGCGACTTTTTCGTAGTGCTCATCATCGGCACTTTTGCGAACGAAACGCTTGTAGATATCGAACGTTGCGACGGTCGCCATTGAGTTGTAGGTCGAGTCCAGCGTCGACATTGCGGCCGCCGCCAATGCGGAAATGATCAAACCAACCACAATAGGGTTAGTGTGGTTGAATACAAAATCCAAAATCACTTCATTGCTGTTTTCAAACGATTGCTCTTGATAGAAAACACTCAAAAGAACACCGAGTACCGCGAAGAACAAGTACACGAAAAACGCACCGTAACCACACAACAGCATCGACTTCTGCGCCGTCTTTTCACATCTCGTCGCTAACGTGCGTTGGATGATCAATTGGTTGGTGCCGTACACACTCAAATGCAAAAAGCTCACGGCAACCACGCCAGCCCAGAGTGTGGTATCTACGCCTAAATCAAAGTCTAAATTGATGATATTCAGGTGATCACGAGAAAGGTAATCTGCCGCATTAATCTCTGTCATTAGAATGGCAAAGATAGCGATGCTGCCTGCTACTAATACTGCAGATTGCAACATATCGGTCCAGATAACCGTGGAAATCCCGCCCGCATAGGTATAGCAAGCGGTGAAAATACTAATGTAGATAATGGCTTCAGAAATACTGATAGGCAGAACTTGCACTAAGATCAGCGCCACGGCATACAAAATCACACCCGCAGAGATACATTGAACCACAATGAACACAATCGAGTTGATGGTTCTTGCGTACACCCCAAAGCGGTGCTCAAGGTATTCATAAATCGAAGTCAGACCCAGCTTATAAAAGACAGGCACAAAGAAAATAACAGTGAAAAAGATAACGATGGGATAGTTAAGGTGAATACTCATCGCTTCCATGCCAGAGCTATAAACCCAACCAGGCATCCCTACAAACGTCATCGCACTAATGTAAGTCGCAAGTATCGAAACACCTGCCGTAAACCAGCCAAATTGCTTTCCACCCGTAGAAAAGTCGCCACCATTGCTGTAGCGCTTATTCACTAAATAGCTGATTAATATGGTGATTAACACGTATAACGCAATCACCACAAAACTTGAGTACGTAACCATTTCAGGGTTTCCATAATTCTGGGTGCTAATTATTTGTGCTTGGATATTACTTTAAAAAAGCATATCTAAACGATAATCCCACCATAAATGTGACTATAATCACCAATATAGACGGTTATATATTCAAAAATGCCAAAAATACCGATTTAATGAGACTCCCATCACTAAAAACCACTAATTGGGTACGCATTCATTTTAAAATTGATATTGATCACGGATCTAATGACCTTAAAAAAACTATGATTCACCACGACACGAAATCGAAGATGATCCCAATAAGATCGTGTTCTTTAAGTTTGAATAGCAACAAATCCTAAGTGAAATAGAGGTTTATCGGTCATGAATGCCAAAAGACACATGAGCGAAGTTCCTATGATTCAAAGGGTAGCTGCCTATCTAGCGATACTGGTTGGTTACTTTTTCTATTGTTATAACTTTGTAATTATTGACTACGTACGCCCATACATCGTTGAAGCGTATGATGGTATTAGCCTGTCAGACACTGCCCAGTTCTATACATGGCAGTCGGTTGGTGCACTTATCGGTGCATTGAGCTGTGCTTGGTTCGCAACAAAATTTGGTAAGAAATCCACTCTTATTACCATCACAGCCCTAAACGGTGGCGCAACGATCATCAATATGATGTTCACCGACTACACAACATGGGCAGCAATGCGTTTCATCATTGGTTTGTCACTGGGTGGTTACTTCACCGTGGCAGTAAGCCTAATGATCGGCCTATTTACGCCAACGGTACGTGGTAAGTTGACGGCATTCGCGTCTTCTATGTTCTCTGTAGCACTGATGGTAATGGGTGCGTATGCAGCATTTATTGCAAGCATTGATGCACCATGGGAAAGCCTAATGCTTGTAGGTGGTATCCCACCATTGGCAGCCGCTGTGGTCATGATCTTTGTACTACCTAGCGACAGCAAAGTGATCGCTTACGGTGAAGAAGAGCAAGCAAAAGTAGAAGAATCAAATGCACCAGCGAAAAGAGGCTCTTGGGGCGAAATGCTAAGTAAGCCTTACCGTAAGATCACATTAACGTGTCTATTACTGGCTGGCCTTAACTTCTACGGTTTCCAATTCTTTGGTGGCTTCGTAACCACTTACCTACGTGATGTACGTATGTTCGACGGTGCAACCATCGGTCTCATCTTCTCTATCTCAGCATTTGGTTCACTGTTTGGTGCGTGGTTCTGGGGTTGGGTAGCTGACAAATTCGGTCGTAAGGTGAACGCGTTTGGCTTCATCCTAGCGGGCATCATGGTTTCAATCTTCTTTGTTGCACCTGGCGACATGGTGATTGGCGGCCTAAACATGCTGGCTCTACTTGGTCTGATTTACAACTTCGGTCTGTCTTCTTCTGCGGTATGGGGTGGTTACTTCTCAGAACTGTTCCCAGCACACCTACGTAGCTACGGCGCGGCGCTATTCCACGGCGGTCGTATCCTCGGTATGTGGGCACCAATGGTACTTATCTTCATCCAAGAGCGTACCGACCTACAAACCGCAATGTGGGGTTCACCAATCGTATGGATCCTTGCTGGTCTTCTATGGCTATCACTGCCAGAGACACTAAAAGGCGGCGTGTTCGATAAGAGCAAAAAAGCCGAAGCAGCAAAAGCGTAACTGAATTTCAAAAACTCCGGCTGGCTCCCCGGCCGGATGAAAAAACTTAATTTCGAGTCCTGTTCCCAAAGCCGACTCGACAGCAAATAAGAGAGTTTATTATGTCTAAATATCAAGAAGCGAAACGCGTTGTACGTGAATACTTCAGCGCAATGGAAAACGCAACTCACGAGAACGTGGCAGAAGTACTAAAAGCACACACTTCAGAAGATTACCTATGGCGTGGTGTTTACCCATTCCGTGAGCAACAAGGCGCTCAAGCAGCGGCTGACGTTTTCTGGGCTCCTTTGATGAAATCAATGACTCGCATGCAGCGTCGTCAAGACATCTTCATCGGTGGTGAGAACGAAGTAACATCAGGTGAAATCTGGGTAATGAGCATGGGTCACTTCATGGGTCTATTCGACGCTGAATACCTAGGCATGCGCCCAACTGGCAAAATCATGAACATCCGTTACGCAGAATTTAACTGTGTTGAAAACGGCAAGATCACTAAGACTGGCCTATTCCTAGACCTTCTAGGCGCAATGGACCAAGCGGGTTGTTACCCACTACCACCATCAACAGGTAAGCACTTCGTATACCCTGGTCCTCGTAACCACGACGGTCTACTGTTCGAAGACGCAGCACCAGAAGAAGGCGTAGCAACACTAGCACTAGTGAACAAGATGGTTGATGACCTATCTGCACTGAACGACAGCGGCGCTATGGGTTGCCCACCAGAAGTTCTTGAGAAGAGCTGGTCTAAAGACATGATCTGGTACGGTCCATGTGGTATCGGTGCGTCTTACACAATTCCTCGTTACCAACAGCAGCACCAATTGCCGTTCCGTAACAACCTGAAAGACAAGAAGTTTAACGGCCACGTATGTCGTTTCGCAGAAGGTAACTTCTCTTGTTTCTTCGGCTGGCCAAACCTATCTAACACGCCAATCGGTGGTTTCCTAGGTATGACAGGTGGTGAAGTACGTGCAGACATGCAAGTGGTTGACGTTTACTACCGTGACGGCGACAAGCTATCTGAGAACTGGGTACTGATCGACCTTCCTTACTGGCTAAAACAGCAAGGTCTAGACGTGTTCGAGCGTACTCAACAGATCCTAAACCCTTCTCTATAAGAAGTCCTAGGGGCGGATTGTCAACCCGCCTTTATGTTGCCTGAATCCCCTCTCGGTTCAGGTGACATGCTCCCAACTCGTGCCTCAAGGATGGGGCACAACCTCAAGATAGAACCCTTATTCAAAACGGGCATGAACGCACGGTGGCTTTCTGCGCCCTGAATAATGAGATTGATGATGAAAAAGTCGACCCTTTCTGCAGTGATTTTAGCAGCGCTTACTTCTAGCTCAGCCTTTGCTGCACACACTTTTGTTAATGACGCTGGCGACAGCCTAACCATCGATGGCCGTTTCGATCTTCGCTACCAAGACCGTGGCGGTGATGACAACGGCGAATGGAACAGCGGCAGCTCACGTTTCGGTTTGAAAGGCCAAATGGGTCTGGATAACGGCTGGACTGGTTTCGGTCACGCGGAATGGGGCTACAACTCTGGCGCGAACGGCGACAACATTTACGACCGCTTGCTATACGCAGGTGTTGATCACGAAAAATACGGCAAGATTGCTGCGGGTACTAAGCAGTGGTCTACCTTCTACGACGTAGCATGGTACACCGATTTAGGTCGTGTATTCGGTACTCGTGGCTCAGGTGTTTACAATCTAGCTGACTGGGGTATCGCATCCGGTGCTGGTCGTGCAGAAAACTCAATCACGTACCGTAATTCAATCAATGAAAAAGTGAGCTACGGCTTTACTTACCAAACCACGCGTGAAGATGTTGCTCTAGCAAGCAATGCGACAGCCTCATTGAAAAACGGCATGGGTGCGTCGATCACTTACAAACCGGTTGATGGCGTAACACTGGGTGCGGCTTACCATCAAAATGAAGTTGCGGATCTAGACGCAAGCGTGGTTGGCGTAGAAAACGGCGACAACATGCGCATCATGCTATTGGGCGCGAACTACAGCAACGGTGGCTTCTACGCGGGTGCGACTTTCCACGTTGGCGAAAACTGGGAAGCAGTGAGTCAAGGCGGTACGGACGTGATGTTCGATACCCTAGGTGGCGAAATCTACACTTACTACCACTTCGACAACGGCCTACGCCCAACGTTGAACTACAACTACATGGAAGATCGCGGTGACGAGACACAAGGTTATGAGCGTAACTTGCTGATTCCTGGTCTTGAATACCACTTCCAGAAGAACAAATTCCTAGTTTGGACTGAATACCAGTTCGACCTAGGTAAAGATCAGTACGATGGCAGCAAATTCGAAAACCGTGATGATCAATTCGCGGCAGGTATTCGCTACTACTTCTGATAATACTCATCGCTCACCACCTATACCCAAGTAACCTTAAGGTGGTGAGTGATGAAGTTCTTATCAACACTAAGCAAAGTTATCTTGAAGCCAAGTAGTCATCACTTCACTAATAATTAAAGGCTGCTCAAGCGTAGATAGATGCCCACACTCAGGGATAACATGAAGCGTGACGTTTGGGATGCATCTCTCCATGAGCAGATGATTGTCTAGCGGACAAAGCTTATCTTCTTTACCTGTTATCACCAACGTAGGAGCTTGAATGTCCGCCAATAAAGGTCGAGCATCCGGGCGAGTTGCTAACGCTTTAGCATGTGCTTCAAATGCCTCCAAACCTACATTGACCGCCATGCCTTCTATACGCTCAGTTAACGCTTTGTCTTGCAAACGGCTTGGATGAATCAGCACAGGCATCAGAGTGTCAGGCGTAATGCGTTCAAACTCACCACTTAACGCACGGCTAACCAGTGCATCACGCTTTTGTGTCACCTC
This sequence comes from Vibrio sp. 1159, assembly GCF_033340395.1. Taxonomy (NCBI): domain Bacteria; kingdom Pseudomonadati; phylum Pseudomonadota; class Gammaproteobacteria; order Vibrionales; family Vibrionaceae; genus Vibrio; species Vibrio sp. 1159. The sequence goes on along the minus strand of NZ_JAWOWL010000024.1, from coordinate 20,538 downwards.
TGGCTTTTCATCTGCTGCATTGGTATCCATGAGGATCAAGCCTTTGACTCTGTTTGGCGCTTGACGGTACACCTCAAAGGCAAGAATCCCACCCATTGATAGGCCACCCAAGACAAACTCCTGCGGTGCGTCTTGCAACACTTTCTGCGCCAGCTGTTCCATTGACGGCAATGAGGCCAGCGTCGGGCATGAAGGCTCAACCCAACTTGGCAACGCTCGGTTGACTTCCTCAAACAATGTGCCATCACAAAGTAGTCCGGGTAGCCAAACTAACGAGGTGGGTTGCGTCATTTTATTCTCCTGCCAGCGGCTTTGGTTGATCAGAGCCAAGAATGCAATACGTCAAACTATTACCACGCAAGTTCGTCAGTGAGTATGACGCACCTTCTGGAACATTCAGCACATCACCGCGCGTTAAAACAACACTCGCTTGTTCGCCTTGATGCGTGAGGACCACTTCAGTATCGCCATCAAAGTTGATAAGCACTTGTTTTTCTTCTCGGCAGTGTTGAGGAATCGAGCCACCTTCAGAAAGCTCATAAGCCATGATGCTCACTTCATCTTCACTCTTTACTTGGAAGTCATAACTCGCCAAAGGATGACCCGTTAAGGCGTATTGTTTCACGTTGCTTCCGCCGAAATCGCCTTTGATTTCACGATAATCTTTTTGCAGAGCGACAAATGGCATCATCTCTTCTGCGGTGTAGGTATCGAAGGTCGCGAGCTCTTCTTCGGTAAGCAGCGGTATCAATTCTGATTCTTGTGGCACCGGGTCGCCATTAATGGTGTCCACGAGTGTGCCATCGGCTTTGAGGTATAAACCATAACCTTGACTGTCTTTAATAACGTTTGGATGCCAAATAACGCCGCCACCTGAATCGTCGCCGCCAAGTACCGAGAACATAAAGCCGTAATCGCGGCCAACCACTTCAAATCCACGGAAGAGATTGGTTGGAATCGAGATGACGTCACCGTGAGACAACACCGCCTCGTGCTCTCCATCGTTCCCCCAATAAAAACGGAACTGACCTTTGAACACCAAGAAAAGCTCAGCGGTGCGATGAGAATGTAACGAATTTTTGATGCCCGGCGGTTGGCCTGCGGCACCAATATTAAAGCCCGCCGTATCGCGAATATGAACATGCTGACGACTGCTCTCTGCCACCCCTGCACCGATAATACAAAAGTTATCTTTGAGATCACTGCCTGGCGTGCGCGCATCAATAAACGCACTCGTACCCGGAATCAGTTCCATGTAGCGGACCAGATTATTATTCATTTTAGATTGTAGAGTCATTGTAAATCCTTGTTGTCCTTGTTTGGACCTAGCCTTTGAATTGTTAGTTACAGACCGAAAGTGTGTTACAGACCTAAAGGTCGCCCACCATCAACCGCGATGGTATTGCCTGTCGAGAAGGTCAAAACTTCTGCTGCGGCGTACACGGCTTGAGCGACTTCTTCATCATTGGCTAAACGCTTAAGCGGTGTGGATTGTTCTTGTTGATTACGCCATGCGTCATCCAAGCCTTTGACAAACTCAGTGTCGACAAGCCCTGGAGCAACAGCCAAAACGCGAACCTCGGGAGACAGAGCGCGAGCTAAAGAACGGGTCATGTTCTCCGCGGCAGATTTACTTGCACAGTAAGCAATGTTGCTCCCCATCGCAGTCTGTGCCGCGATAGAAGTAATGTTCACCACACAACCATTGGCTTGCTTAAGCCAAGGCTCAAACGCTCGAACCATGGCAAAAGGCGCACGGACGTTCACTTGGAAAATTTGGTCAAACAGTTGATCATCTAAGCTTTGCAAATCAGAGTGCGCGACGAATTTCGTCATCCCCGCACAGTTGACCAACAAATCCAGCTTGTCGCTTATTTCACTGACTTGATGTTTAAGCTGTTCAATCGCACTAGAATCTGCCACGTTCAATTTGAATGCTAGATGCTCGTTACGTGGCAGCGAGGAAAGCACATCCTCGGCCGCTTTATGATTACTGTTGTAAGTCAGAATTACGCGATATCCCGATTCAGCTAGCTTGCGACAAATGGCGGCACCCAGTCCGCCACTGCCGCCTGTGACTAAGGCAAGTTTCGACATATTACGCCTCTTCTACTTTGCCTTTGTAACGGCGCACACGAATATCCGCTTGCTCTTTGTGGCCAGCAAAACCTTCGAGTGCACACAAGCGAGAGCAATACTCACCGACTTTGAGGGACGCAGCTTCCGTTACACGCTGGTAAGTACAGGTTTTGATAAATTTACCTACCCAAAGACCACCGGTGTATCGCGCCGCTTTCTTCGTTGGCAGTGTATGGTTGGTACCAATACATTTATCGCCGTAAGAAACGTTGGTTTCACGACCTAGGAACAAGGCACCGTAGTTGGTCATGTTATCTAGGAAGTATTTAGGATCTTCCGTCATCACTTGAACGTGTTCAGAAGCGATATCGTCTGCCACTTCCACCATTTCTTCGTAGCTATCACACACAATCACTTGTCCGTAATCTGCCCACGCTTTACCCGCGACTTCAGCCGTTGGGAGAATGGTTAACTGACGTTCGATCTCTTTAATGGTTTCTTGCGCAAATGTTTCGCTATTGGTCAACAATACAGCGGGAGAGTTGTAACCATGCTCAGCCTGACCAAGCAAGTCTGCCGCTGCCAATTCCGGGTCACAGCCTTTCTCATCAGCAATGACCAAGGTTTCCGTTGGCCCTGCAAACAAATCGATACCAACGCGACCAAACAACTGACGTTTTGCCTCTGCCACAAATGCGTTACCCGGCCCTACAATCATATCGACTGGCGCAATAGTCTCTGTACCAAGAGCCATTGCACCTACCGCCTGAACACCACCGAAGCAGTAGATTTCATCCGCACCCGCCATTGCCATCGCAGCGACAATCGCGACGTTCGGCTGGCCGTTAAACGGAGGCGCACAAGCAATAACACGTTTTACGCCCGCGACTTTCGCCGTCAGTACACTCATGTGAGCGGATGCAACCAATGGGTATTTTCCACCAGGGATGTAACAACCCACGCTGTTGACTGGAATATTTTTATGCCCCAGTACCACACCAGGCATGGTTTCTACTTCGACGTCTTTCATTGAGTCACGTTGAATTTGAGCAAAGTTTCGAACTTGTTGCTGAGCGAACTCGATATCATGACGAGTCGATTCATCAAGCGCATCCACACAGGCTTGGATTTGCTCTTCTGACAGGCGGAATTGCTCCGGCGACCAGTTATCAAACTTTTCAGACAACTCACGTACAGCGCTATCACCTTTCGATTCAATATCAGCAAGAATGTTTTCAACAATCTGACGCACTTTTGCGTCGTTTGATGCTGATACTTCTTCAGTGATTCCGTTTTTTAAAATGCGTGCCATTGGGTTTCTCCTTGAACATTGAGGCTGACGAACGGTTATTTTTATGCTTTTGGATACGAATGCAAAATCAGATTAAACACTTAATTAACATTTGACAAGTTAAGTCAACAAACCACAAAAACAATCCTTAAGCCTTTGCATTTATTAGTTTAAACAAATAAAAGCAAGTAATAAGGACCTTAATTGAGTTTAATTTTTAATCAAAAATGAGTTTTAGATCACATCATTTTTACTCATCATTTACATTTCTACATGTTAGTTTTTGCATACCTTTGCAAAGGAGAGAATCATGAGCAATTTTAAACAACGTCTGAATCAAGAAACGATATTAGGTACATTTGTTAAAACCCCTCACCCTCACATTATCGAAGTATTGGCACTGGCAGAGTTGCCTTTTGTGGTACTGGATGCAGAGCACGCACCTTTCGATCGCTCCTCGCTTGATCTGTGCATCATGGCGGCCAGAGCGAATGACCTCGCGTGCGTGGTACGAGTACAAGACAGCGCCCCTTCAACCATTTTGAACGCGCTTGACTGTGGCGCGGCGGGTGTACAAATTCCCCATGTTTGTACTGCTGAGCAAGCGACGCAACTGGCGAAAATCTGCCATTACGGAGAAGGTGGCCGAGGGTATGCTGGTTCCAGTCGAGCAGCGCAATACGCCACTAAGCCCATGGTTGAACACTTAAAAGACAGCCGTGCGAATACGATTGTCATTGCACAAATTGAAGACCCTCAAGGGGTTGAAAATGTTGAAGCGATTGCCAATGTTGAAGGAATTGATGCGCTCTTCATTGGCCAAGTTGATCTCACTGTCGCTTATGGTGCTGATAGCGTTCATGATGAGAAAGTCGCACAAGCAAGTATGCGAGTAATCGAAGCGGCCAGAGCCGCCAATAAACCTGTTGGCATGTTTGTCGCGACGGCTCAACAAGCTCGGGAATGGCGTGAACTCGGCGTTAGCTTCTTTTGTGTTGGCTCTGAACACAAAATGATCATTGATGGCTTCAAGCAAGAGAGAAATGTGATGAATTCTTGAGTTTTCTCTGATATTTACGCCTTATCAATGTAATGCTCTAGACACAGAAATCCCCTAGCCCATACACTCAGCACGTATGAGAAGGTTCAATGGCCTTAAATAAGGAGTATCACCATTAAAGCGAAAGTAACTTCGATCGACGTCGCGAAGATGCTCGGCGTCTCTCAATCGACGGTATCTAGAGCATTCAGCCCGACTGCGAGTATTAGCGAGAAGAAACGCAAAATGGTGATGGATGCCGCAGCTAAGCTCGGATACACACCGAATGCCATCGCCCGAGGTCTGATTTCGAATCGTTCAGGCTTAGTGGCGATTGCGTTAGATAGCGAATCAAACCCAATGTACGACATGCAATCTCGTGCTTTGGCTGTCGAAATTCAAAAGCGAGGCGGACAAGTTGTGCTTTGCCCTATCGACAAGGACGACCTCGATCTCGCCATTTCACGCGCCATTGAATACCAAGTGGACGGACTCGTTATCGCCACCAGCCGTTTAACCTCACGCGCGTTTGCCCAATGCGAAAAGTTTGGCGTTCATTTAAGCTTGATCAACCGCTACGCCGAGGGTATTAATGCCAATAGCTCTGGTATTGATAACCGATTGGCGGGCCAACAAGCAGCCGAGTATTTAACGCAGAAAGGCGCAAAACAGTGTGCTTACATCAGTGGCGATGCTGGCTCCATGACCAGTGAAGAGCGTTGGCTGGGTTTCTCTTCAAAATTGCAAGAACTCGGCTCCCCGTCACCAACCTTTATCCAAGCCAAGTACAGCTTTGAAGCAGGCTTAGAAGCGGCGAAAGCGATCTTGTCGCACACTAGCAAACCCGATGCAATTTTTTGTGCAAACGACATCCTCGCCATGGGTGTGATGGATGGCTTGCGACAAGCCGGAGCAAAGATCCCCCAAGACTTCTCTGTGATGGGTGTAGATAACATTCCGATGTCTGCATGGCCGAGCTATGATTTGACCACCATTGCTCAACCAGTCGACAAAATTGTTAAACGAGCGGTTGAAGACTTGATGAATCGAATCAACGGCAACCTGGATGCAACTGGCGAATACCTTTTCGAGCAAGGCACCTTGATCGAACGTAGTAGCACCATTTAATAAATCCATTTTTATTCATTCTTCATAAAACAAAATGCCTTGCTTTCGAGTAAGGCATTTTCTGTGATCGCGATTAAATTTTCACCAATCGTTATTTAATACCTCATCAATTCATCAATCTTGTTATTGACTTGTTACTTTAATGTTTTATTTTGGATTCGTATGCAAAATGGATATGAATTGCTCAACTAATTTATAAAAACATAAAAAGTTGTGTGACTTGCCAACGAATGCCCATGGCAGGTCATACCAGAAACAAGGAAGAACGATGAAGAAAGCAATCCTTACTTCACTTACCGCATTGGGGCTTGCATTTAGCAGCATGAATACGTTTGCAACCAGTGTTATTCGTCTTGCTCATGACAGTCAAGAAACCTCTCCCGTACACAAAGCAATGCTCTATTTCGAACAAGAAGTGGAAGCTCGCTCAAACGGTGAGATAGAAGTTGAAATCTATCCGGCAAGACAACTAGGCGATGTGCGTGAGACGACTGAACTCGTACAGCAAGGCAACTTACAAATGACGTTTGGTGCGTCAGTTTTACTCTCTCCCTACGTCCCAGAGTTTAACGTGCTCGACGTGTTCTACCTTTTTGATAGCGAAGAGCAAGCACACAAAGCGCTCGACAGTGAGAAGATCGGACAACCATTGTTGAATGCTATGGAATCAAAAGGCTTTCATGGACTTGGCTTTATGGAGGTCGGCTTTCGTAGCGTGACCAACAACAAACAGCCAATTGATAGTATTGAGGACCTGAAAGGGCTAAAGATTCGCTCGGCATCTAACCCCACTCAAATAAGCGCGTGGAAATCTATTGGTACTGCGCCAACACCTCTGTCTTGGGGAGAAATTTTCACCTCGTTACAACAAGGCCTGATTAACGCTCAAGAAAGTGCTATCTACTCTATTTATGCCGAACGTTTTTACGAGGCACAAAAGTACCTCTCTTTAACTAACCATATATACACCAACTACGTGTTGTTCATGAACAAATCGTTTTGGGATTCACTGCCGGCCGCACAACAAGCGCTGATCAGTGAAGTAAGCAAAGAAACCATCGCAAAACAGCGTGAGCTCGCCGCTAAGCAAAACCAAGAAGTAATCAAAGAGCTCGAAGCAAAAGGCATGACGGTTAACATCGTCCCAGACGAGGTACGCAGCATCATGAAAGAAAAAATGAATGCAGCCGTGTACCAAGATCTGCGTAGCAAGACAGGTGAAGACTTGTTTGACAACGTGATTGCCGAGATAGAACGCCTATAACTCCCACTCTTTTGCACGATCTGGCAACAGGTCGTGCTTTCTCGTTTTGGAGGTGAACATGAAGTGGTTTCGCTTACTAGACAAATACCTAGAACCAACCCTTATCGTTATCGCGATCTCAACGATGACAACTTTACTGTGCTTGCAAATCGCCCTACGCCTGTTCGATGCAACGATCGCGTGGGCTGAAGAGCTGGCTCGTTATTTATTCGTATGGGCGATGTACCTGAGCATCAGCTACTGTATCCGAGATGATCGACACATCCGCATTCGTGTGTTCATCGATAAACTTCCGGGCAATTGGACGCAATTCAGTTTGATTGTCTCTGATCTTATCTACCTTGCCTTTAGTGCCACTGTCGCCTGGTTTGGATTTAAGGTTATAAACCGCAGCCTGCAACTCGGTCAGATTGCACCCGCAATGGAAATTCCTATTGCGTGTTTGTATGCCTCTGTTTTAGTTTGCGCACTATTAAGCTGCGCGCGCCTAGTGACAAGCATTTATCAACGTGTGAACGCGTGCTCCACCAGCAATGAACGAGTTCGCTTTTCTCGCCAACGCTATCGCCACATCAAAGCAAAGTATCGTACTTCTAACCGACTATTGGAGTTTAACGCATGACGTCTGCACTTTTGTTTGGCAGCTTTGGTCTGCTTCTGCTCATTGGCGTTCCGGTCGGTATTGCTCTGGCGGCAGCCAGTATGGTCGCGATATTAAGCCTGCCATTCCTTAACATCGAGTTTTTAGTACAAGGCTTGGTGACAGGGCTCGACTCCTTCCCTCTCCTCGCCGTCGTTCTTTTTACCTTAGCAGGTAACCTTATGAGCCAAGGAGGGATCTCAAAACGATTATTGCATGTGGCGGAGGTCTTCTTTGGCCACTTTACTGGCGGGCTTGGTATCGTGGCCATTGTGGCGTGTATGTTCTTCGCATCCATCTCTGGTACAGGGTCTGCCACTGTTGCCGCTATCGGCCTGACGATGATTCCTTCGATGGTGAAGAAAGGCTACGACCGCAGCTTTGCAGGTGCTTTAATCGCGTCCTCCGGCGGAATTGGCGTCATTATTCCACCCTCTGTGGTGATGATCGTCTACGCGATCACTGCTGAAGTCTCCGTCACTAAGATGTTCATGGCGGGAATCATTCCTGGCTTGGTCGTCGGTATGGTATTGATCGGCTATTGTCTAATTGTGTCAAAAATGCGGGGCTACACAGGTAACGAGCGCAAAGCGACCTGGGCAGAGCGTCTTGATGCGCTAAAAGAAGCCAGTTGGGCAATGCTACTCCCCGTGATCATTCTCGGCGGTATCTATTCTGGTATCTTCACGCCTACCGAATCAGCCGCCATCGGAGTTCTCTATGGCTTATTCTTTGGCATGTTTGTTTATAAAGAACTCAAACCAGCGCAAGTGGTGAAAATCATTCTAGAGTCGTCACTGTTAGTTGGCGCTGTGCTCGTCATTGTGGGTGCGTCCGTGACGTTTGGCCGCATATTGACCCTAGAACGTCTGCCGACTGAAATTGCTCAGTTCATTCTATCGATTACCGAAAACAAACTTCTGATACTGCTTTGCATCAATGTCCTGTTGTTGCTCGTCGGTACCTTTATGGAAACGCTGGCGGCCATTGTTATTCTCACGCCAATTCTGCTACCCATAACGTCAGCACTCGGCATGGACCCCGTTCATTTTGGTATCGTGATGATCGTGAACTTGGCCATTGGCTTTGTTACGCCTCCTTTAGGTGCCAACTTGTTTATGGCAAGTCAGGTAGGCAAAGTACCGATAGAGTCGCTCTCTAAAGCCATTATGGGCTGGATTGGGGCAATGATAGTGGCCTTGATGTTGATTACCTTCATCCCTGCCATCTCGCTATCGTTACCTGCGCTTTTATCCTGATCGTTGCACTCATAGAGCGCTTATGACTGTTATAGCCACTAGATAAACACCTTTCTAGTGGCTTATTCGTTATTTACTTCCGATTTAATAAAAAAGCCTTTAAGCATTCGTATGCAAAAGGAAAATTTGAAAGATATAAGGATAATTGACACCAAAATAGCTGAATATTAGCGATAAAGTCTATTTGGGTGCCTTGATCTGCATGATTATCAGTTTTGGCTTAATCATTTGTTTCCATTCAAACAGATAAAAATAAATTAAGCGATTAAAAAACAATAAGATATTAGGAAATTCATACAAAAAACTTTGACCTCCTTTCTTATTAACACGTCTCGATAAGAGATAGCTTCCATCTCTCCTGTACTTTTTTAGTTTGTTTTCCGCTCAATTGTTAAAAGTCTGATCATCAGCACGCTATTTAAACAATCAAAAAACAATCCGTTGACAAAATGGCAACATGATATATTTTGAATACGTAATCAAAACATAATTATTCAATTACGGAGGTGATTTATGGCCATGGTTGGCTTCGATGAAAAGTGGCGTGATTTTCCCGACTACATTCTTGGTATCACAAAAGAGATTTGGGAAGACCGAGGTTTAAACACCTTAGAACACTACTACTCTCCCGACATTGTTGTGCGTACTCCACTCTCTATCGTTCAAGGAAACGAAGGGGTGATCAGTGCAACAATGGCGACACTGGCCGAGTTTCCCGATCGCACGCTATATGGCGAAGACGTCATTTGGTCAGGCACCCCGGAACAAGGCATGCTTTCTTCTCATCGAATCATCTCTACTGCAACACACAGTGGCAACGGCTTCTACGGGCAAGCCTCGAACCGCAAACTTCGTTTCCGTATTATCGCAGATTGCCACGCTATCAATAACCAAATCAATGACGAATGGTTGGTTCGCGATCAAGCCGATATCGCGAACCAACTGGGCATGACGTCAGAAGAGTTTGCACGCCAACAAATCGAATTTGAAGGTGGCGTGGAATCAAGCCCATTTCCGTTCACACCTGAAGTCGACATTCCTGGACCTTATTTGGGCGTAGGCAACGACAACGAATATGGTCATCGATATGAAGCAATTCTCAGAAGCCTTATGAATGCCGAGTTCTCAATAGTACCGAAAGAGTACGACCGCGCTTGCATCGGCGAATACACTGGCGGTCAAACTGCCCTATCACACTCGGAAGTCGATCATTTTTGGATGGCACTTCGTGCGTCTTTCCCAAATGCTCAATTTACCGTTCACCATCGTATTGGCCGAGATGACGACATGATGTCACCACGCGCGGCAATTCGATGGTCTTTGCACGGTAAGCATGAGGGATATGGGATGTTTGGTAAGCCTTCAGGAAAAGAGGTTTACATCATGGGGATCAGCCACGCTGAGTTTGGCCCTTGGGGTCTTCGTCGCGAATTCACTTTGTTTGACGAGACCGCAATCTGGAAGCAAATCCTGCTTCAGCAAGGCTAACGGCTGACTAAACACTATTTATTAAAATCACGGACAGTAAGGAAGCAACATGTCACTCAACATCATCGAACAGTTCTACCAGAACTACTTCAAAGCCGCAGACATCGAGCAAAAACAGGCCGCTCTGCAAACTTTGAACCCTGACGTAAAATGGTGCGTGGCGCACCCTGTGAACGATCTTAATGGCCCAGATGCAACCCACGAATCTTTCCTCTCACCACTTGTTAATGCTTTGCCTGACGCCGAGCGCCGACCAATAATTGTTATGCACGGCGAATACGAAGGCCGCACTTGGTACAACTCTACCGGCTACTTTATCGGTACATTTGAACAACCACTGTTTGGCATCCCAGCAACAGGGAAAACACTCTACTTGCGTTACACCGAAATGGTGTGTGTGGAGAACGACCAAATCACCGAATCTTACATGATCCCAGACTTCATCGACGCGATGAATCAAGCAGGCTGCAACCCTCTTCGTAAAAGCTTAGGTCACGATGGCTTGGTTCCTTCTCCTGCAACTTCTAACGGTATTCAACAATCTGTTGTGTCTTTGGAAGAAAGTGAAAAGAGCGCCCAGCTGGTTGAAGATATGCTGTCTTGCTTGGGTCGTTTTGATGGCAAAGATCTTTTCTCGATGGATTTAGAAAACTACTGGCACAATGACTTTATGTGGTACGGCCCTGCTGGTATTGGTACTACGCGCGGTATCAAAGGTTTCCGTAACCACCATCAAGCGCCATTTGTGTTTGCCTTCCCTGACCGAAGTGTCGATATTGAGGTCAATTTTTTGGCCAAAAATGACTACGTATCCACAGGTGGTTGGCCACATATGCATGGTACTCACACTGGTCACAGTGGCTGGCTCGGTCTCGCCCCGACAGGAAAACACATCGAACTTCGCGTTATGGACATTTGGCGACGCGAAGGCGATTTACTGAAAGAAAACTGGGTGGCGATCGACATCGTTCATATCCTGCTGCAACTTGGCTATGACGTGTTTGCACAAATGAAAGAACAGTTAGAAGGACCTAATTATGCATGAGTTTGGCGCACTTAACTGGAGCATCCTTGGGGGATACATAGCCCTAACGCTAGTATTGGGTGCGGTGATTGGTAAGCGAGTAACTTCAGCTAGCCAATTCGCTTTGGGTGATAAGAGCATCCCTTGGTGGGCGATCGGTATTTCTGTCGTTTGTACTTACGTGAGTGCCATGTCTTTCCTTGGTGGGCCAGCTTGGTCTTACAAAGAAGGCCTGTCGGTTATCGCGATTCACCTCAATTATCCGCTGGTGATCTTCTTCATCGTGGCTGTGTTTATGCCGTTTTTCTACAACAACGGTTTAACCTCTATCTACGAGTATCAAGAACGACGCTTCGGCAAGGCTTCACGACTGACTTTGTCGTTTATCTTCCTTATCAAACAAGCATTGAGCTCGGCAGCCGTACTCTACGCGACAGCAATGATTTTAGAGTTCATTACTGGTATCGACGTGATGTACTGCATCATGATCGTCACTGCAATTGCCCTTATCTACACCGTAATGGGCGGTATCGCGGCTGTCATTTGGACCGATGTGATTCAAGCAGTAATCTTATTTATTGGCGCATTCATCATCATTGAAGCCGTTTGGAATGGCATGCCTGCTCCAATGACGGAGGTCATGGCAGAACTCAAAGCGAAAGGAATGACCGATGCCCTACAAACAAGTTTTGACCTAAGCCAAGTAACGACTGTATGGGCCGGCGTTATCGCAATGACGATGTTCCACACCACCGTGTATGGCGGTAACCAGATGATGGTACAACGTTGTATGGCCGCGAAAAACATGGGCGATGCGAAAAAGGCAATGTTGATGATGGGCTACGTGGCCTTCTTTATTTACTTTGTCTTTATCTTGCTTGGCGTCCTATTCAACGCTTATTACGACGGTAAAGAGTTTGAAAACGGCAACACCATCATTCTTCATTATGCGAGTGAATATGGAATGCCAGGCTTGATGGGCATCATTGCCGCTGCGATTCTGGCGGCAAGTATGTCGAGTCTCGATTCCGCATTTAACTCAATGGCGACCGTTTCTGTGGCTGACTTTTACAAACGCTTCTACAAGCAAAACGAGTCGGAAGAGCATTACTTAAAGGTATCGCGTTTCTTCACGGTGGCGTGGGCGATTTTGGTCATCATTCCAGCGATCATGTTTGCCACCAGCACAGGCTCGGTACTGGAAGTGCTGAGTAAGGCAGGCTCTTACTTTGTCGGTGCGAGCTTCTGTATGTTCGTCCTTGGTTTCTACTCAAAACACATTACGGAAAAAGGCTTGTTAATTGGCGTTGCTGCTAGCTTCTTGGTGATTTGGTATGTAGCCGTTGCGACCGATATTGCGTGGCCTTGGTATTGCGTGATTGGCGTCCTTGTGAATGCCGTTGTCGCTTACATTGCTAGCCTTCTCCTGACGGGTAAACAAGATGAAATGCATCTTTACACAGTGAAAGGCCAGCAAGCGGAATATGCTCGTCTAAATAAACCAATCAAGGAAGATGGTTGGTATGTCGTTCCCGGCAAAATCGATGCTCCATGTTATGGCTTACTAGTGATGTTTGTATTCTCGATCGTGATGCTTTGGGGGATCAACGCGTTTACCGACAACGCTCCTATGCTGATTAACTTTATGCGTGGCTGCTCTATTCTTGTCGCTACCGCTTGCATCGGATACATGGGGTATTCACTCCTCTCCCCAAAACGTAAAGTTGCAGTCAAACAAGCAAATTAATGTTCTTTACGCAGATACTGTACGTCCAACAAACGGACAGTATCTACGCTCTAGATCTAGTGCTAGCTCAAAGCAAACCAAATGGGTTAACCCACATTTTGCTTTTTAACACTCCAAAGCCATTATTCTACTTAGGATACCCCGTCAGAACATTTATGAATACGTACCTATTTATGCTAGTCTTATGACCTCAATTACTGGCAACTAAGTTTTATTCATGAAATCAATTAAACACGTAGTCACATCAAAAGATGTGGCAAAGATGGCAGGCGTCTCTCAATCTACTGTATCGCGCGTGTTTGTTCCGGGTAGCTCAGTATCCGAAAAGACCAAGCAAAAAGTCTTTGAAGCGGCTAAAGCCCTTAACTACCGCCCTAACGCCTTTGCACGTAGCCTGACCACAAACGAATCGAAATTGATAGGTTTGGTGTTTCCTGATGCGGATTACCCTATCCATATGAAAACACTGCAATTAATTTCCAGTGAGTTACAGAAAAAAGGTTATTCTGCCGTATTGATTCCATGGCAAGTGGATGAAGAAGAGGGCCACTCAATCCCAAATATCTTCCAGTATCGCGTCGATGGTGTCATTGCTGCTTCCGCAACCTTCAATAAGTCCCTTTATGAAGAATGTGAAGAGTTTAATATCCCAATTGTTCAATACGCACGAGTTGTTGAAGGTACTAGGAGTAGCTACGTTATCAGTGACAACTACGAAGCAGGCCAACAAGCCGCGCAACTTCTGCACAAAAGTGGCGTGAAGAACGCGGTTTATTTGACGGGAGAAGTGCCAACCTTTACGAATGACGAACGCCAAAGCGGCTTCTGCTCTGAATTTGAAGACCTAACCGGCAAGACGCCACGCATCATTGAAGCCAGCTATGACTACGCGAGCTCACTTGATAAAGTCCGTGCCATACTGGCAGACAAAAATCGGCCTGAAGCAGTGTTCTGTGCAACCGATAACCTTGCGATGGCGGTCATGGATATCGCCCGTATAGAATGCGGGTTGAGGATTCCTCAGGACTTACAAGTCATTGGTTTTGATAATATTCCTCAGACAGAATGGTTAAGCTATCAATTAACCACGTTCCGCCAGGATTTCCGTCGCCTCGCTCGCGAGTGCGTGAAGATCATTGTTGATCAAATTAATACGAAAAACGGCAGCCTAGTAAAAATGATGGTGCCAGTGAAGTTAATCGAGCGCCAGACAACAAAAGCTTAAATAGCTATAGCCAGCCATTCGGTTGGCTTTTTTATTTGCCTCTGACTCCCAAACGGCTCATTTAGTGTTGTAAGCATTAATGAACCCATGTATATTTATGAGCTATTACACTATATGAACCAAACAAAAAAAGGCTCATAATCCTTATGACCACGTATCTTTACACTCGTTATTCGCCAAAAAATCGAGCTTACCAAGAGCACCTTAATACTCTAAAAGCTTTTGCTCCCGAAGCTCAGCATTTTGAGGATAAGGTTCGTGGTTGCATGCCTCCAACCGAGAGAGAGGCATTCTTACAACTGCTCGATTCCGTCAGAACTGGGGATACGATTGTGCTCTGGTGGCTGACCGCATTTGGTCGCGACTTTAGTCAAGCATTGAACACAATAAAAATGCTACTCGATAAAGGGGTAACATTGAAAACCGTATGTGAATCACTAACTTTTGAGCCAGGTTCTGTTCAAACTCAAACACTACTCACAGTGTTATCTGGATATGGGAAAGTGCAGACTGAACATCGCCTGTTTGCCGCAGAGCAAGGGCGACAGGCCATTAAAGAGCAGCCAGAATTATGGAAACAGAAGTTTCGCGGCCGCCCCGCAAACAAAACCAAACACCAACAGATCGCAACGTTACTGCTAGAAGGCTACACATTGCAAAACGTGGCAGAGCAATGCGAAGTCAGTCTATCGACTGTGAAGCGGGTCAAAGCAAAGCTAAATGAAGTGGATGACGAAGGCGGCTTAAGATCACGACGCCAAAAAGGTTGTTTGAATGGAGACCAGTCATGAGTCGCCCAATCAACTTTCATACTATACTACTCGCCTGTCTTATTATTAGCGTTGGCCAGTTGAGCATGGGGCTAGTCATGCCCTCTTTGCCATGGATAGCAAAAGACTTTTCCATCTCCCTCGACCAAGCTCAACTACTTGTGAGTATTTATTTGCTCGGCTTTGGCCCCTCTCAATTTATCTACGGGCCAGTGTCAGATGCTTTAGGACGAAAAAGAGTATTACTTACCGGTTTACTCATCGCGATGTCTGGTCTGCTGATGATTATTTTCTTCAGTGACACATTTACAGGGATGGTAATGGGGCGCTTTTTACAAGGGTTAGGTACAGGATGCTGCGCGGTACTCGCGAGGGCGTCGACTCGAGATAGATTTAGCGGGGATGAACTCCCAGTGGCAATGTCTTACATCGCCATGGCGGCTTCAATCACGCCACTTATTGCACCTGTGATTGGCGGCTTTATCAACTTCCACTTCGGTTGGAGTATGGTGTTTATTTCTCTATTGGGCTATGTCTCGCTGGCCTGGGTAATCATCGCCTTTAAGTTCACAGAAACCATCACAAAACGTTCTGTCATTCCGTCACCCCGAAAAATGTTACTCCAATACAAGAGCTTACTTACGTCTCGTTACTTTATGAGTTTCGCCAGTATCAGTTGGTTAAACTTCAGCTTAATGATTACGACAGTCTCTGTGATGCCATTTATCATGCAAGATCAAATTGGCATGACCTCCGCTCAATACGCGATGTGGGCGCTCATTCCCGCTTTGGGTATGTTATGTGGTACCACGATTTGTAACCGAGTAAGGCCAATTATTGGCAATAAAAAAATGCTGCTTTGCACCCCATTTCTTCACCTCGCTGCCGCAATATGGTTATTTTTCTGCCCTGTTGAGCCTCTATTTCTGATGCTAGGACAGCTATTAATGATCTTGGGTAATGGTATTGCCCTACCTTGTGCACAAGCGATGGTAATGCAACCTTATAAAAAGCAAGCAGGTGCCGCAGCGGCAATGTCTGGTGGTGGACAAATGGTCGTCTCCTCATTGGTCAGCTTAACTCTGGTGCAGCTTGGATTGAGTCAAGCATGGCATCTAGCGATCGTTATCGTAATATTTGCATCGCTTACCTTCACCAACATTCAACGTGGCTTTAGTGCAGAGCAACCTTCAGAACAATAACAACAAACATACTATTGTCCTTATAGCTACAACAAATCGTATAAATTTAAATTTAGGAAAAGTTGGCGGATACTAACATGATGTTGCATTTAAGAATGGGCGCCGTAACACTCGCCACATTGATATCCGCTGGTACTGATGCGAGCGCCAACGAGAACTGGCAGTTCGAGAGTGACAAGAATGGAATCACAATTTACTCCCGAGAACATAGTGACGGTTTAGTTGAGATCCGTGCCCGGATGTTCACACCCACCAGCTATGGTGCATTTTTAACGCTACTGGAAGACAGTGACAACATCCCGAACTGGATTGACAATGCCAGTCATAGCCGGGTTTTAAATCAGATATCGGCCACCGAGAACATCGTTTACACCCAGTTTAAAGCACCATGGCCTGCCAAAAATCGGGATATGGTCACCTACTCAAAGTACTGGGTCGATGAGCTGGGATTCACCATAGAAATCAAAAGCGCACCTGACTCATATCTTGCTGAACAAAATGGTTATGTTCGAATTCGCTCGGTTGATGCGACTTGGGAGTTACAAAAACTCACAAACGATACAACACTCGTGGAATACAAGGCGTTTGCTGATCCCGGAGGTCTATTGCCAAACTGGCTGATCAACAAACTTTCAAAAGAAAGTGCATGGGCGACATTTGGTAACTTAAGAAAAGAGTTACCTGAATATCAGCAATACTCTCATCCTCAAATAGATGAGTAAGCGTCGCTCTTCCCACTCGCTTTTTAATGCGGTACATAATAACAAAAGGCGGCATATGCCGCCTTTTTCTACTCAATGTGTTACTGTTGTGCAACCGTTACAGGTTTAGTTGCACCACGGTAATCAAACTCAAAACCAATACCTTGGTCTGTCACGTCCATCGTCATACCACCAACAAGCTCGCCTTGTAAGCTTTTGACAACATCATCCGGAACCGGCTCCCCAGTGATTGACGACGCACTCTCTAACACTTCCAAAATACGCTCTGAATCAAAATCAAAGCTGAACAAGCCATTTGGAGAAAGTGATTGCGCCATCACTTCTTTGCTTGCTTCCGCAGCACTATCACCACTGTAAAGGGTGAAATGGTTTTCGTTTAGACGAGCAAACACGTCCACCTTCATGCCAGTATGCATTTCTAATAGGTCACTGACATTAACAGGTTGGTTATCCGGTTGAATTTGCAATTGAGCAAGTTCAGGAACGAACATTTGCGCAGTTTGAATAAGCATCATTGGATCATTGGCAGAAAGAGACAACATACCATCTAGCTGGCTAAATACTTCACCATGCTGAGCATTAGTATCTACTTTGATATCAAACATTTGCAGGCTTAAGCCTTTGAGGCCGTTAACCATGCCTGACCCCATGCTTACAGCGGCTGCTGGATTCTGGCCGCCCATCTCTTGCTGCATTTGTGTCAATAAAGAGCATTGATATTGAGGCTGGGTCAAGTCAGCCCAAATCTGACCAATCGATGGCGCTAGCGTATTAATGTCTAAACCAAGCGCCATACTAAAGAAACTCTTATCACTTTTAGACTCTGCCAATACACCACGAATTGACTTGAGCGCATCTAGAATCACTTTATTGTTGGACTCAACAACAAAAGAACCTTTAATGAACGCCTGATCGCCTTTCATCTTGTATTCTGCAAACGCGACGGACTGAGGCCAGTTTTCTGCAACTTGAGTAAGCTCAGTATGGCAGGCTGGTGAACGCATTTCCTCAATAGTTGGTTCAGGATCTATTGCATCCAACGTGCTGATTTGACGAGCAAACATATTGCCATCTTTCGTCGTCAAACCTTTAATCACTTCGCGATGATCAAAGTAACCAAAAGAGTTGTTGTTTTCACCGTATTTGGCTTGCAACGCCTCAAGGCGTCCACTGTCAGCAATATTTTGACTTGGTGCTTCAAGCCCTAATGCCATTTTAATCGGGTTTTGAACGCCCAGTTGCGGAACATCAACCGTTAACGTAAGCACGTTATCAACCACGGCTACAACCAAGCCAATACCGTCCTGCGGGTCAATTGAATCAGTCATCTCGTAACGACGATACTCGACTTCACCAAGCTTAACCAACTCATGCTTAGCGCCGCTCATCTGCTCTTCATGATCCAGTGTTTTCCATAACGCGGCAGGGTCTTCAATATCCACTTTGTACACCGGTACCATACCAATTGTGTACAACACAGGATTAATGTTTTCCCCGGTGCCCAAATAAGCTTTTAATGTTTCTGGCGACGCAGCACTCTCTAGGTATCCATCGAATAAGTTAACTGCAAACTGCTGTTGTGGAGACAGTGGTTCATCGGCAAAAAGTTCTGCAATCGAGCCTTGATTCGCCGTACCGAATGCGTTCATGTATTTATAATGGTTAAAAGGTTCAGTCTGATACGTCACCATAAGTGAATCTGCAGGAACTTGCGTTAACAGTGAGCCTGCATCACTCGCGGTAGTATTGTTTTGGTACAGGTAGCCAGCGCCCCCTGCTGCTGCGACCACTGCTGTAGCCAATAGTAGTTTTTTCACGACCAACTCCGTTGTCATAGTTATGTGTTCCTAAACGAAATGTAACGCTTAGGTTTAAAGCCAATGAATAGTGCTTTATATCAACCGCTATCATAAACAAGTTATCGATGTAATGAATGTCGGTTTGATAAATTATCCAACATTTATAAGGCAAACCGTGAAGTAAGTTGAATTGCGTGCGGATGCTATTGGCAATATTCACAATCCAATTTCTCGGATAACCGCCTTAAAAATCATAATATTCAGTTAAATGAAGCGATTTGGAGTAATTACGACCAAAATCAGCAGAATATTAAATCTTTATTGAGTCTTTTATCTAATATCTGAAAACGCCTCACGACCTGACACTTCTTTCCAATTTGCCTCTGGCAGTCCCTACTCGTTTTCCTTACATTCCTACTAACTCAGTGACGAGACGTATACCAAATACGAGCAATAGAAGACGATGAAAGACCAGTTGACGATCTCTATATCAACTATCAATGGCTCAAGACATTGGTACTTCAGTAAAAGGATGCAACGCAACATAAAAACGTTTTTCGTTTTTTTTGTTGTTGCTCTGGCCGCGACCGTAATCTTAATTCATCACTTGTACACTCGCGTTGATAATGCAGCGTTAAAACAAGCTGAATTGACAGAGCATTCACGCACCATGGGTGAAGAGCTCAGCACACTGAAAACACTTAAATCAGAGCTAGAAAATGACCTTTCAGAACGGGAAGAACGGGTACAACTTGTTTCGGAACGTTTGGGTGAATTAGAGAAAGTGCTTGGGGTTGGAGAACATACCTCGACAAATAACTTGGATGCTAGGCTCGATGCAGCGGCGATAACCTCAAACGTTCGCATGGTGTTATTAAACCAAATACCAAGTGGCTCTCCAGTCGGCAACGTACGGCTATCTTCCGGATTCGGTAAGCGTATCCATCCGGTGACAAAAGTTGCCAAAATGCATCGTGGGCTCGATTTTGCCGTAAATATCGGTACCAAAATTTATGCCCCTGCCGATGGGGTAGTGGAAGTTACCCGCCGCAGTAATAAAGGCTCTGGTAACTTCCTCAGGCTACAACATTCTTTCGGTTTTTCGAGTTCTTATTCGCACTTGAAAGCGTTCAAAGTAAAAAGTGGTCAGTTCGTCAAAAAAGGGCAGCTGATTGCAATTTCCGGCAACAGTGGGCTCTCTTCTGGCCCTCACCTGCATTACGAGGTGCGATTTGTTGGGCGAGCACTGAATCCGAAACCATTTGTCGATTGGAGCCTTAATGATTTCGAAGACATTTTTACTAAGGAGCGAAGAATACGATGGGAATCTTTAATCAAAACAGTGGAACAACGAGTAGCTCAGCAGCTTCAACTCTCATCGCCAAAGGCTGTTCTCTTAGCGGAGAACTCAAAGTAGAAAACGATGTCCAGATTGATGGCATCGTCGATGGTCAAATTAACGTGGAAGGCACTCTCGTTGTCGCAGAAAGCGGGCGAGTAAACGGTGAAATCTACGCTAAACAGCTGATCATTAATGGCATGATGGACGGAAACTGTCACGCAGAACACATTCAAGTGCTTGCCAAGGGACGCGTAAGCGGTAGGATCTGGAGCAATAACCTCAGCATTGAACCTGGTGGCAAATTCTTTGGTGAAGCAGCCGAATTACCTGAAAAGGAAGTGGTAACGTTAAAGGGTAAGGCTCAAGACAGTGCGATCACAAAAGAAAATAACACCAACAATGAAAAGCGACTTTCGCGTAAATCAGCATAAAAGCTTTGATTAATGACCCGTCCTGATATGGGTTGACACTTTTTAACTAAAACGCTCGATGTACTTCATCGGGCGTTTTGTATTTTAA
>NZ_JAWOWL010000023.1:0-89738 GCF_033340395.1 Vibrio sp. 1159 | reverse complement strand
TGGGTGTTTTTTATTCTAAAAGGCGAGTTTTCACTACTATTCTACCTCCATACACCCTGTAATCGCCCTGAATAAGGAAAAAAGATGAGCTCAATGAGAAGCTACAAAGGTATAAAGCCTGAACTTGGTGAGCGTGTTTACGTTGACCCAACCTCTGTTTTAGTCGGTGATATCCGAATTGGCGATGATTCTAGCATTTGGCCACTGGTAGCAGCGCGAGGTGATGTAAACCACATTCACATTGGTGATCGAACGAATATTCAAGATGGCAGTGTTTTGCATGTCACCCATAAGAACGCCGAAAACCCAAACGGCTACCCATTGATTATTGGTAATGACGTTACGATTGGCCACAAAGTGATGCTGCACGGTTGTGAGATCCACGATCGTGTTTTGGTTGGTATGGGAGCTATTGTTTTAGATGCTGTTGTAATTGAGTCAGAGGTGATGATCGGAGCAGGCAGTTTAGTGCCACCTGGGAAAGTATTAGAAAGTGGCTACTTATATGTTGGAAGCCCAGTAAAACAAGCTCGCCCTCTATCAGAAAAAGAACGAGCTTTCTTGCAAAAGTCTGCCAACAACTATGTGCAGAACAAAAACGACTACTTAAATGAAGTAAAAGACTTGAACTAAAACCCTGTTAACCGATGATGATATGGCCTTCTTCGTTGAAGGCTTCATCTTCTATTAGCTCTTCAGCCATTTCTTCTAGGTCGAATCGGTAATCAGTAAACACTTTAATTGCCGCTTGCTCAGTTTCAATCAGTGAACCACTGAGCTTTTCTAACTTTTGTTTCGTCACAAAGCACTCTATTAGTGCGCCTGATTGTTGCGCCGAAAAGTTTACCGATTGTGATACTTCATCCCATGATTGAATATCTGGGAATAAGATGGATTGATTCATCGCTTATTGACCTTCAAGGTTCTTTCTTAGTTCTCTGAGAATTTGTTTGGCACCAGGACGTAAGCCACGCCAGAGCATAAAGCTTTCCGCAGCCTGCCCAACTAACATTCCAAGACCGTCATACGCATGAGCGGCACCATTCTCTTTTGCCCATAAGTTAAAGCTCGTCACCCCTTTGCCATAAATCATGTCATAGCTTGTACTGTTAGCGGCAAAGATGGAGGATGAAATAGTCGGCAGTTCACCACTAAGAGAAGCGGATGTGGAGTTAATGATGACATCATACTCTTCATCAATACTTGCTATCTCTTTGGCGAGGATAGGACCGTGAGAGACAAACAGCTCTGCAAGCTCCTGTGCTTTACTAAAGGTACGGTTGGTAATGGTTAAAGAGGTCGGCTTTTGATCAAGTAGTGGCTTAATAACACCACGAGCTGCACCACCAGCGCCAATAATTAGGATTCGCGCGCCTTCCAATACAACCTGATGCTGAAGCAGATCTTGCACTAAACCTGCACCATCAGTGTTGTCACCGATGATTTCACCATCGTCTAACTTCTTGAGGGTATTTACCGCGCCTGCTAACTGAGCCCGTTCTGTCAATCGACTAGCAAATTGATAAGCATCTTCTTTAAATGGCATAGTGATGTTGCACCCCTTGCCACCTTCAGCAAAAAACACCTTCGCCGCGTCAATAAAACCATCAACAGGTGCACTTTCTGCGGTATACACCAAAGATTGATTAGTTTGACGAGCAAACAAGGTGTGAATGAATGGCGACTTACTGTGTCCGATAGGATTACCAAACACGGCATAGCGATCAATTTGCTGGGTCATTTCCTTACCTTTGTTCCTTACTTAGATATAGAGAAAGCAGGGCCACCTGATTACAGATGACCCTATCACTATCTATCTATATAGAAAAGGAGATTCCGTGCTTACCACTCTCGTGGCGTTAGGTATCGCTCGTAAAGTTCAGCTTCTGGCGATCCCGCTTCTGGCTCGTAGCAGTACTCCCAGCGAGCGAGCGGCGGCATTGACATCAGAATCGACTCAGTACGCCCACCACTTTGTAAACCAAATAAGGTACCACGGTCATACACTAAGTTGAACTCTACGTAACGGCCGCGACGATATAGTTGGAATTCACGCTCACGCTCACCATACTCGATCTCTTTACGACGAGAAACGATCGGCAAGTAAGCCTGGCAATAGCCTTCACCGACTGCTTTGATGTAAGCAAAACACTTATCAAATTCCCACTGGTTTAGATCATCAAAGAACAAACCGCCAACACCGCGAGTTTCATTACGATGTGGTAGGAAGAAGTATTTGTCACACCATGCTTTATGCTCTTGGTAAACATCGTCACCAAATGGCGCACAAAGCAGTTTTGCAGTGTCGTGCCATGATTGGCAATCTTCTTCAAATGGATAGAACGGCGTTAGGTCAAAACCACCACCAAACCACCAAATTGGGTCTTCGCCATCTTTTTCTGCAATAAAGAAGCGGACATTGGCGTGTGAAGTCGGTACATAAGGGTTTTTAGGGTGAATAACCAAAGAAACACCCATCGCTTCAAAACGACGACCCGCTAGCTCTGGACGATGCGCTGTCGCAGATGCTGGCATTTCTTTCCCTTCCACATGCGAGAAGTTCACGCCTCCCTGCTCGAAAACAAGGCCATCACGCATAACACGTGAGCGCCCACCGCCACCAAGACGTTCGCCCGGTTCACGATGCCATGCATCCTCGACAAAGACGGCCTTTCCATCTTCTTGTTCTAACTGCTGACAAATGGAGTCCTGAAGTGACATCAAGAACTGCTTTACGGCGTGCTTATCGATCGCTGACATACGTTATTACC
The DNA here is from genome assembly GCF_033340395.1 of Vibrio sp. 1159. Classification (NCBI taxonomy): domain Bacteria; kingdom Pseudomonadati; phylum Pseudomonadota; class Gammaproteobacteria; order Vibrionales; family Vibrionaceae; genus Vibrio; species Vibrio sp. 1159. The sequence continues at coordinate 86,967 of NZ_JAWOWL010000023.1, read as the reverse complement.
TATTACGTGAAACCTAATGATGGCTGGCTAGCAGGGTTAACCCTGTCTTAATATTTGTGAAGTTTTGGCGTCACGAATCTCGCTGGGTTTATCACGACCGCTGGTCTCGCCACGAAGAATGGCGACCAGCTTATCACCCAACTGCTCTTCGACTTCTTCCGTGGTCATACACGGTGGTAAGCCGGAAAGATTCGCGCTGGTAGAGGTTAACGGCTTTCCGAATGCATTACACATTTTTTGCACCAAAGGATGATCAGTCACACGAACCGCAATTGAATCAAACTGCCCTGAAACCCAGTTGGATACTTTATCGCTCGCTGGCATGATCCAAGTGTATGGGCCTGGCCAAGTGGCATGAACAGTCTGTAATTGTTCTTCAGTCAACTGAGATTCATCAATATAAGGCAAGAGCTGATCATAACTTGCCGCGATGAGAATCAGCCCTTTTTCTACCGGACGCTGCTTGAGCTCTAATAGCTTTTGAATTGCTTCTGGGTTATCTGGATCACATCCGACACCAAAAACCCCTTCTGTTGGATAGGCAATCACTTCGCCTTGCTTGAGTGCGTTGAGCACTTGTTCAAAGTTATCCACCGATTACTTCCTATTTGTTTGACTGTGTTGTTTTCACTAAGTGTACAAATATTCATTCTCAGACACTAAAGCAATTTTTTTATAAAATGTATCAATAGCGCCAACAACAAGACGCAAACGTTTGCTTGAGATAAAAATCCCCGTATAATGCGCACAAATTTATAGCTCACCTAATTTTTGCAGCTTAAAGGAGTTTGAGATGAAAGTCGGTATCATCATGGGTTCTAAATCCGATTGGCCAACCATGAAACTAGCAGCGGACATGCTAGACCAATTTGGCGTGCCTTACGAAACAAAAGTCGTGTCAGCACACCGAACTCCTCAATTACTGGCTGACTACGCTAGTGGCGCAAAAGAACGCGGCATCAAAGTTATCATCGCAGGCGCAGGTGGTGCAGCCCACCTACCAGGTATGGCGGCGGCGTTTACTAGTTTGCCAGTGCTTGGGGTTCCCGTTCAGTCTCGTGCACTGAAAGGTATGGATTCATTGCTTTCTATTGTACAGATGCCAAAGGGAATTGCGGTTGGTACATTGGCGATTGGCGAAGCGGGCGCAGCAAACGCCGGTATCCTAGCAGCGCAAATCCTAGGCACTCATGATGAAAACATCATGGCGAAGGTAGAAGCATTCCGTAATGAGCAAACGGAAACAGTTCTCGCAAATCCAAACCCTGCAGAGGATTAATCAGATGCATGTACTGGTTCTTGGTGCGGGTCAGTTGGCTCGTATGATGTCTCTGGCTGGTGCGCCACTGAATATTCAAATTTCAGCTTACGATGTCAGCAGCGGTGATGTCGTTCACCCTTTAACTCAACAGGTACTTGGCCATGGCTTGGAAAATGCGATTACGCAAGTTGACGTGATTACTGCCGAGTTCGAGCATATTCCACATGACGAGCTCAAGGTTTGCGAAGCGAGCGGCAAGTTCCTACCAAGTACGCAAGCCATCAAAGCAGGTGGTGATCGCCGTATTGAAAAAGCACTGCTTGATGATGCTGGCGTGCGCAACGCGAAATACTACGTCATTGAAACTCGTGAAGACTTTGACCGCGCAATTGAACACGTTGGTATGCCAATGGTTCTGAAAAGTGCATTGGGTGGTTACGATGGTAAAGGTCAATGGCGCTTAAAAGAAGCTTCTCAAGTCGACGACATTTGGACTGAGATGGCAGAGTGCATTGCCGCAACACCAACTCAAGCGATTGTTGCTGAGGAATTTGTCCCTTTTAACCGCGAAGTTTCACTGGTTGGTGCTCGCGGTAAAGATGGCAGCGTTGAAGTGTACCCTCTGGCAGAGAACGTCCACACCAATGGTGTATTGAGCCTTTCTACTGCGATTGATGCACCAGAGTTGCAAGAGCAAGCAAAACAGATGTTCACGGCCGTTGCCAACAGCTTGAATTACGTTGGTGTGCTAACGCTGGAGTTCTTCGATGTTGACGGTACTTTGCTAGTCAATGAAATCGCACCACGCGTACACAACTCTGGTCATTGGACTCAACAGGGTGCAGAAACCTGTCAATTTGAGAATCATCTACGCGCCGTGTGCGGCATGCCTTTGGGTAGCACGAAGTTGGTTCGTGAAACCTCGATGATTAATATTCTTGGTGAAGACACACTACCAGAAGCATTGCTAGCGATGGATGGTTGCCACATTCATTGGTACGGCAAAGAAAAACGTGCGGGTCGCAAGATGGGACACATCAACGTATGTGGTGACTACACTGGCGAACTTAATCGTAAACTTTGTGCATTAGCAGACGTATTGGATGAACAGGCTTTCCCTGCCGTACATGAATTTGCCAAGCAGTGGCAAGCATAGAAAAGCAGCGGAATAAATAGCAAAAGGGTCGCACGATGCGACCCTTTTTAATTCCTTTGATATATTTACCCTTGCTGGGTGTGCTGACACTTACGATTAGCACATTGCAATTTCACACCACTGGCGAGTTTCTTCTCCACCAACAGAGTAAAACCACACTCTTCGCATCGCCCCTTGACCGGAGCAAGGTTCACAGCAAATTTGCATTTAGGGTAGTTGTCACACGCGTAGAATGTTTTTCCAAATCGGGTTTTACGCCCAACCAAATGTCCTTTGCCACATTCAGGGCAAGCGTGTTGCTCTTGTGACTGCGCCTCTGGCTCTGGTTGATTAATCGACTCAATATGATGACAAGCCGGGTAGTTACTACAACCGACGAACATACCGTAGCGCCCTTGGCGGAGAACCAACTCATTGCCACACTCAGGACAAGGCACACCCAACTCTTTCACGATGTGACCATCATTGCTGTGTAGCGGTTTAATGTAATCACAGCTTGGGTAATGGTTACAGCCGAGGAATGGGCCATGTTTTCCGTGCTTGAGAGTCAGCTCACCACCACATTTTGGACACGGCTCGTGCTCCAAAGCGTGTTCATGGGCAGAGAAAAGGGTGTTGTCGATTTTACTACTCATACTTACCGTTTCGTGAAAAACACACAAAAAGACAAGCTCGCGTTTATTCTAGTTAAACTCGAACTTGCCCAGATGGTTAGTGAAGAATCCCTTGTTCCTTGGTGTACAACAGCTCTTCCATTAGCGTGTAAGCGTTTTCGTTGCCAGGCACATTAAACAGCACCATCAGAATGATCCATTTGAGGTCTTCAAGCTCAAACTCACTCGTTTCTAATCCCATCACTCGGTCAATCACCATTTCGCGAGTTTCTGTGGTTAACACATTGATTTGCTCGAGAAACAATAGAAATCCTCGGCATTCCAAATCTAAACGCTGCATCTCTTTCGCTGTGTAGATACGAGTTGATGACGAAGCCATGCAAGTCGAGATTGCAGAAGAGGTGTCACTTTGCTGCAATGCGGCAAGCTCTTCTAACCAGACAAGGGCTTTGTAGATATCTTTTTGTTGGAAGCCTGCACGAAGCAACTCTTCTTCCAACTCGTCTTGTTCGACCTGTAACTCTGCATCGCTATGGATGTAGGTTTCGAATAGATACATCAGTATATCCATCATCATAGCTAGCCCCTCCCCTTTCGAATATAGCCACCTGAAACCGCAACGACATGCCCAGAGAGTTCTAACTCTAAGAGCTGCATCATGACTTCTTGGACAGGTATATTGGTCCTGTTTGCAAGAATATCAACCGGTGTAGCTTCACTTCCTACGTTAGCTAACAGCTGAGGAAATGGCAATTCTTCTTCATCATTTAACGTAGAAAATAAATCGGTACTCTGATTAATAGACCAATCAAGCAAGGACTGTATTTCATCTAAGACATCTTTCGTCTTTTCTACGAGGCAAGCGCCATGACGTATCAACTGGTTTCCACCGCAGGCATTGGGGGCATTAATTGACGCTGGCAGCGCAAATACTTCTCGACCTTGCTCAAGCGCGTAACGAGCTGTAATTAACGAGCCGCTCTTTTTCGCCGCCTCGACGACCAGTACACCAAGCGATAATCCACTAATAATACGATTACGACGCGGGAAGTTTTCTGGGCGCGGCTTGGCATTAGGCCGAAACTCAGACACCAAAGCCCCATGTTCAATAACACGTTGCGCTAAACCACGATGACGTGCCGGATAAATATTTGCTAAGCCAGATCCTAGCACCGCAATCGTCTTACCACCCGCTTGCAACGCACCATCATGCGCATGACCATCAATGCCTAAAGCGAGACCACTGGTGACAATAAAATCGTGCTGAACAAACTCTGCAGCAAACTGACGTGCATGCTGTAATCCATCAATACTCGCATTTCGACTGCCAACCATCGCGATTTGTGGCTGAGAGAGACAAGTAGAACTTCCTTGCACAAAAAGCAGAGGTGGCGGCGCAACGATTTGTTTGAGTTGAGGTGGATAATGCGGGTCAGTCAGTGTCAGGATATGATGATTTGTAGAAGCTTCAAGCCAGCTTAAACAAGCATCGACTTCTTTATCTGTTGAAGCCCAAGCTTGAATTTGCTTAGTTGTTAACCCAAGTTGTTGTAGCTGTTCAGGAGAGAAGTTTACGATGTTACGTGGCGTGTCTCTTGCCAGTAGCTTATTCATTTTGACGCCGCCAATGCCTGGCAAACAACTCAGTTTTAACCAGGCAGCGAGATCATCGTTATTTCGTCGATTCATCGATGGTTAATTCGTCCGCCAACGGTGACACCACCGAAATATCTTGGTTAATGGGTTTCTTACTGTTAGTGATCAGTGCCAAGCTAAAGTACTCATAAGGACGAATGACCAGCAACTCACCAACTTTGCTTTGAGGCAAAGTGATTTTCTTATCAAGCACGCCAAACTCTTTCTTGAACTCATCGCCGTCTTTGTAAACTGGGTGCGCGTCTTCTTTTAAATCAAACACACTGCCTTGCTTGAGATTATCTGACGTGCCTTTATCAATCACCACGACTTGGTTAGTTGAACTAAAGCGAATACCTTCGATATTACCTAGCAACTTTGCAGAACTGCCTTGTGGCGACGGCAGCGGATAGAACGTAGTCGTGAAGTCAGTATTCTCAACCGATTGATTTGGCAACGCGATATCGTTACGTAGGATTTCTTGCATTTGCGATGTAAGCTTCAAACCTGAATAATCACTCGAAGCTTCAACGAGCTCGCCTTTGGCAATCAAACGCAGCGCGGTAATCTCTTCGGACACATCGTCACGCGAAAAGGTAGCTACTGGTCGGTAAATAGCCCAACCTGTCGCGGTCTGATTGCCATTGATATACAGCACATCTTCTGTAGTCAGATACTTACTGCCTTTGCTGCTACCCATCACTTTTGCAGCATTGTTCAACGAATCTTTATCTAGCAACCGATCCGATTTGAGGTAAGGCATCACCAAACCTTCCGCGACCGTTGGTACGGCTTTCTTTTCTGTGATGCGAGCTTTCGGGCTCAGCTTCTTAACCGGTTTTAGGCTCAACACGGGCTGACCGTTAATCCATACCAAAGACAGCTTGTCTCCGGGATAAATTAAATGAGGGTTATCGATTTCCGGGTTTACTTGCCATAAACGAGGCCACAACCACGGGCTATCCAAGTACATGGCCGAAATATCCCATAGCGTATCGCCCTTCACAACTACATATGTTTGTGGCGCATCATCTTTAACAGTCAGTGGGTTCGCATCCACATTTGCTACAGCGTTGAAAGAGAAAAGTAACGGCAACGTAACACTGGCAACGTTGCGGAAAATTCGATTCATGACCCTCGTCCTTGGTCTATTAAGCAGGAACCAGAATGGAAATTGGTGCAAGGATGCTGTCATTTAGGCTATAAAATGTCTAGAATTGAGCCAACAAGGTTTGTGCTGTTTCGGCACAGTTCAATATTTCGAGTGAATATGTCTGTATTACAAGTATTAACATTCCCGGATGATCGCCTGCGCACAGTCGCAAAGCCTGTTGAAGCGGTGACACCTGAGATTCAAAAAATCGTCGATGACATGATTGAAACCATGTACGACGAAGAAGGTATTGGCCTTGCTGCAACGCAGGTTGATATCCACAAACGTATCGTAGTGATTGATATTTCAGAAACTCGCGATGAGCCGATGGTGCTAATCAACCCTGAGATTCTGGAAAAGCGTGGCGAAGATGGCATCGAAGAAGGCTGTCTGTCGGTACCAGGTGCGCGCGCACTTGTGCCTCGCGCTGCAGAAGTTACCGTTAAAGCACTGGATCGTGATGGCAAAGAGTTCACCTTTGAAGCCGACGACCTGCTAGCGATTTGTGTTCAACACGAGCTTGATCACTTACAAGGTAAGCTGTTCGTGGATTACCTATCGCCACTGAAACGCAAACGCATTCAGGACAAGCTAGCGAAAATCAAACGCTTTAACGAGAAGCAGCAAAACGCTTAATCTCGAACCATACCAATTAGAAGGAAGTCTACCTTGAGTCAGTCTTTACGAATTGTCTTTGCAGGTACTCCGGATTTCGCCGCCCGTCACTTGGCGGCGTTGTTGTCTTCGGAGCATGACGTCATCGCGGTTTACACAAACCCAGATCGTCCAGCGGGTCGTGGCAAAAAATTGGCTGCGCCACCGGTAAAACAACTGGCGCTAGAACACAATATCCCGGTTTACCAACCTGAAAGCTTTAAGTCCGACGAAGCGAAACAAGAACTTGCCGATCTGAACGCCGACCTCATGGTTGTCGTGGCGTACGGTATGCTGCTGCCACAAGCGGTTCTTGATACACCTAAACTGGGTTGTATCAACGTACATGGTTCTATCCTACCTCGTTGGCGTGGTGCGGCTCCAATCCAACGCTCTATTTGGGCGGGCGATGCAGAAACTGGCGTGACCATCATGCAGATGGACATCGGTCTCGATACTGGTGATATGCTGAAGATTGCAACTCTGCCAATCGAAGCGACAGATACCAGCGCTTCAATGTACGAAAAATTGGCTGAGCTTGGTCCAGAAGCCCTGATTGACTGCCTAGTAGACATTGCTGCGGGTAAAGCAGTGCCAGTGAAGCAAGACGATGAGCTAGCGAACTATGCGAAAAAGCTCAGCAAAGAAGAAGCACGCATCAACTGGAACGACGATGCGGCGCACATTGAGCGCTGCGTTCGTGCATTTAACCCATGGCCAATGAGCCACTTTGAGGCGGCAGAAAACAGCATCAAAGTATGGCAAAGCCGTGTGGCAGAGCAAACCAGTGACAAGCCAGCCGGCACCATCGTACAAGCAGATAAAACCGGTATTTATGTTGCGACAGGCAACGGCGTACTGGTGCTAGAGCAACTGCAAGTTCCTGGCAAAAAAGCCATGTCAGTTCAGGATATTCTAAATTCGCGTGCGGCTTGGTTTGAAGTTGGCACTCTGCTGGTTTAAGCCATACTAGGGGTTATTATCCCCGATTATACGAACTTTTAGAGGGCAGAGATGCCCTCCTTTACTTTAAGGTACTCATCATGAATGTTCGCGCTGCGGCTGCTAACGTCCTGTATCTTGTCGTCGACAAGGGCCACTCACTTTCAAGCGCTCTTCCAGCGGCTCAACAAACGGTACGACCTCGTGACCACGCTCTGTTACAAGAGATCTGTTACGGTGCGCTACGTTACCTCCCTCGCCTAGAAATGATCGCAAACCAGTTGATGGATAAGCCCCTCAAAGGCAAACAACGTGTATTCCATCACCTAATTCTGGTTGGTATTTACCAACTGAGCTTCATGCGCATTCCTGCGCACGCAGCAGTTGGTGAAACGGTTGAAGGCACTAAAGAGCTGAAAGGTCCTCGTCTGCGTGGTTTGATTAACGCTGTATTGCGTAACTACCAGCGCAACCAAGAAGAACTCGACCAAATGGCCGTCAGCAACAACGCTGGCAAGTACGGTCACCCAAGCTGGTTACTAAAACTGCTGCAAGAGGCCTACCCACAGCAATGGGAAAGCATTGTTGAAGCGAACAACCAAAAAGCACCAATGTGGCTGCGTGTGAACCATCAACACCACACTCGTGATGAATACCTTGCGCTGCTCAAAAATGAAAACATTGATAGCACGCCACACACAGAAGCAATGGACGCCATAAAATTGGCCGCACCATATGATGTGATGAAGCTACCTGGTTTTGAAAAAGGTTGGGTTTCGGTCCAAGATGCGGCGGCGCAGCTCTCGATCAACTACCTAAAACCACAAGACGGCGAACTGATTTTAGATTGCTGTGCAGCGCCAGGTGGCAAGACGGCGCACATTCTAGAGCGCACGTCAGGCAGTGAAGTGGTCGCGATTGACTGCGACGACACACGCTTGAAACGTGTGCATGAAAACCTGAAGCGTCTCAACCTTCAGGCAAAAGTGGTTTGCGGTGATGCGCGTAATCCACAAGAATGGTGGCAAGGCGAGCAATTTGATCGCATTTTGCTGGATGCCCCATGTTCTGCGACTGGCGTGATTCGTCGTCACCCAGACATCAAATGGCTACGTCGTGCAGACGACATCGCCGCATTAGCAGAGCTGCAAAGTGAAATTTTTGATGCCATGTGGACGCAACTGAAGCCCGGCGGCACAATGGTTTACGCGACTTGTTCAATCACACCGCAAGAAAACGTGGAGCAAGTAAAAGCGTTTTTAGCACGTACCGCGGATGCGCAACTGCTGGATTCTGATCCCGACCAGCCTGGTCGTCAAATTCTACCAGGCGAAGAAGATATGGATGGTTTCTACTACGCAGTGCTAACTAAAACACACGCGTAACAGCATGCTAAATAGGGCGATTGAAGTGATTTCAATCGCCTTTTTCAGATACGAGAAAAGAGTATGAAGATCATTATTCTTGGTGCAGGTCAGGTTGGCGGCACACTGGCAGAAAACCTAGTGGGTGAAAACAACGACATCACCATCGTCGACAATAATGCCGACCGACTGCGTGAATTGCAGGACAAATACGACCTGCGTGTGGTCAATGGCCATGCGAGCCACCCAGACGTGCTGCATGAAGCTGGCGCGCAAGACGCCGATATGCTCGTCGCAGTAACCAACACTGATGAAACCAACATGGCTGCCTGTCAGGTCGCGTTCACTCTATTCAATACCCCAAACCGCGTTGCACGTATTCGCTCTCCAGAATACTTGGCAGAAAAAGAAGCCCTGTTTAAATCTGGCGCCATTCCTGTCGATCACCTTATCGCCCCAGAAGAACTCGTTACGAGCTACATCGAACGTCTGATCCAATACCCGGGCGCGCTGCAAGTGGTGAGCTTTGCTGAACAGAAAGTCAGCCTAGTGGCGGTGAAAGCCTACTATGGTGGCCCGCTGGTGGGTAATGCGTTGTCTGCTTTGCGTGAGCACATGCCGCACATTGATACCCGTGTGGCAGCTATTTTCCGCCAGGGTCGCCCGATTCGCCCACAAGGCACCACGATTATTGAAGCCGACGATGAAGTGTTCTTCGTTGCAGCAAGTAATCATATTCGCTCAGTGATGAGTGAGCTTCAGCGCCTAGAAAAACCGTACCGCCGCATCATGATTGTTGGCGGGGGTAACATCGGCGCAAGCTTGGCAAAACGCCTAGAGCAAACTTACAGCGTGAAGCTGATTGAGCGTAACTACCAGCGTGCAGAAAAGCTCTCTGAGCAACTAGAAAACACCATCGTGTTCTGCGGTGATGCGGCAGACCAAGAGCTTCTCTCGGAAGAGAACATCGACCAAGTCGACGTCTTCATCGCGCTGACCAACGAAGATGAAACCAACATCATGTCTGCAATGTTGGCAAAACGCATGGGCGCTAAAAAAGTGATGGTGCTGATCCAACGTGGCGCTTATGTAGACCTGGTACAAGGCGGCGTAATTGATGTAGCAATCTCACCTCAGCAAGCCACTATTTCAGCCTTGCTAACGCACGTTCGTCGCGCTGATATCGTAAACGTATCCTCACTTCGCCGCGGCGCTGCGGAAGCGATTGAAGCCGTCGCTCACGGTGATGAAAGTACATCTAAAGTGGTTGGACGTGCGATTGGAGATATAAAGCTTCCACCTGGGACCACCATTGGTGCTATCGTTCGTGGCGAAGAAGTTCTTATTGCCCACGACCGTACGGTCATCGAGCAGGATGATCATGTGGTGATGTTCCTGGTCAACAAAAAATACGTATCAGACGTCGAAGCGCTATTCCAACCGAGTCCATTTTTCCTCTAGGATTTTCCTATGGTCAACTTACGTCCCGTACTGTTTGTTATCGGGCTGGTTTTATCCAAACTGGCCCTGTTTATGTACGTGCCGACTTTGGTCGCTTTCTTTACCGGTACGGGGGGATTCCTCGATTTCGCCCAAGCCGTTGTGATCACGCACCTTGCCGCCTTCATCTGCCTAACGATAGGTCGAACCGCCAAGTTCAAACTCAGCGTACGCGATATGTTCCTCATCACCAGTTTGGTTTGGACCATCGCGAGTGCGTTTGCCGCCTTGCCATTTGTGTTTATCAACCACATCAGCTTCACCGACGCCTACTTCGAAACGATGTCGGGTATCACCACGACGGGCTCAACGGTGCTCAGTGGCCTAGACAACATGGCGCCGAGCATATTGCTGTGGCGCTCTATTTTACAATGGCTTGGTGGCATTGGTTTTATCGTGATGGCGGTAGCAGTGTTACCTATGCTGAATGTCGGTGGTATGAAGCTATTCCAAACCGAATCATCAGATTGGTCGGATAAAAGTAGTCCAAGAGCGAAAACGGTCGCCAAAAACATCGTAGCGGTTTATTTGATGCTAACGGGCCTATGTATTTTGGGCTACTTGATCACCGGCATGAACCTGTTCGAAGCAATCAACCATGCCTTTACTACGCTATCGACGGGTGGATACTCTACATCTGATGGGTCAATGAACCACTTCTCTAATGGCGCACATTGGGTGGCCACTACCTTTATGTTCTTAGGTGGTTTGCCGTTTTTGCTCTTTATCGCCGCATTACGTAAACGCCGTATTGATGTGTTGGTTAACGACGCTCAAGTTAGAGGATTTGCGTACCTGTTCGTATTCTCAAGCTTAGTGATTTCAGCTTGGCTAGTGATTCGAGATGGGTACACCATTTTGGATGCCCTGCGAGTGTCGATGTTTAATATTGTCTCTGTCGTCACCACAACTGGCTTTGGCTTAGAAGACTTCACCGCATGGGGCGCATTACCCACCACTCTTTTCGCATTCTTAATGATGGCGGGGGCATGCTCAGGATCAACGTCTGGCGGGATCAAAATCTTCCGCTTCCAAATTGCAATGACGCTGCTAAACAAACAAATGATGAAGTTGATTCACCCTTCAGGGGTGTTTGTACAGCGTTATAACCAGCGACCGGTGAATGATGATATTGTTCGCTCAGTGGTGGCATTTGGCTTGATGTTTTTTATCACCATTATCTTTATCGCGGGTTGTTTAAGTGCTCTTGGCCTCGACCCTGTGACCAGTATTTCTGGCTCAATCACCGCCGTTGCCAATGTTGGCCCTGGTATGGGTAGTGTGATTGGCCCGACAGGCAACTTCGCGCCTCTGCCCGATACTGCCAAATGGCTCTTAAGCTTTGGGATGTTAATGGGCCGCTTGGAAATTCTGACTATTCTTGTACTGTTCTTTCCTGCGTTTTGGCGCCGCTAAGCAGACTCTAATTAAAAGGTATAACAATGAAAACATGGATTACTCTGGCGACCCTACTTGCCGCCTCATCCACATACGCCGCCGAGGTCATCACTTTAGCCGATGGTCGAGAAGTGAAGTTGAACGATGACTTTACCTGGGAATACGTCATGAAAAAACCGGCGCAGCAAGCGACGGAGACACAAACAACAGCAAGCGTAGTTGAAACAATCGCAGCTCCTGCGATTGCGACAATTCCAGTGGTAACGAAAACCGTTGGCACGACCGTGGTGGTAAATGCCAAAAAGCCAACCATGCAGCTATCAGATTCAGGTGTGGATGTATTGATTGGTTCAGCAAGCTATCAAAGCGGTGAGCTTGTTTTACCTACATCAATCACCAACCAAAGCTCTCAATCTGTCATTCAAGTGGAAGTTGAGGTGCAAGTGTTTGATATGTCTGGTCAGCAACTGGCAAAAGAAAACGTAACAGTTTGGCAATCCATCAAGCGCATGGCGGATACCTACCTGCGACCACAGCAAGCGGAACAAGGTAAGAGCATTAAATTGGCTGTACCGCAATCACAGCAATATCAGTTTTCTGCCAAAGTGCTAGAGGTAAAAACTCGCTAATACGTGTTTAATATTCTTTGTTGAGCCTATCGGCTAGATAGGCTCAACAAAGTAATAAATCGCAAAGAAATGGCACACGCAGCCAGCCAAAACAAAGCCGTGCCAGATCGCATGGTTAAAAGGAATGCGCTTCGCAACGTAGAAAATCACCCCCAGTGAATACACAATTCCACCAGCGGCAAGCAGTGTAAGTCCGCCGACATCCAAGTTAATAGCTAATTGATAAATCACAATCAACGATAACCATCCCATCACCAAGTACGTCATCAAAGAAAGCTTTTTAAATCGATAGACGAACGCAACTTTCATGATGATGCCGATCAACGCAATGCTCCAAATAACGATCATCAACCCAAATGCTAGAGGTGTTCTTAAGCTGACTAACAAGAAAGGGGTATAGCTGCCTGCTATCAAAAGATAAATAGCACAGTGGTCGAAGGTTTTTAGCCAACGTTTCGCTTTGGGATGAGGGATCGCATGATAGAGCGTCGAGGCCAAAAATAGCACGATAATACTCGCACCATAAATCGCCATACTGGTAAGCGTTAAAGTGTCAGCTTGATGGTCTATGGCTTTAACTAACAGCAGTATCAAGCCAACAATACCAAAAATCATCCCTATACCGTGGGTGATGGTATTGGCCAGTTCTTCACGTTGACTGTATTGAGGTTTCTGCAGCTCGGACATCAATGCGCCTATACTAGAGTTTGAAATTTGCTCTAGTATGGCACATTAGGCTTACACGTGTAAGCTTAAATTAAGACTCATGAACGGCAGTAGTTTGATCGAGATAATTGAGTACCAGTTCGCCAACTTGATCTGGCTTAGTCGTGGCAGGAATGGTCAGCTCTCGCTTGAGTTTGCCACTACCCAGTAAGCTTGCGAGCATGCCACCTTGCCCCTTGCGTGTGCGGTCAACTTCAAACCACAACTTGAGCTCTTGCTCACTGCGGTGGGCAACAAATTCTAATTCGCGCCACACGCCGTGGTAAGGTCCGTCGGTTGGCACCAGTTCAAACTCTTGCACAAATGGTAGATCGAATCCTTTCACTTCCTCGCATTCCACCTGGCGAATTCGTAAACCTTGCGCTTCAAATGCAGATAGTACCGCATCCATCAGTGGATCAGGTCGGACGGTGAGGATGTCTTTATCAGTCGGATCCAAAGCAGCAGCAACGTCTAAGCCAGTTTCTAACCATACTTTGGCATCACCAATGGTGACAGGCGTGTTCCAAGGCACATCGAGCTTAACATCGAAGGTACGCTCTTCGCCGGAATGGATGGTAAATGCGTAAGGGAGACTCCACTTAGCAAGCACATGAGTTTGAGGTACTCGGCGCATGCTGTGTCCTTCTCGCGCACCACGGTCATCAGGGGCTTCGGCGATGTAGCGGCAACAGAGTTTTAAATCAATGTTGTCGATCGCTTGTTCAGTCGCACCACCATATACATGGATAGACACATCCACACTTTGACCTGGGTATAGCACGTCTTGGTTTAAGATTGAGTCGACCTTCGCGCTCCCAATCCCAAAACTGGCAAGTGTCTTCTTCAAAAATGACATAGGCACCTCCTTCATCGAGATCTCATACTACTACTGCTGATCGTGGGATCAAACAAAAATTGCCTCGAACATCGCGACAAAATGACAAAATCTAAACAATTCAATTGCTCAACTATCGACCAATTATTACAAGGATGCTAATCTTACACTTGATATGCATGCATATCGGTATTCCTGACTCATTAACTGGATTGGCGAGAGCCAGAAGAGTGATTCTTCAATCTTGTTGGAGCCTAGCTCATAATGATTCAGGCCATTACATCGGCAATGGATATGCCTGACAGTTAGGTAAATTAATGCGCCCAACAACAGTCAGGTTCGCACACACTAATACTAGTGCAATGCGCCGCCGCAGTGGCTTTACTACTGCACCAAAGGCAAAGCAAGTTGCGCCAGCAATGACATTGGTTGAGAAGACAGCAATGATGTCGAGTGTTCCGGCCAAAGTTATCAAAGCAGCTTAATCAAAAGCGCGGCGCCAGCTGCGCTTTTTTCTTTGCACGAGACTCATAAAGCTTCAAAGACTTAGAACAAACCACGGTGAAAGAGATCGTTTTTCCTATTTGGTCTTCGCAAAGCAATTTGGTACCTTTACTGCTAATTACACCTATAAATTCTGTGGAGAAAGAAATGAAGTGTCATCGCATTGAAGAGCTGCTTGAGCTACTAGAGCCTGAATGGCATAAAGAGCAAGAGCTGAACCTATTGCAGTTCATCGTTAAGCTGGCAAAAGAAGCAGGCTATGAAGGAAAGCTAGAAGATCTGACCGACGATGTACTGATCTACCACCTTAAAATGCGTAATAGCAGCAAAGATGAAATGATCCCTGGACTCAAAAAAGACCAAGAAGACGATTTTAAAACGGCGATCCTACGCGCTCGTGGCATCATCAAATAACCAGCTCAACAGCCAGTATTCTTTAAGCGACTCTCCTGTGAGTCGCTTTTTTATAACCAAAGTTTTTAGTCCCACAATTGGTTATAACTGTTCAGCCAATTATCAGGTTAACTGTACTGATTTTTGTTGTTAAACATTGACTGCGTTAAAGAAACGGAATTGTTATTGATTGTATAATCGCCGTTCATCAGTATTTACTAAAATAATTATGTTCGGTCATCTTTATGACGGAACGAGCAGCAATGTCATCGAGCGACATCAATAGAAATGACGCCGTACATTATAAAAGCCTAAGAAGGATGAGTGCATGAGTCAGGACAAGATCGATATCAAAGATGTGACTCCTAAAACCTATAATCCCAAAACCCACAAAGGAAACGGGGATCGGTTTAACCCAAGTAATCGCATCTATGTACGCGAAAGCAAAGGGACTTACCAGAAACTGCGTCGTTACGGTGGTTGGTTCTTACTACTTCTCTTCGCTTTGATACCGTGGATCCCTTACGGTGAACGTCAAGCGATCTTGCTTGATATTGGCAACCAGCAGTTCAACTTTTTCGGTACCACACTGTACCCACAAGATCTTACCCTACTCGCCTTGCTGTTTGTGATCGCGGCGTTTGGGTTGTTCTTTATTACCACCTTCTTAGGTCGAGTTTGGTGTGGCTATCTCTGCCCACAAACCGTCTGGACCTTCATGTATATCTGGTTTGAAGAGAAGCTCGAAGGTAGTGCCAATAAACGCCGTAAACAAGACTCCAATAAGCTGACGGCGAATTTAGCGATGCGTAAAACCGTCAAACATATAGCTTGGTTTGCCATTGCACTCGCCACTGGTTTTACTTTTGTTGGCTACTTCGTGCCAATGAAGCAATTGGTTATCGACTTTTTCACCTTTAACGCCAACTTCTGGCCCGTCTTTTGGGTAATGTTCTTTGCCATTTGTACTTATGGTAATGCTGGTTGGATGCGTTCCATCATGTGTATTCACATGTGTCCTTACGCGCGCTTCCAGTCTGCCATGTTTGATAAAGACACCTTCATCGTTGGCTACGATGCAAAACGTGGGGAAAAACGTGGCCCACGTCCGCGTAAAGCCGATCCAAAGCAGCTTGGTTTGGGTGATTGTATTGATTGTGATTTGTGTGTGCAGGTGTGCCCAACAGGTATCGATATTCGTGACGGCTTGCAGTATGAATGTATCAACTGTGGCGCCTGTATTGATGCGTGTGACAACACCATGGATCGCATGGGCTACGAGAAAGGCCTAATTAGTTACACCACCGAACATCGCTTATCGGGTAAGAGTACCAAAGTCATGCGTCCGAAGCTGCTAGGCTATGGTGCCGTACTACTCGTCATGGTCGGTCTTTTCTTTGCCCAAATTGCAGCGGTAGACCCAGCCGGCATGAGTGTTATTCGCGACCGTAACCAACTGTTCCGCGTTAATAGCTCGGGAGAAGTAGAAAACACCTACACCCTCAAAGTGATCAACAAAACTCAGCAAGTGCAAGAGTACTCGTTGGATGTTGAAGGGCTATCCGATGTAAGCTGGTATGGTAAGCAGACAATTCAGGTCCAGCCAGGTGAGGTATTAAACCTGCCAATGAGTCTTGGTGCCGATCCTGACAAGCTAAACTCTGCGATTACGACAATTCAGTTTATACTCACCGATAAGAGCAACGAATTCACCATTGAAGTAGAAAGCCGTTTTATTAAAAAACTATAGTGCTACTTCAGTGACTAACGGAAAAAGGCTCAGTAATGAGCCTTTTTGTTTATATGTCCCAAAGTATGTTTAACTTTGACGCCCTTACCCCAGACTTTATGTGGTACGCGTTAGAAAGCATCGGCGTTCGCGCAGAATCAGGCTTTCTTCCCCTCAATAGCTACGAAAACCGTGTTTATCAATTTACTGACGAAGAGCGTCGTCGTTATGTCGTCAAGTTTTACCGTCCTGAACGTTGGAGCAATGAACAGATCCAAGAGGAGCACGACTTTACTTTAGAGCTGATTGGCAATGAGATACCCGTCGCACCACCTGTGCGCATCAACGGTGAAACCCTGCATCACTATCAAGGCTATGCTTTTGCGCTGTTTGATAGCGTGGGTGGTCGCCAATACGAGGTTGACAATTTAGATCAGCTCGAAGGTGTAGGGCGTTTCCTTGGCCGCATCCATAAAGTCGGCAGCCGCCAAGCGTTCCAACATCGCCCTACGATCGGCTTACAAGAATACCTGTATCAACCAAGAGAGATTCTGCAAAACGCCAATATGATTCCAATGCACTTGGAGAACAGCTTCTTCAATGACTTGGATATGCTGATCAAATCAATTGAAAGCCACTGGCAAGAAGGCTTCAATATGATTCGTTTGCATGGCGATTGCCACCCAGGCAATATTTTGTGGCGAGATGGCCCTATGTTTGTTGATTTGGATGACGCTCGTAACGGCCCTGCAGTACAAGACTTATGGATGCTATTGAACGGTGAACGCCAAGACAAACTGATGCAGTTGGATATTGTTTTAGAGGCTTACCAAGAGTTTTGCGACTTTAATCCTGCAGAATTGAAACTAATCGAGCCACTTCGCGGTCTACGAATGGTGCACTATATGGCATGGCTAGCAAAACGTTGGCATGACCCTGCATTTCCTCTCGCTTTTCCATGGTTTAATGAGCCAAAATACTGGGAAGGTCAGGTCCTTGCATTTAAAGAGCAGATCGCCGCTTTAGAAGAAGCACCGCTGTCTTTAATGCCTCAGTGGTAAGTCAGGCCAAAAATTCAAAAATGGAGATATTTCGATGAAAAAACTGTTCGCACTGTTTTCTATGCTGATGTTAAGCCTGTCGGCACATGCAGCGCAATTCAAAGAAGGTGAACATTACAAAGTATTGGATCTTGAGGCATCAAAAAAACCTCTTGTGACGGAGTTTTTCTCTTTCTACTGCCCGCACTGTAATAGCTTTGAACCGGTTATCCAGCAACTGAAAAAGCAGTTGCCAGAAGGTACTAAGCTATTAAAAAACCACGTTTCTTTCATGGGTGGCAACATGGGCCCATCAATGAGCAAAGCCTACGCAACGATGGTTGCACTAAAAGTGGAAGACAAAATGGTGCCAGTGATGTTTAACCGCATCCACAATCTAAAGAAAGCACCACGTAATGATGAAGAACTTCGTCAAATCTTCCTTGATGAAGGTGTAGATGCGAAAAAATTCGATTCTGCATTCAAAGGCTTCGCGGTTGATTCAATGGTTCGCCGTATGGACAAGCAATTTGAAAACAGCGGTCTAACCGGCGTTCCTGCGGTTATCGTTAACAACAAATACCTAGTTCAAGCACAAAGCATCAAAACGATGGATGAGTACTTCTCTCTGGTGAACTACTTGCTGACACTAAAATAAGCACATCGATATCAATCAAAAGGGGAACACGTCGCTCCCCTTTTGTTTATTTGTAAATCTCTTGTAGCAACCGATCTTTTTCTTGCCACACATCCCCCAACCATTGCTGAAATTGTCGCTTATAGGGCTTATCGTTGAAGTAATCACCAAGCACTCTTTCATCAACGGGTAACACATTTACACGCACAACCACCTTGCTCATGCGGCCCATCAATAAATCCTTGAACGGTTTATGCGTATTTTCTGGGTACGCCAACGTAACGTCGATAATGCTCTCGAACTGCTCCCCCATCGCCGCTAACGTGTACGCAATCCCGCCCGACTTTGGTTGCAGCAAATATTGATAGTTTGCTTTACTCTTACGCTGCTTTTCTTCGGTAAATCGGGTTCCTTCGACATAGTTAACCACTGTGGTTGGAGTGTGTTTGAATTTAGCGCACGAGCGACGTGTCGTCTCTAAATCTTTACCTCGCTTATGAGGGTTGCGGATCAGATACTCTCGCGAATAGCGACGCATAAATGGCATATCGAGCGCCCAACACGCCATCCCGATGAAAGGCACATACAGCAGTTGTTGCTTGAGGAAAAACTTCGGCATGGGAATACGGTCTTTAAACACGCAGCAAAGCACAACAATATCTGTCCAACTGAGATGGTTACTGATCAGCAGATACCACCCGTCTTTTTTAAGCGCTTCACCGCCCTGAACATCCCACTCAACACGGTTAGATACCGCCAGAATGCACGCATTAACGGTAGCCCATAACCACATCACCTTATTGGCACAAACGGTCGCTAGTGCTTTTAGCTTTACGCCAGGAAGCAATATTTTAAATACAGCGATAACACAAATTGCGAGTGAACAAACCGCAGAATTGAGAATCACAAAAGAAGCGTTAAAAAAAAATAACAAATATGCCAACATGATAGTCAAACAACAGTGATAATGTGTGAAGAATAAAACAGCGTGTAATTATACTGCGCCTTTGCCACATTGGAACATGCGTGGAAATGGTCAGATTTGTTACCGCAACCAATATGTGCACCATTCATTCGACAACAAGGAGATAACGAATGAAACCAAGGCTACTTCTCTTGCCTTTGGCCTTTGTCGTCAGTTCTGCTCAGGCTCAACTCGCTGAAACCGCAGGTTTTGGCGGTGAAATTTCGCTGAATGCCGGATTCATATCATCAGAATCCAATTTCAATACAGAAAATAGTAACACCATCGATTCTCTCGATAAGCGTGCCGATAGTGACAGTTCTGTTATCGCTGCACCGCTAGGGAGTGTGACATACACCTTTGGTAGCCGACTCAACCACCAAGTTTACGCCGGTACCACACGCTCAGATGTCGCGGTAGGTACACTCGCTTTTCAGTTGGGCTATCAACACGAGCTACAATCTGGCACCGTGCTCGATGTTTCCTATCTGCCGACGGTACTCAAAGGCGAAACTTGGCGCAACCCTTATCAAGTAGGAACCGCACGTAAAGAGACGGATGTTGACGGCAATGCGTATCGCTTTCAGATCAAAGGGTTGATTGATAAGAACTTCAACCTTGATCTTGCTTATGCTGATAAAGACATCGAGCAGGAGGAAGTGACAGACCGCTCACTTGCTCGCGATGCTAACCTTTACTATGTCAAAGGCGACTATCGCATTCCACTCAACCAAACATCTATGTTGCAACCCGCTTTCACCTACATCAATCAAGATGCCGACGGTAAGGCGGAGTCATTTGATTCGTACGGATTTGACATTAGCTGGTTTAAATTTATCAACCGTCATCGATTGGCCCTCACCGCGGGTTATGCATGGAAAGACTATCAAGCAGCTAGCCAAACTTTTGCTAAAACACGAAATAACGACACCATCAGCCTATTTGCGGCCTACGAATATCAAAACGTATTTGACTGGCAAGACTGGTCGTTCATTTCTTTAGCCGGCTATAGCCAAACTGACTCGAATATCACGTTTTATGAGGAGAAAGAGTACCTATTGTCGCTTGGTCTCAACTACACCTTCTAACGTCCTTCATCGCAACAAGGCGCTCACAACACTTGTTGCGATGACATTTTGCATGTCTCTATACCGCTTGCGCCGTAAGCTGTTTCAGTAAACGGTCCATCGCTCGATACCCAAGTGCCTCGGCCAAGTGCGTTCGTTCAATTTGCTCCGCCCCATCCAGATCGGCGATTGTTCGCGCCACTTTGATAATACGATGATATGCACGAATAGAGAGTCCTAAACGATGCAAAGCGGTTTCAAGAAACTCAGCATCACTCTTATGCAAGGGACAAAACGCCTCAATTTCTCGACTACCTAGCAGTGCATTGACCTTACCACTGCGGTTTAGCATATTGTTACGCGCATGGCTCACACGCGCTTTTACGATAGCAGTCGGCTCACCGCGATCACCACCTTCTGCTAATGTCCCTTTGGGCAAAGCTGGGATTTCTAAAGACATATCAAAGCGATCTAACAGTGGTCCAGATAATCGACCAAGGTAGCGCAAAATAGCTTGTGGATTGGTGCGCGCTTGATTGCCTTCGTAATATCCTGTCGGCTTGGGTTCAAGGCTCCAACTAATTGGAAACGAGCCGGAAAGCGTGTTTTACCTTGCGCTCGAGAGATAATGATCTCGCCAGATTCGAGCGGTTCGCGTAACGAGTCCAGAACTTTACGATCAAATTCGGGCATTTCATCGAGAAACAATAACCCGTTGTGGGCTAAAGAGATCTCCCCTGGTCTGGGTACCGAACCACCGCCGACTAATGCCGCCATTGAACTTGAATGATGCGGAGAACGAAACGGACGCGACTTCCAGTTATGCTCATTAATTTCACTCTGAGTCAACGATGCCACCGAAGCGGTTTCCATTGCTTCTTCGTCACTCATTTCCGGTAATAAGTCACACAAACGCGAAGCCAACATCGTTTTTCCAGTACCTGGCGGGCCAAGGAAAAGTAAGTTGTGGTTTCCAGCGGCAGCAATCTCCAGTGCTCGCTTACCTTGTTGTTGGCCAATAATATCTTGTAAGTCTCGACCATGTTTTTCGATCGTTTTTCGCTTAGGCGTTTGAAAAAGATTCAGTCGATGTTGACCACAAAGCTCGGCACATACTTCCAGTAATGATTGGGCCGATTTATGTTGTTCCTTCCCCACCAGCGCCGCCTGATCGCCATTCACATGTGGGACGACCAAATGGCGTTGAATCTTACTAGCTTCCAGCGCAGCAGGCAGCACACCTTTTACAGGTCTCAGACCACCAGATAGTGCTAACTCACCAACAAATTCGTAATTTTTGAGCTTATCTGTCGCGATTTGCTCCGAAGCGGCCAAAATTCCCAATGCAATAGGAAGATCAAAACGTCCTCCCTCCTTGGGTAGATCTGCCGGAGCCAAGTTCACGGTAATAAACTTTTTGAAATAGACAACTGTGATATAGTTTGTGGCTATTACAGGAAGGGGCGCAATGAAAACAGCTTACTCGTACATTAGATTCAGCAGCAAAGCACAAGAGTTAGGTGACTCACTGCGAAGACAGCTAGACGATACTCGGCGTTATTGCACTGAACACAATTTAAAACTGTCTGAAACGTCATATCAAGACTTAGGTATCAGTGCTTTTAAAGATAGAGATAGGGCGTCTCTTGAGGACATGCTCTCAGCAATTAAGAACGGCTCAATACAACACGGAAGCGTAATCATTCTGGAATCAGTTGATAGGCTTAGTCGCGCAGGTATTGATAAGACTCAAGAGATTGTGAAATCAATACTAAGGCACGATGTTGAGATCGTTTCGCTTCATGATGGTTTGCACTTAACAAAGGATTCTCTGAATGATTTGATTGCTGTAATACGTTTAGCTGCATCAGCAGACTTAGCTCACCAGGAGTCGGTGAAAAAAGCTGAACGAGTTAAAGCGGCGAAGAAGCGGCAGAAAGACGACGCAAGGCAAGGTAAGGCTATCAAAAAGCGCTTGGTTTGGTGGTTATCACGGGAAAGCGATACATATAAACTAAATGAGAACGCTCAGTACGTTCGTAAAATGATTAAGCTACGTCAGCAGGGAGCTGGTTATCACAAAATTGCAATGAAATTAAATGAGTTAGGCATTCAGACAAGGTATGGGAAAACATGGTCTGATACTGCTGTTCGTGAAATGCTATCTCATGATGCACTGTATGGTGGATATCAGGTAGGGACAGTTAAGGATGGCAAATTTATAAAAGAGGAGCTAATTCATAATTACTACCCTCCTCTAATATCCTACAGCGAGTTCAAAGAATTACAGTCTGAATACGTAAATCGGACAGGTGGTCACAAAAAACACAATCATTTAAGTGGGCTGGTTCGATGTGGTCACTGTGGTTCAGCAATGCAAAAAAAACTCAGCAAACGTACTACGAAAAAGCGCACTATCGAATACAAGCAATGGATATGCGTGGCTTCAGTGAGCGGTGGATGTGAATTTAAAAATGGTATACGTGACTTAGATGAGCACATATTCAAGGTTGCTAAAAATTTGGTAATTGAGAATAGCGCGACAATATCGGAGGCTGAAGATACTGCTATCGCAAGGGTAGATGAGCTTCAGTCACGGCTAATAATGCAAAAAGATAAGCTGGCAAATGCAGATGGTGTAACGTTTGATTTAATCTTAGAGGCGACAGAAAGAACAAAAGCAGAGCTAGACTCAGCAAGTTCACACTTAGCTCAGCTTCAAGCAAATTCGCGAGATATTACAACTGAAGATGTGGATAGACTTGCGGAGTATTCAGACGATGCTGTTAGGTTCAACTTACATCTGAAAAAGCTAATTCAGCGGATAGTAGTCAGCAAAAAAGGTGACAACTTGTGGCACGTGAAATTATTTCAACGTAATCAACATACGGTTAATCTGACTGTCTTTAGAGAAACACAACGCAGTGCTTTTAAGTACTATTTGAGTGGTTCAGAAGATAGAGCTAGCTTGATTGAAGACGCTAAGCGAGGCTTCGCGGAAATGCATGAGTGGGAAAAAGACTACTGTGACGAAGTTACTTAAAAAACTCACTCACATCAACTTTTAGCGCTTTAGCGAAGGCAATCAGCTCAAAGTCACGAACTTGTCTAATCTCAAGCTCTACTTTGGAGTAGGTAGAGCGGCTCATGTCTAGGCCGCTCAATTGCAAACGGGCGATCATATCTTTCTGAGTGATTTTTTTACTCTTTCTTATCTCTCTGATTTTCTTGCCGGTCACATTTGGGTTCATAGTCATTTTGCTCTGGTTGTGGAGCAAAATTTTCTCATTTAACATATGTCAAAATGCTCTACTGGCGGAGCATTTGTTTTTTGTATCAAGGGAAAATAATGACAATTTCAAAATCTGATAACGGTAAGAAGCTGCTACGCTTATCTGGAATTACAGCATCGGTACTTCTGGTTACTGCGTGTCAATCTACAGGTGGCGGTCAGTATTCAGGTGGTATCACTCGCACAGCCGAAAGCAACTTACTGCCTTACTCAAATTACGTGTATATCTCAACAGCAAACGAGGAACGGTATACTTTTTACAAAGATAATGGACAGTTTAGGCTTACTCAGCAGCTAACATTTGATCTGCCGCTATCTGAGGTTATTGGTTCTTGCGGATGGAGCTCTTCTTCATCATGGGAAGGTAAGCGTGGCACTCTAACGATCACGCAAGCGAATACGATTCGTAACAAGTCAGGTGGCTCTGGGTACGAACGGAACTATGTTGCACTACAAGGTTATGTGGCCAGCGACGAATACGACGTATCTAACTGCAAGGCATCTGTAGACGTGAGAGAAGGTAAGCAGACTGCTGGCTTTGCTCAAACAGTGCTGCCAGAACTAAAAGCGCAGAAGGATGCAGAGTTTGAAAAACGATATTTAGCAGCATCAGGTAAAGCAAAAGCGGAGCATGAGCAAAAGGTAAACAAGAGCTGGCACATTAATGAGCTGGCTGATACTGCGGAAGGTATCGCAACGCTAAAGGTATGCATGGAAAAAGGTGTGTACTTCTTACCAGGTGACAAGAAAGCAAAACAGGTTATCAGCTCTGCTGAGTCATACGCGAAAAATGACATTAAGTCGAAGGTAGATGGCAAACATTACTGGGACAAAGCAGCATATGAGAAAGCTTATCAAGGCGGTTTGAACAAGGCTCGGTATCATTGGCAAAATGACTTCTTAACGTTCTCAGATCAATGCGCAGCTCTTCGTAATGGGGTTGATGCTGTCACTAACAAGTAGTAATTCACATATGCAATCAGGATTATAATCTTGGTTGCATTTTTTCTTTATACAAGTCAAATGGGATCATGGTTTGCGAAGCAAGGCAGGAAAAGCGCTTTCAAGGTGAGCATTTTTGCAAAAAAATGCGCAATCTTAGAGGCTTAGTACTTTAGAACGTTAGTACTTTAGTGGGTTAGATATTTCGATGGTTAGATGATTGAAAATATATTGTTTAAGATGCACTAGTTGGCGCTTATCATAACTTTACACGCAAATGAGGAGCGCAAAATGCTAACAAAAACAATTGAACTAAACTACGCTAACTACACGATTCCAGATACATCATCGCTAAGAGCAAGCGATTTCAACGTAATCTCACACAGTATCATCAAAAATGTCAACGAACGCGACGTGCTAAAATTCGGCGTGTTTGCATCAGATGTCAACTTTGCTCATGACGATAGCTTTCATGTCGTAAAAGGCCGTGATATGTACGGCGGTATTGACACGAAGCTAGCGTGCATCAGCAATTTTCACAAAAACTCTAAGTCGTTATCCAGACTCAGAGACGCAATAGATCGCAATCAAAAGCTATCTGTCTATGAGCGCGAATCTCAATATCAGTGGCTAAAAGATACACAGATATACTTCAAGAGCTTATTGCAAGAACGTAAGACACAGCGTAAGCAGCCGAATTATTACACGGGTGCGCTCAAGCATAAGAAAACGCGCAGATTTATGCAAAATGCAGCATTCTTGATTATCGAAAATGAAGATAAGTCACTGCACTTATTCGCGAGGATCGGCAAAACTGAATATGACTTTCAGTTCTCAGTGACTGAAGTTGATGTTAAATCAGGTAAGCAGTTACGCTGCGATCACTCAGTCTATGACGCTTCAACGATCGGCGAAACTGATGACTTTTTGCTCGATGATATTGAACTAGAGTGCGATACGCGCTCAGATCTTGCTCAAAATTACATTGAACATTCAGACTTAGCACTGAGAAAAGTGCTTGAGACTGTAGATGCAGAGTATGCTGTTCAGCACTAAATATATGCGAGTGCGTCGCTCGCGATACTCGATTCCTTAATGAAAGCAACTTCGTAATGAAGTTGCTTTTTTTTGCTTGGAACTCGCTCAGTCAGGTTAATCACGCAAAATTAAAGCATAAATAATCACGTAATACATATTAAAAACAAAAGGGTTATGAATGGGATTTACACGTGAAAACGCTGCGCATTATGGAGCGCTTGGCGGCAAAAAATCGAAACGGCTTTCAGCGCAAGAGAAGCAGCGACAATTGAGAATGGCTGATCTGGCTTGGTTGCGTCAGATCTTGGATGGTGAGCATGGAAAAGAGCTTCAGCTTGCATATCTCAACACGATCAAAGATGCATGGGGGCTGGCATGAATTTTTACATTAATCGAGTAGCTGATAGTACGTGGCTTGAATTGCATATCAATGGCAACGTAATCATGCGAGACGAGCTGGCAGAAGACTGTGAAGCACAGATTCGGGATATGAAGTCACGTCTGGAATACATCGTAAAAGTAGAGCAACGCAAAAACGTTCACAAACTGGTAGCAGATCATCTGCTGAACAATGACTTGACGAGGTTTTTCGCATGATCGTAAACGAAGTTCATCTGGCGCACTGTATGCGGAATGTAGATGGTCACTGGTTGCTGGTGGACGTTTTGCATTCGATTGAGGTTCAGCAGGAACATAAACATTACGCAGCACTGGAACACGCTAAAACAAATGCTCTTGGGAAATGGTTAAGAGAGTTCGAAGTTAACGAGCTTTGCTCAGCGTATGACAAAGCTCTGGCAGCAAGAACTTCTGAGCAGAATCTGGCGCTAGCCAATTTTAATCGAGAACAAGCGAAGCTGGTTTATGTAGACGGCATGGCGTTGTTCAAAGTGGAAAAGTCGATTGATGCAGACATGACAGTATCGGATCTAAAAGACTTCATAGAGCAATATCGATCAGGGCTGGGCGTTAAGGATTTAGAGCAGGTTTCTGGGGTGCTGTATAAGTTGGCTTTGACAGGGACAGACAAAATCAGGGTAAAAAATGATGTTTAAAGAATTATACAGCGCTCTGGCGGCACTCACTGACAAAAGCGTATTTGCAACAAGGGTCATAAAACAACTGGCAGATATTGAAGCTCAGGGGCATACAGCAAAGCTACTCAACGTTGACGAAATGGCGGAAATTCGCAGTAGGTTCACAGCTTATCTGGACGGTGATATTGAGGCTCTGCACAAGCTAATTTCAGTTAAAGGAAGGCTAATCGTTGACGGTGAGCAGGACATCAAGGCTGATGTGGACTGGCTTCTGAAAGGTCAGACATTTCAACAGCTAAATCACGAGCTGAAGAATGGGCTGATTCGGACTGTTACAGTAAAGCGCTCTGGCAAAGGCGCATCAATACAGAATAAAAAATATACGATAAAAGACTTTTTGGGAGAAAGATGATGCTTTCATTCGCAGAACATGTATCGGTGATCGACGAAGAGATCGCTAACAGTAAATTTTTAAGCTCTGCAATGGCAGAGGCTCGCGGTGAGCTGAAGAAATGGCTACTCGATAGAGAAAGCGAAAACAACAGGTTGGATTTTGAGCAACGCATCATGATAGCTAAGGCGCGGGAATACAATGCTCAACGCATCAATAAACTGGCTTTCGAGATTGCAGATCTACAGACAGGGTTTACGGCTGATCAGGTGGCTCAGGTAGCAGGGTTTCAGGCGGTAGACACACTAATTCAGCTTGGGGAAGAGTTCGAAGACGACGTGATCGACGAGATGTTAAACGTGGTGCATTCGGTATCAACGGCAAAACTGCTGGTAGTGCTCTTTCGTGATGAAGGGTCGATTGAGGCAAATTTAGACTTAGTACGTGAACTACGCGAAGCAAAAATCACTGGTGACATTGACTTGATCGTATCTGTCTTAGCGAAAGCAAAAGCGCTACGAGCGGTCGAGTAAGCACAGTTAAGGCATGGGAGCACTGGTATTTGAGCGCGAACATGTCTTTTGTGAAGAATAATAACGATAAAATAACGGGGAAATATGGCTAAATTTAATTCAGAAACAGCGTCAACTGCTGGCAGTAAGAGCAAACGTGGTAAGGCTAAAACATTTGATATTGATACTCTGGATGGCGATGATCTTATGCGTAAGTCACTGGCTGGCGAGTTCGGAGCGGTAGTTCAGAGGCAGGTACTACTACTAGCGATTCAAAGTCACTTGAAATCACAGGAGCGTCTCAGCAAGCAGAAAATCGATGAAGAGAACATGGTTTCAGTGTCGTACTTGAAGCATTTAAGTCGCGCTGAGATTGAGGCCATCATGGAGAACGGCAATGCTCAAGGCAGTCAAAGTAGAGTTAACTGATGATGCGGAGTGTCAATGCTGGGAGGGAACGCAACTTGATTTACTTCGTATGGTAGGTTCGCTTGATGAACAGCAGCGACAACGTAAAACTGATGGTAGCGAATTGGATGAGATTCGAGAACGTGTGGAACAGGTGGAACAACAGCGCGCAGAATCTAACAAAGAGTTGCTTCGTACTCAGGCAGAACGGCAACAAAAAATTCGTGAGCTGACACGGCAAATTGAAGAGAGCTAAGTGCTCTCTATTTTACGTCTGGTGTACGGTTGTTTGTCTGGCAATACGCACATGTACGAAAGGTATAGGTTGAGGCATTCGTACGGTGGAGCCTAAGATGTACGAAACTACAAAGATTCGTACAGGTGGGAACATGGCTCTAATTGGGTATGCAAGGGTAAGTACAGCAGATCAAGATTTATCAGCACAACTGGAAGCACTAACAACAGCTGGTTGTCAGAAAGTATTTTACGGCAAACAAAGCGGTAAATCAGACGACAACAAAAATAAACTGGCAGAGCTGCTGCATTATGTTCGAGAGGGAGACACTGTAGTTCTTACGAAGCTTGATCGCATGGGGCGCAGCTTGAATACGATTTTAGCGACAATTCAGCAATTACAAGAGCAAGGTGTGCAGGTAAAGACGCTTGATGGGCAGGTTGATACAGCGAGCGACAACGCTATGCAGAGAGCTATGACTCAATTACTTGGTGTGTTTGCTGAGCTTGAGCACTCAATAATTGTAGATCGTCTTCAATCTGGCAGAGAACGTACGGGAAACAAAGGAGGGAGAAAATCAGCGATTAGTGAGGCTCAGCGTAAAGAGATAAAGCAAAAGCTTTCGGATGGGTCTTCCATTTCAGCACTGGCACGAGAATACTGCACAAGTAGAACAACAATATACCGCATCCAAGTATTGTGAGTGATTGCATGGAAAATATGCAATCAAATTGTTACTATATTGGTTCAAAATATTTAATTATCGCTGCGATATTTAATGACGGTTGAATTTTAATCGGTATAATGCGCGGTCAGTTAAGAGTAAGAATAATAATGACAACAACGGTATATGACGTTGGCGCGTCACTTGTAGCGTCGGACTCTCGATGGTCTGCTTACGTAAATCTGTATGATGGGCAATACTTATTTTTTGTTGATAATACTGGATTCAATAAGCTAGTGGACAGACTAGGTGCAGTGCTAGTTTTAGCGGGTGACGGCGAACTAATCGCAGAATGGAAAAAGTGGTGGGCATGTGATGTATTAAACATCGACAATATGCCGCAAGTTGCACTTGATGAGATTCGAAAAATCTCTGTCATGATAGTATCAAAAGAAGACAGAGAAATTCTCTTTGATGCAGGGCCGAAACTAGCAATAGCGGACGAGTTTGAAGAGGACAATGCAAAGCGATACTTAGCAGTATTTTCAGGCTCAGGGCAACAGTTTGCATCGCAATGTTGGTTTGATAATAGATGCTATAATCAATCAATTACTACAGCATCAGCCAACGATCCATGCACTGGCGGTGACGTGAAATATATTAATTTTGCGACTAACACGCACAATACGAATGATGAAAATTTCGACTACACTTCAATACAGAAGTTATTAATGGAAAGGGGTATGCTTATGAAATTAGCAGATAAAAATGTTATTCCTCTGGACGAACATCTTCAATCTAAAGAGATTAAAGACAAAATCGCAAATGGTGCAATTAGAGCGTCTGCGCCATCTGGTAAAGAATCAACTTTTGTTTGGAATGATGCTCGTCTAGCAAAACTTAGCAAAGCTATCAACAAAGTTGCTGAAATTGAGAATCGAATGAACGCTCAATAAACATAATGTTTTATGTAGAAAGGGAGGCATAGCCTCCCTTTCTTATTTTATTTATTGATATTGAGTTGTCTACTTTAATAAGTTAATTGTGATCCGCTTAGCAGGAAATTGAAAGTTAGAATTAATGATCGCACTGCGTACGCGATCTTTGGACTCTTTTACCGTTGTCTCTGGCAAGCCTACTAAGGTAAACCCTGGCATGCCGTTGCTGATATGAACTTCTACACTAACCGATGGCGCTTGCACCCCGACGCTTGCTCGACTATGAATGATTGCCAGCCCCATACGTTCCTCAATTTTTTTGAACACTCTGTAAACAAATGTTTTATCTGGTTGGTTATGTTATATACCGCGTCCCAATTGAGAGTTAATGTGAAAAAAGAATGACTTTTTGCTTGTCATGCAGCGGAATTGTGTGATACCACTAATGACGCAAACAATTTCGTAGAACATTACACAACATTTTTTAACGAAAAAAGAACGACAGACAGATGAACCTTTTCGCTCATATCAACGCACTGCTAGCCCTGATTATCGTGGTCATTATTGGCACCGCGCGGGGTATTGTGGGCGAAAGGTAACCACAAATTACAAAAAACCCCCGCACTGAAAAGTCCGGGGGTTTTTTTACAACTACAAGTTGTCATCTGTCTAACCCTCGGACAGTTTAACGGGAAGAATGGGAGTGCACATGAAGTGCAATAAATATGGCAATCGCTACGAGCCACAACGTAGCAAAGGAGGTTTACGATGACTGGTGCACAACTTGTCGTAGCCGCTTTAAGACAGCAAGGCATCGAAACCGTTTTTGGCTACCCCGGCGGGGCCATCATGCCAATCTATGATGCTTTGTATGACGGTGGGGTGGAACACATCCTATGCCGTCACGAGCAAGGGGCCGCTATGGCAGCTATCGGGATGGCTCGTTCCACTCAAGACGTTGCTGTGTGCATGGCAACTTCTGGCCCAGGAGCCACTAACCTTGTTACCGGCCTTGCCGACGCTTTCCTTGACTCCGTACCTCTAGTTGCCATCACAGGCCAGGTTGCTAGCTCTCATATCGGTACCGATGCATTCCAAGAAATGGATGTGATCGGAATGTCCCTAGCCTGTACTAAGCACAGCTATCTCGTGACCGAAATTGAAGATCTAGCTCCGACACTTGCCGAAGCCTTTGAGGTCGCAAAAACCGGTCGTCCGGGTCCTGTCATTGTCGATATCGCCAAAGACGTTCAACTCGCTCAAGCACCTACAGACCTTCTTCCTCCATACATAGCACCAGCAATCGAAGATGTCAGCGCTGAAGATATCAAACGTGCGCAAGATGTGCTGGCAGCATCTACTCGCCCAGTGTTGTATGTTGGTGGTGGCGTGCAACTTGCGAAAGCAACCGATGCAGTACGCGAATTTCTTCGCTTAAACCCAATGCCTGCAGTTAGCACATTAAAAGGCCTCGGTACCATTGAACGCCATGATCCTCACTATCTTGGTATGTTGGGTATGCATGGCACCAAAGCCGCCAACCTAGTGGTTCAAGAAGCCGATCTATTGATCGTGGTTGGCGCGCGTTTTGATGACCGTGTGACGGGTAAGCTCGATACGTTTGCACCAAATGCGAAAGTGATTCACATCGACATTGATGCTGCGGAGATTCATAAACTGCGCCACGCCAACGCACCATTACGTGGCGACATCAACACCATTCTTCCTCAGCTAGAGCTGACTCAAGATATCTCACCGTGGGTTCATCACAGTGAAAGTCTGCGCAGCGGCTTTAAGTGGCGTTACGACCACCCAGGCGAGTTAATCTACGCACCGCTATTGCTTAAACAACTGTCTGACATGATGCCAGATAGCTCAATTGTCTCGACCGACGTCGGTCAGCATCAGATGTGGGCAGCGCAACATATCCAGCCACGCGAACCACAAAATTTTATCACTTCTGCTGGCCTTGGCACCATGGGCTTTGGCTTGCCAGCAGCGATGGGCGCTGCAGTCGCACGTCCTGATGATCAGTCTATCCTTATTACAGGTGACGGTTCATTTATGATGAACGTTCAGGAATTGGGCACGCTGAAGCGTCGGCAGATTCCAGTGAAGATTGTCCTTCTTAATAACCAACGTCTTGGCATGGTTCGCCAATGGCAGTCATTGTTCTTTGACGGTCGCCACAGTGAAACCATTCTTGATGACAACCCAGATTTCGTGATGTTAGCAAAAGCATTCGATATCCCGGGCAAAACCATCACCAAGAAAGAAGAAGTCGAACCTGCTCTCAAAGAGATGCTAGCGAGTGAAACTTCTTACATGCTTCACGTTTTGATTGATGAAGAAGAAAACGTGTGGCCATTGGTGCCACCTGGCGCATCAAACAGTGATATGTTGGAAAATACATAGGAGACAATCGCATGGACAGATATTTACTCGACATCAAAGCCGATGACAAACCGGTACTGTTGGAGCGCGTTCTACGTGTGATTCGTCACCGAGGTTTCGTGATCAAACAAGTCGCTGCTACGCAAAACCACGAAAGCAAAGTAGCCAGCGTCGAGATCATCGTCGACAGCGATCGACCAATCTCGTTTTTGATCAATCAAATAGAGAAGTTGTGGGACGTTCGTAAGGTTGAGGTGCTAAAAATCCGCAACGATGAACTGCCAAATCACAACTTACAACAACACGTAAGTGCATAAGGAAGGCAACAAATGGCAACGAAAACTGCAGATTTCATTTGGTTTAATGGTGAGATGGTTCCATGGGCAGAGGCGAACGTTCACGTTCTGACTCACGCAATGCACTATGGTACATCCGTGTTTGAAGGTGTGCGCTGTTACAACACACCAAAAGGCCCAATTGTCTTCCGTCACCGTGAGCATGCACAACGTCTAAAAGATTCTGCCAAGATTTACCGCTTTCCGATCCCTTTCTCTGTAGAAGAAATCATGGAAGCGACCCGCGAAACACTGCGCCAAAACAAACTCGACAGCGCTTACATTCGTCCATTGGGTTTTGTCGGGAATGTTGGCTTAGGCGTATGTCCACCAGTTGGCACTGAGATGGATCTAATCATTGCAGCATTTCCTTGGGGCTCTTACTTAGGCGAAGAAGCGCTAGAAAAAGGTGTCGATGCGATGATTTCAAGCTGGAATCGCGCTGCGCCAAACACCATCCCAACTGCGGCTAAAGCAGGCGGTAACTACCTATCTTCACTACTGGTTGGTGGTGAAGCGCGTCGTCACGGTTACGACGAAGGTATTGCGCTAAGCGTAGATGGTTACCTATCGGAAGGGGCTGGTGAAAACATCTTCGTTATCAAAGATGGCGTAATCACTACACCACCAGCAACTAGCGCGATTCTACCGGGCATCACTCGTGACTCGATCATGACAATTGCACGCGATAAAGGCTACAAAGTACGTGAGGCGAACATTGCTCGTGAAGCCCTTTACCTTGCCGATGAAGTCTTCATGACAGGTACTGCGGCTGAGATTGTACCAGTGGCAACCATCGACAAAATTGAAGTAGGTACAGGTAAACGCGGCCCAACCACTAAAGAACTACAAGCAGCCTACTTTGGCCTATTTGACGGCACCACGGAAGATAAGTGGGGCTGGTTAGACTATGTGTACCCAGAACAGAAGTAAGAAGGATTAGGAAATGCCAAAATATAGATCAGCTACCACCACACATGGTCGTAACATGGCGGGTGCACGAGCACTGTGGCGTGCAACGGGTGTGAAAGAAGAAGACTTCGGTAAACCAATCATCGCCGTTGTAAACTCGTTTACTCAATTTGTTCCGGGTCACGTACACCTGAAAGACATGGGCCAGCTTGTAGCGCGTGAAATCGAAAAAGCCGGCGGCATCGCAAAAGAATTCAACACCATCGCGGTTGATGATGGTATCGCAATGGGTCACGGCGGCATGCTGTACTCACTGCCTTCACGCGAACTGATCGCAGACTCTGTGGAGTACATGGTCAACGCGCACTGTGCCGATGCCATGGTATGTATCTCTAACTGTGACAAAATCACTCCGGGAATGTTGATGGCATCTATGCGTCTCAACATCCCGGTTATCTTTGTTTCTGGTGGTCCAATGGAAGCGGGTAAAACCAAGCTTTCTGATCAGATCATCAAACTAGACCTTGTAGATGCGATGATCCAAGGCGCGGATCCAAAAGTGTCTGATGAGCAAAGCGAGCAGATCGAACGCAGCGCATGTCCAACGTGTGGATCGTGTTCAGGCATGTTCACTGCAAACTCAATGAACTGTCTAACGGAAGCACTGGGTCTTTCTCAACCAGGTAACGGTTCTATGCTGGCAACGCACGCTGACCGTGAACAACTGTTCCTTAATGCAGGTCGTCGTATCGTTGAACTGACTCGTCGTTACTACGAGCAAGATGACGAATCAGCACTGCCACGCAACATCGCTACGTTTGATGCGTTCGAAAATGCGATGGCACTGGATATTGCAATGGGTGGCTCAACCAACACCATTTTGCACCTGTTGGCTGCAGCGCAAGAAGGTGAAGTGGATTTCGATATGGAAGATATCGATCGCCTATCACGCCAAGTACCACACCTATGTAAAGTGGCACCATCTACCCAGAAATATCACATGGAAGACGTACACCGCGCTGGTGGCGTCATGGCAATTCTTGGTGAGTTAGATCGTGCAGGTCTTCTACACAATGATGCGCGCACCGTGCTTGGCCTTTCGATGAAAGAGCAGCTGGCGAAATACGACATCATCCAAACTGAAGACGAAGAAGTACTTAAGTTCTACCGCGCAGGTCCTGCGGGAATTCGTACTACTCAAGCGTTCTCACAAGATTGCCGCTGGGATCGCCTTGATGACGACCGTGCGGAAGGCTGTATTCGTACTATCGATCATGCCTTTAGCCAAGAAGGTGGCCTAGCCGTTCTATCAGGCAACATCGCATTAGATGGTTGTATCGTTAAGACTGCTGGTGTGGATGAGAGCATTCATAAATTCACTGGCCCAGCCGTAGTTTTCGAAAGCCAAGAAGACGCCGTAGAAGGCATCTTAGGCGGCAAAGTAAAAGCTGGCGACGTGGTTGTTATCCGTTACGAAGGCCCTAAAGGTGGTCCGGGCATGCAAGAAATGCTTTACCCAACCACTTATCTAAAATCGATGGGCCTTGGCAAAGAGTGTGCACTTCTGACTGACGGCCGTTTCTCTGGCGGCACATCAGGTCTTTCTATCGGCCACGCCTCTCCTGAAGCAGCAAACGGCGGTGCAATTGGCCTGGTAAAAGAAGGCGATATGATCGCAATTGATATTCCAAACCGTTCAATTTCACTCCAAGTGTCTGAACAAGAACTTGCTGAGCGCCGTGCAAAACAAGACGAACTAGGCTGGAAACCAGTTGACCGCCAACGTGAAGTTTCATTTGCACTCAAAGCGTACGCGAGTATGGCAACCAGTGCTGACAAGGGTGCAGTACGAGACAAGTCGAAGCTAGAGGGCTAGCAATGATGGAAGCTCAACCCGAAAAACAAGTGAACCAAACTGGCGCAGATTATCTGCGCCAAATCCTTCGCGCACCTGTTTATGAAGTAGCAACAGTGACGCCACTGCAAGAAATGCCTCGTTTATCTGCACGTATCGGGAATAACGTGCAGATCAAGCGTGAAGATCGCCAACCCGTACACTCGTTCAAATTGCGCGGTGCATACAACATGGTGGCGAGTTTATCTGAAGCACAAAAAGCCGCTGGTGTCATTGCAGCATCGGCAGGTAACCACGCTCAAGGCATGGCGCTCTCTGGTACTAAGCTAGGCATCAAAACCACCATCGTGATGCCTAAAACCACACCAGACATCAAAGTCGATGCGGTACGTGGCTTCGGTGGCAATGTAGTGCTGCACGGCAGCAACTTTGATGAGGCAAAAGCGGAAGCGGAACGCCTTTCTGATCTGCATGGGTACACATTTGTCCCTCCTTTCGATCACCCACTGGTGATTGCAGGTCAAGGCACCATCGGCATGGAAATGCTGCAGCAAAATGGTCACCTTGATTACATCTTCGTCCCTGTCGGTGGTGGCGGTTTGGCTGCCGGTGTTGCGGTACTCGTGAAGCAGCTCATGCCAGAAATCAAAGTGATTGCGGTCGAGCCAGAAGATTCTTCATGCCTCAAAGCGGCATTGGATGCAGGTGAACCAGTAGTATTAGACCAGGTCAGCATGTTTGCCGATGGCGTTGCAGTAAAACGCATTGGCGAAGAGACGTTTCGTCTATGCCAAAAGTACATTGATGGCCATATTGCAGTCTCTAGCGATGAAATCTGCGCAGCAGTAAAAGACATCTTTGAAGACACCCGTGCGATTGCAGAGCCTTCTGGCGCGCTTGCTCTGGCGGGTTTGAAGAAGTTTGCTGAGCAAAACAAACTGCAAGGTAAGAATTTAGGTACTGTGCTGTCTGGTGCCAACACTAACTTCCATGGCTTACGTTATGTTTCTGAGCGTTGCGAGCTTGGTGAGAAACGTGAAGGTTTGCTTGCCGTCACCATTCCTGAGCGTCAAGGTGCCTTCTTTGAGTTCTGTAACCTCATTGGCGGCCGCGCCGTAACGGAGTTTAACTACCGCTACAACGATGACGCATTGGCAAATATCTTTGTCGGTGTGCGTTTGCAAGGCGGTCAGGAAGAGCTAGAACATATCATTCACGACTTACGTGATGGTGGCTACCCAGTGGTTGATTTGTCTGATGATGAAATGGCGAAGCTGCACGTGCGCTACATGATTGGTGGTAAGCCGTCTAAGCCGCTTAAAGAGCGCCTCTACAGCTTTGAATTCCCAGAATATCCGGGAGCGCTACTCAAGTTCTTAAGCACACTCGGTACTCATTGGAATATCAGCTTGTTCAACTACCGTAACCACGGCGCTGACTACGGACGTGTTTTATGTGGTTTCGAGTTAGATGAAAGCGATTTAGCTCAGTTTTCTGCACATTTACGTGAACTTGGCTATCAATGCAAAGACGAGACAGACAACCCATCGTATAAGTTTTTCTTGTCATAAAACGCCACATTTTAAACATATCAATGAAAACACCTCGCTAATGCGAGGTGTTTTTTATGACTGTAACCAATCTTTATGTAGCTGATTAGGCGACCCAAGATAGTCCACCATCCACTGGATCAATTTATGATTATCATCTTTGCGCCATACTAAGCAGCAGTGACTGAGCGGTTTATCATCCGGCATGACCTTCTCCACCAGCACACCATCATTGATTAAGGGTGTTGCAATATGACGTGGCATGTAACCCACGCCCACCCCATTTTTTAAACATTCAATCGCACTATACCAATTGGGCAATAATAATCGGCGCTGTTGCGGATAATGGCCAGTATGGCGTTTTGGCAGCACGTTCGAAGTATC
Organism: Vibrio sp. 1159; assembly: GCF_033340395.1. Taxonomy (NCBI): domain Bacteria; kingdom Pseudomonadati; phylum Pseudomonadota; class Gammaproteobacteria; order Vibrionales; family Vibrionaceae; genus Vibrio; species Vibrio sp. 1159. The sequence goes on along the minus strand of NZ_JAWOWL010000023.1, from coordinate 49,897 downwards.
ATCAAGACAGATCGCCGGAAATTGACTCACAAACGCTTCAGTAAGCACTTGTTGTCGAACGCAAGGATGAGCGGGTGACATTACAAATGCCCAATCTAATACGCCCATATCTTTGACTTCAAAATCTCCCCCAACGGGAACCGCAGATGTCGCGCCAACGACAATGTCGGCTCGACCTTGTGCTATGGCTTCCCAAGAACCATTGAAGACCTCCATATTGATCTGCAATTCAGCAAATTCAAACTCGCGATAGAAATCTTCCACCAAAGGTTTGAGTTTTTCTAACTTCACCACGTTATCTAAGGTCAGCTTTAACGTGCTTTTCCATCCTTGAGCCGCTCGCCGCGTTTGTGCTTTCACCTCTTCCATTTGACGCAGCAAAGAGCGCGCCTCGGCCATAAAAAGTTCACCCGCTGGAGTTAGCTCGACTTTCCTTGGTAAACGTCGAAACAGCACCACATCTAAATCTTGCTCGACCTGCCTTACTCCATAGCTGATGGCTGAGGGGACTTTATGCAATACCTCAGCCGCAGCGGTGAAACTGCCTAAACGGGCAACCGTATCCAGCATTTCCAAAGACGCTTTAGAGAACATGATTTAACCTTTCAAAAAATTTGATTGATAACCAACAATTTTAGCGTTTTATTTTCTCAAAATCGAAAAATAGAATAATAAGGTAAATAAATCAGGGTTGGCGCCAACTGATGTTGATTAAAAAATGATTAAATAATTTGACTGGTTGAATCATGAAAATCTCAAAACTACAGCTCATTTATCTGGCAGCATTATCGATGCTTGGCTTCGTTGCTACCGATATGTATCTGCCAGCATTCAAAGCGATGGAAATCGACTTTGCAACAGGCCCTGAGCAAATTGCGCTCTCTTTAACGGTATTCCTCGTTGGTATGGCGATTGGCCAGCTAATGTGGGGATTGGCATCCGATAAATTTGGCCATCGTAATACACTCGCAGCCGGGTTGGTGCTATTTACTATCGCGTCATTCGGTTTGGCTTTCTGTGATCAAGTATGGCAACTACTCACACTGCGCTTTATCCAAGCTATCGGTGTGTGTGCACCAGCCGTGATCTGGCAGGCTATGGTCATTAAACGCTACTCAAGCAGTAGCCAACAAATTTTTGCGACAATCATGCCACTCGTCGCGCTATCACCAGCACTAGCACCTCAATTAGGGGTTGTGTTGGCAGATAACTTCGGCTGGCACAGTATCTTTATTACGCTAACACTAGTTGGCGTCTTTTTGGTCTTTGCGACCATGGCACAAAAAGACGAGAAAGCAGAAATCAAACAAACCAGTATGTCTGCCGACATCAAAGCGCTGCTGAGTTCTAAAAAATACCTTGGCAACGTGTTTATGTTTGCGACGGCTTCAGCTGCATTCTTTGCTTACCTAACTGGGATGCCAGAAATCATGGCGCAACTGGGCTACGAAGCAAAAGATATTGGTTTGAGCTTTATCCCACAAACCATCGCGTTTATGGCTGGTGGCTACTTAGGTAAAGTAGGCGTTCGAAAATTTGGTGATGAAAAGGTTCTGCGCCAACTGATTGGCCTATTTAGTGTCGCGGCATTAATGATTTTCATTGCTTCACAGTGGGAGCTGTCATCGATTTGGCCTATTCTTGCGCCATTCTGTTTGATTGCCGTTGCTAACGGCGCACTGTACCCAATCGTGGTAAACCGTGCACTGGCCAGCGCACAACAGAGCCCTGCAACAGCAGCAGGTCTGCAAAACAGCCTGCAAATCTGTGTAAGTAGCTTCTCAAGTGCATTGGTAGCCGCAATGGCAAGCCAAGCTCAGATGGTTACTGGCATCGCAATCATCATCTGTATGGGTGGGCTGTGGATGGGATACATTCTGTCGAATCGCGAATTATCCAAGCACTTTACGACTCCTGACAACGCCCGAGTCGTGAGTGAAGACGAACTTTAATCGTTCAGATAATAAAAAGAGCCGCGCAATGCGGCTCTTTCTGTTTATAAGCTTTTCAACCCCCATTTCTTGGCAGTCTGCTTAAAAAAGCCTTGAGTCTTTTTCAACTCTACCCAGTGATTGATGTAATTAATCCATACTTGATCGTCTTGCGGCAACAACATAGCAATTGGGGTTGGTTTACGCGGTGCGGTCACTGGCACTATCGCCAACTGTTTAAACTTATCCACCAACGTCGCTGCTTCCACATTGGACGTCACCGATACATCGGCCCTGCGAGCTAGTAGTTCTTGGAAGTCGCGCGCTGGCGCTTCAATAACAATATGCTGAGCAGACGGGAAGAACTCTTTCACCATTTTTTCTTGTACCGTACCTAACGTCGCTGCGACTTTTACTTCTGGTTTATTAAAATCCGCCCAATCAGAAAATTTGGCGAGATCTTTCTTTTGCACCACAGGTACAAAGGCAAGGTAGAAATACGGCTGGCTGTATCCAGCTACTTTCGCGCGCGACATGTTCAGAGATGCGCTGCCAGTAATATCGTATTTGTTGGCGGTAATGCCATTAACTAGCGTCTTCCAATCCGTGGGCACATACTCCACTTTTACACCGAGATCTTTAGCAAGTTCTGTTGTTACATCGATATCGAAGCCACGATAACTGTTTGTCGCGGGGTCTTTCATCGTCATCGGATTCCAATCTCCCGTCGTTCCAACTCGGAGTACGCCATTGTCTAAAATGGATTGAAGACGGCTTTCAGCGTGAGCGACTTGAGTCGCAGCAAGCAAACACATTCCTAGCACTAGTAAAATCTTTCTCATTTTTATTCCCTTAAAAATAATGACCTTATACGGTTTAATAATTAACCTTTATTAGAGCTCTACTGATAACATAGCAGCAACAAAGGAAGTTTTTTAGTTAATTCAGGGAGTAAATGTGACGTTTCGAACTCTATGGCTGTTTTCACTGCTATTACTCACTGGTTGTTCAGATTATCAATGGGGCTGGTATGTACTTGACCCTTCGACGGATCAAGGGCTCACCAATCTAAAGTTTTTAATCGCTGGGTTTAACGACACCATTCAGGTATCACTCCTCAGTATGTTATTTGCGATGAGCTTGGGTCTGATCGTTGCGTTACCCGCTCTGTCGGACTCAGCCTCTCTGAAGTGGATAAACCGTATTTATGTCGAGGTGATCCGTTCAGTGCCAGTTTTAGTCTTACTACTTTGGGTGTATTACGGCATGCCTACACTATTGGATGTCTCACTCAATCACTTTTGGGCGGGTGTTATTGCACTGACTATCGCTGAGAGCGCGTTTATGGCGGAAGTATTTCGCGGTGGAATACAAGCTATCAGCCGTGGCCAGCATGAAGCGGCTGAATCTTTGGGCTTAAGCTATTGGCAAAAGATGCGCTTGGTAATTCTTCCCCAAGCGTTTCGGCAAATTCTCCCACCACTGGGCAATCAATTCGTCTACATCCTCAAGATGAGTTCTTTAGTCAGTGTGATTGGTTTAAGCGATCTCACTCGCCGTGCTAATGAGCTGGTGGTGAATGAGTACTTACCCCTAGAAATTTATACCTTCCTCGTTTTGGAGTACTTGTTGCTCATCCTATTTGTATCTCAAGCCGTTCGTTGGCTCGAAAAACGTATTGCCATTCCTAGCTACTAGCGATGAAGCCTTAGCTAGAAACAACAAAGCCGCTCTTGTTGAGCGGCTTTGACAATATAGAGACAGAGTGTAGGTAATGCTTATTTTTGTTTTACAGGACGCTGCCAGCCAGTAATTTTGCGCTCTTTGACGCGAGTAATTACTAACTCACCTTCTTCAACATCTTTTGTTAGTGTCGTGCCTGCACCGATGGTTGCGCCATCAGCGATAGTGACAGGCGCCACCAGCTGGCTATCAGAACCAACAAAAACATCATTACCGATGATGGTTTTAAACTTGTTCGCACCATCGTAGTTACAAGTGATAGTACCTGCACCGATGTTAGTACGTTGACCGATCTCTGCATCACCTAAGTAAGTTAGGTGGTTCGCTTTTGAACCTTCTCCGATGCGCGCATTTTTCACTTCAACGAAGTTACCCACATGGGAATCGTTACGCATTTCAGCACCAGGACGAAGGCGAGTAAATGGACCAACCGTACATTCTTCACCAACCGTTGCACCTTCAATCACACTGTAAGGGCGAACGATGGTGTTGTCGTCGATTTCACAATCTTTCAGTACACAACCCGCACCGATAACCACGTTATCACCCAGTGAAACTTTACCTTCGATGATAACATTCACGTCGATTTCACAGTCCATACCGCACTGTAACTCACCACGCAAATCAAAGCGTGCTGGATCGCGTAGCATGACACCTTGCTCTAGTAGTTTCTGAGCTTGCATTGACTGGAAAGCACGCTCTAGACGAGCAAGCTGTGCGCGGTCGTTGACCCCTTCCACCTCAATGGCATTGACTGGGTGTACTGCCTCAACGGCACGACCTTCATCGTGTGCAGCTGCAATAACGTCAGTTAGGTAGTATTCGCCTTGTGCGTTGTTGTTGTTTAAGCCAGACAACCAACGCTTAAGATCCCCACCAGTCGCAACCATCACGCCAGTGTTGATCTCTTTAATTTGTTTTTGTTCTTCTGTTGCATCTTTTTGCTCAACGATCGCCACAACAGGACCATTCTTACGGATAATACGACCGTAGCCTGTCGGGTTATCTAGAATCACTGTTAGTAGTGCAATACCGCCTGTTGGCTGTGCATCTAATAGGTTTTCAATCGTTTCAGCTGAAATCAGTGGAACATCACCGTAAAGCACCAGTACTTTTTCATCGTCTTCAAACTTCGGAGACGCTTGATCAACCGCATGACCTGTACCTAGTTGCTCCGCTTGCAGTACCCAGTTTACAGGCTCTTCTGCTAGCGTTTGCTGCATTTGATCACCACCGTGACCATATACTAAGTGGATGTTTTGTGCGCCAAGACCTGTACATGTATCAATCACATGTTTTGCCATTGGCTTCCCTGCCAAAGTGTGTAGCACTTTAGGCATGTTTGAATACATACGGGTACCTTTACCCGCAGCAAGGATCACAGCACTGAATTTCATTAATAACCTATTGACGTTCTATTTTAATTGGGCGTTATTTTAAACACCTTGGAAGGATTAGTTAATGGTGGGATGTAAATTTCCAACTAAAATTAATCAAAAAGGCGACCAATTGGCCGCCTTTTTTCATGCAACGTTGCTAATTGAGCTTAGCGACGCTTTTTTGTCAGCTCGATAACTCGTAGCTGAGCAATGGCTTTAGCCAGTTCACTGGCCGCTTGTGCGAAGTCCATGTCACCATGCTGATTCTGGATTTGCTCCTCAGCGCGGCGTTTGGCTTCTTCTGCCTTCGCTGCGTCTAGCTCTTCACCACGGATAGCTGTATCAGCTAGTACAGTCGCTGTACCAGGCTGAATCTCTACCATACCACCAGAAACATAAATAATTTCTTCGTGGCCGTGCTGTTTCACAATACGCACCATACCAGGCTTGATAGCGGTCAGCAGCGGTGTGTGACCATGGAAAATACCAAGTTCACCTTCGCTACCGGTCACCTGAAACGTTTCAACACGACCAGAGAAGATTTTCTTCTCAGCGCTTACTACGTCTAGGTGAAAGGTTATTGCTGCCATATCGCCTCCTAGTTAGCCTTATAGCTTCTTCGCATTCTCAATAGCATCGTCGATGCTACCGCAGTACATAAATGCCTGCTCAGGAATGTCGTCGTATTCACCAGCTAGTAGACCTTTAAAGCCACGTAGAGTCTCTTTTAGAGGTACGTAAATACCAGGGTCACCTGTAAATACTTCTGCTACGTGGTAAGGCTGAGTTAGGAAACGCTCAATCTTACGTGCACGAGATACAACTTGCTTATCTTCTTCAGATAGCTCGTCCATACCTAGGATAGCAATGATATCTTTCAGCTCTTTGTAGCGCTGAAGAGTCTGCTGAACACCACGAGCAACTTCGTAGTGATCTTGACCAACGACTAGTGGATCAAGCATACGAGATGTTGAATCTAGCGGGTCGATCGCAGGGTATAGACCCATTGCAGCGATGTTACGGTTAAGTACAACCGTTGCATCCAAGTGCGCGAACGTTGTTGCTGGAGACGGGTCAGTCAAGTCATCCGCAGGTACGTATACCGCCTGTACAGACGTGATAGAACCTGATTTCGTTGACGTGATACGCTCCTGAAGTACACCCATCTCTTCTGCAAGAGTTGGCTGGTAACCTACCGCAGAAGGCATACGACCTAGTAGTGCTGATACCTCTGTACCTGCAAGTGTGTAACGGTAGATGTTATCAATGAACAGTAGTACGTCACGACCTTCGTCACGGAAACGCTCTGCCATTGTTAGACCAGTCAGTGCAACACGTAGACGGTTACCTGGTGGCTCGTTCATCTGACCGTAAACCATCGCTACTTTTGATTCTTCAGGCTTCTCAACGTTTACAACGCCCGCTTCCTGCATCTCGTAGTAGAAATCGTTACCTTCACGAGTACGCTCACCAACACCAGCAAATACTGATAGACCTGAGTGCTGTAGTGCGATGTTGTTGATAAGTTCCATCATGTTAACGGTCTTACCTACACCTGCACCACCGAATAGACCGATTTTACCACCCTTAGCGAATGGACAAATTAGGTCGATTACTTTAACGCCCGTTTCTAGAAGTGCAATTTCGTTTGATTGCTCTTCGTAGCTTGGTGCACTACGGTGGATAGAGTAAACCTCTTCCGCACCCACTTCACCACGCTCGTCAATCGCGTCACCTAGGACGTTCATGATACGACCTAGAGTTTTAGTACCTACTGGTACTGAAATTGGAGCGCCAGTGTTAACCACTTCTACTCCACGACGTAAACCATCAGAGCTACCCATTACGATACAACGAACTACGCCACCGCCTAGCTGTTGTTGAACTTCAAGAACTAGACGCTCTTTTGAGTCCGTTACGTTTAGAGCGTCATATACACTAGGTACATCGCTCTGTGGGAACTCTACGTCGACTACCGCACCGATGATCTGTACGATCTTACCTGTAGCCATCGTTAATCCTCTAAACTATTTCGTTTTACCTAAGCTTAAACCGCAGCTGCACCACCAACGATTTCTGATAGTTCTTGTGTAATCGCAGCCTGACGGGCTTTGTTGTACACAAGTTCCAAATCGTCAATCAAACTGGTTGCGTTATCCGTTGCAGCCTTCATCGCAATCATTCGAGCCGCTTGCTCACAAGCAAGGTTCTCAACCACACCTTGGTATACCTGAGACTCTACGTAACGCACTAATAGCGTATCCAGTAGAGGTTTTGGTTCAGGCTCATAGATGTAGTCCCATGAATGCTCACGCTGCATCTCTTCGCTGTCCGATTTAGGCAAAGGTAGCAATTGATCGATCGTTGGTTGCTGAACCATAGTATTTACAAACTTGTTGAATACTACATATAGACGGTCCAGTTCACCTTCATCGTATTTCTTCAGCATTACGCCAACAGAGCCGATTAGGTCTTGTAGGCTTGGATTATCTCCAAGACCAGAAACCTGTGCCGCAACTTTTGCGCCACCATGTTTAAAGAAAGCTGTTGCTTTTGAGCCAACAACGGCTAGCTCAATCTCAGCACCTTTCTCTCTCCATGCTTGCATGTCTGTAACGGCTTTTTTGAACACGTTAATATTCAAACCACCACACAGACCACGGTCTGTCGAAACGATGATGTAACCAACACGTTTAGCTTCACGCTCTTCTAGGTACGGATGACGGTACTCTAGGTTTGCGTTAGCCACATGACCGATCACTTTACGCATTGTTTCAGCGTATGGACGAGAAGCTTCCATTGCATCTTGAGAACGACGCATTTTTGAAGCTGCTACCATTTCCATCGCTTTCGTAATTTTCTGAGTGCTTTTAACACTACCGATTTTATTACGTATCTCTTTTGCGCCGGCCATCGTTACTCTCCGTTAGTTGGTGGCAGAAACTGCCACCGACCTAATTACCAAGTTTGGGTTGCTTTGAAGTCGTCAGTCAGTTTCTTCAACTGAGCTTCGATTTCATCGTTGTAAGCGCCAGACTTGTCGATCTCAGCTGCTAGTTCAGCGTATTGACCGCGAGCGTACGATAGTAGAGCCGCCTCGAAATCTAGAACTTTGTTAAGTTCTACATCATCAAGGTAACCGCGCTCTGCCGCGAAGATAGTTAGAGCTTGGTCAAATACAGACATTGGAGCATACTGCTTCTGCTTCATTAGTTCTGTAACTTTTTGACCATGGTCTAGCTGTTTCTTCGTTGCGTCATCAAGGTCAGAAGAGAACTGAGCAAATGCCGCTAGTTCACGGTATGCAGCTAGTGCTGTACGGATACCACCTGATAGTTTCTTGATGATTTTCGTCTGAGCTGAACCACCTACACGAGATACTGAGATACCTGGGTCAACAGCAGGACGAACACCAGCGTTGAATAGCTCAGTTTGTAGGAAGATCTGACCATCGGTAATCGAGATTACGTTAGTCGGTACGAATGCTGAAACGTCACCTGCTTGAGTTTCGATGATAGGAAGAGCAGTCAAAGAACCAGTCTTACCTTTCACTTCACCGTTAGTGAAACGCTCTACGTACTCTTCGTTTACACGAGCTGCACGCTCTAGTAGACGCGAGTGTAAGTAGAATACGTCACCTGGGAATGCCTCACGGCCTGGTGGACGTTTAAGTAGTAGAGAGATCTGACGGTAAGCTACCGCTTGCTTAGATAGATCATCGTAAACAATCAGTGCGTCTTCACCGCGATCGCGGAAGTATTCACCCATCGCACAACCTGCGTAAGGCGCTAGGTATTGAAGCGCTGCAGATTCAGAAGCTGATGCGACTACAACGATAGTATTTTGTAGTGCGCCGTGCTCTTCTAGTTTGCGAACAACGTTAGCGATAGTCGATGCTTTCTGACCGATTGCTACGTAGATAGAGAAAATACCAGAGTCTTTCTGGTTGATGATCGCGTCGATCGCCAGTGCTGTTTTACCAATCTGACGGTCACCGATGATAAGCTCACGCTGACCACGACCGATTGGGATCATTGAGTCAACTGACTTATAACCAGTTTGCACAGGTTGGTCTACCGATTTACGGTCGATTACACCTGGTGCGATCACTTCTACAGGCGAAGTCATTTTCGCTTCGATTGGACCTTTACCATCGATAGGCTCACCCAGCGTATTTACTACGCGGCCTAGTAGTTCTGGACCAACTGGCACTTCAAGAATGCGGCCAGTACCTGTAACTTTCATGCCTTCCTTAAGGTCAGCATATGGGCCCATTACAACCGCACCAACCGAGTCACGCTCAAGGTTAAGTGCCAGTGCATAACGGCCACCCGGTAATTCAATCATTTCACCTTGCATCACGTCCGCTAGGCCGTGGATGCGGATGATACCATCGCTTACCGATACGATAGTACCCTCGTTGCGAGCTTCACTAACAACTTCGAAAGATTCGATACGTTGTTTGATCAGATCGCTAATTTCCGTGGAATTAAGTTGCATGCTCCAATCCCCATTAAGACTGCAATGCATCGCTCAGGCGGTTCAAACGACCACGCGCTGAGTCATCGATGACTAGGTCTCCGGCTCGAATAATAACCCCACCAAGTAGGGTCTCATCTACACTGCAATTCAGCTTCACTTTGCGTTCAAGACGCTTTTCAAGTTTGCTGCCAATGTTTGCAAGTTGTTCATCAGAAAGCTCTGTTGCTGAAATTACTTCAACATCAATTTCTTTCTCATGTTCTTTTTTCAGAGTAAAAAACTCTTTACAAACATCAGGAAGGGCCGCTAAACGACCATTCTCAGCCATTACCTTCAAAAGGTTTTGACCGTGCGCATCAACTTGTTCGCCGCAAACTGCAACAAAAATTTCTGCCATTTTATCAGCAGAAACCGAACCCGTTAGTAGTTCGTTCATTTGTTCGTTTTTGGCCACTTCAGCAGCAAAAGATAACATTTGGCCCCATTGGTCCAACTGGTCTTTCTCTAAAGCAAAGTCGAAGGCTGCTTTAGCATAGGGGCGTGCGATAGTAGTCAAATCAGACATATGCGCCCCCAGACTTAAAGTTTTGCAGTAATGTTGTCGAGAATATCTTTTTGCGCATCTTTATCGATAGAACGCTCAAGGATTTTCTCAGCACCAGCTACAGCCAGAGTAGCAACTTGTTTGCGCAGCTCATCGCGTGCACGATTGCGTTCAGCTTCAAGTTCTGCTTCTGCTTGCGCTAGGATTTTCTGGCGTTCTGCCTGAGCTTCCTCGCGAGCTTCATCAAGAATTTGAGACTTACGTTTGTTCGCTTGTTCGATGATCTCAGTTGCTGTGCGCTTCGCTTCTTTCAATTGATCAGAAGCGTTGGCTTGTGCTAGATCCAAGTCTTTCGCAGCACGTTCTGCTGCTTGAAGACCATCAGCAATTTTCTTCTGACGCTCTTCGATCGCTTGCATCAATGGTGGCCATACATACTTCATGCAGAACCATACAAATAGTGCGAACGAGATTGCTTGACCTAGCAGAGTTGCGTTTATGTTCACAACAGCTACCCCTCTATTTGGACTTAGTGTTAATCAGTGACAAGCGATAATCGCCCGTCCCGAGTTAAAGGTGATTAACCTAGTTGACCAACGAATGGGTTTGCGAAAGTGAATAGTAGCGCGATTACGATACCGATCATTGGAACCGCATCAAGTAGACCCGCGATGATGAACATCTTAACTTGTAGCATAGGAGCCATTTCTGGTTGACGTGCAGCACCTTCTAGGAATTTACCACCTAGCAGTGCGAAACCAATCGCTGTACCAAGAGAAGCAAGACCGACGATAATACCTACGGCGATTGCAGAAAAGCTCAGTAAAGTTTCCATTACTATCTCCAATTTATAGTTGTTGGCTTAGTGCCCAAATAAAAAGCTTTAAAAAAATTAATGATCAGGATCTTCGTGTGCCATTGACAGGTAAACAATTGTCAACATCATGAATACGAAGGCTTGAATCGTAATAACCAAGATATGGAAGATTGCCCACGGTAGTGAACCCATCCATTGTAAGTACCATGGTAGCATTGCCGCACAAAGAATGAATACAACCTCACCCGCGAACATGTTACCGAATAGACGCATACCAAGTGATAGAGGTTTCGCTAATAGCGATACCACTTCAATTAGTAGGTTAAACGGAATCATCAGTGGGTGATTGAATGGATGTAGTGCAAGTTCTTTTGCGAATCCACCTAGACCTTTTACTTTGATGCTGTAGTAAATCATCAATGCAAAAACGCCTAGAGCCATAGCCATGGTGATATTCACATCAGCAGACGGTACAACCTTAAGGTAAGGAATACCTAGCCAATGCTCTGCTGGGTATGGTAAGAAGTCGATAGGAACTAAGTCCATCACGTTCATCAAAAATACCCAACAAAAGATAGTCAGTGCTAAAGGCGCGATCAGTGGGTTGCGTCCATGGAACGTGTCTTTGACGTTATCGGCGACAAATTCAACGATCATTTCTACAGCACACTGAAGCTTACCCGGTACACCCGCTGTTGTTCTCTTTGCTACTTTGTAAAAAATTCCGAGGAAGATTAAACCAGTAAACCAAGAAAAAAACAGGCTATCGATATGTACGTTCCAGAAACTTGTCTCCGACCCTACTAAACCCAACTTGTATAGCGATAGGTTAGAAAGGTGGTGGGCAATGTAACCGGACGATGTTAGCGCTTCACCTGGCGCAGCCATAACTCATCCTATTTTTTGTTGTTAATGAATAGCACTGGTGCACAGATATTAATACCTAGTACCAGCAAATAGGTTAGTTTGAGGGGAACAAGTTCCACCTGCATATACATGTAGGCAACATAGAACAGTGCAACCGTGATGAGAATTTTCAGTACTTCACCCGTATAGAAGGAAGCAGCGATGCGCTTGGCAGCGCGAGCTCCACTAAACATGAAAGCACACAGCGCGAATACTGCATTGGCAACAACAAAAATGCCTCCGCCAATCAGCGCTGAAAATCCCCAGTCAGGATTTATGGCTACCGCCATTCCTGCTGCCACAAAAATAACCGCGCCAGACTGGATCATTAACAATTGCCTTGCGAGCTCTCGTCCTGGTCTAGCTAACGCAGCTACCATGTATTCGTACCTCTAGTAATATCCACTTCGCACTTAACTCTCTGTGCTGGGAAATTGGCGAAAATTATACGTTCAGTTCAACGTAAAGCAATTCGATTGCATCAAAAACTTACAGTTTTGTTTACAAAACGACAACTTTCGCACAAAATTCGATTAATTAGATTAATTGACCTAAATCAATTATCTCATCTAGGCCTCAAGCTTGGCAATTAGTTGGTCCAATTTGTGAGGCTCATCAAGACTTATCGTCAATTTCGCTTTTCCGTTTGCAGAACGGGTAAGAGAAACTTTTGCATCAAGCAGCTGACTCAATTTATGCGACATTTGCTCGGCTTCGGTATCCTCTTGTTGCCCTTTTTGCTCATTTTGTGGGGCTAAGCACTTTTTTACTAACTGTTCAGTTTGGCGAACAGTCATTTGCTTCTTAGCCACTTGTTGAGCTACTTCGACTTGCTGTTCGCCTTCTAACGCTAACAGAGCTCGAGCATGACCCATTTCCAATTTTTTATCTGCAACCAGACCTTTTACATCAACTTCCAACTGATTCAGACGTAATAGGTTACTCACCGTCGTTCTTGATTTACCAATCACATCGGCCACTTGCTGATGTGTCAGCGTGAATTCATCTTGTAGACGCTCAAGCGCTTGGGCTTCCTCAATCACATTCAAGTCTTCACGTTGAATGTTTTCAATCAACGCCATGGCGATGGCGGCACGATCTTCAACTTTTTTCACCAAACACGGCACGCGTTTTAAACCCGCCTGCCTTGCAGCACGCCAGCGGCGCTCACCTGCGATGATCTCAAACTGACCATTTTCGACCTGGCGAACCACGATTGGTTGAATAATGCCTTGTGATTGAATCGAAGCCGCTAGTTCTTCTAGCGCTTCAGGCGCCATATCTTTACGCGGTTGGTATACGCCCGGCTGCAATTGACCAATCGCTAAATCGGTTAACTCACCGTCTGCCGATAATTCTTGGCTATGCGATGCAATATGCTGTTTTTCACGAGCAAACGAACTGGTCGACAATAACGCATCCAGTCCTTTTCCGAGACCACGCTTAGACATGGGATTGAATTCCTTAGGTTAGAGTTAAACTGGGATTTCTTCGCGGCGGAGCATTTCGCCCGCTAGAGCAAGATACGCTTTGGCACCTGCGGAGTACTTATCGTAGTACATTGCTGGCTTACCGTGACTTGGCGCTTCAGCCAAACGAACATTACGCGGAATGACAGTACGGTAAACTTTATTCCCAAAGTGTTTTTTAAGTTGATCGGATACTTCATTCGATAAGCGGTTGCGTGGGTCGTACATGGTACGCAATAAACCTTCGATTTTTAGGTTTTCATTCACAACAGCCGCTAACTTGCTGATTGTATCCATAAGAGCAGTTAAACCTTCTAACGCAAAGTATTCACATTGCATCGGCACCAGCACAGAGTCAGCTGCCGCCATCGCATTGATTGTAAGAAGGTTTAGAGAAGGAGGACAATCAATAAAGATGAAATCATAGTTATCGCGAACTGACGACAATGCATTTTTTAGACGCACTTCACGAGCGAAAACTTCCATCAATTTGATTTCTGCCGCGGTTACGTCTCCGTTCGCCGCGATCAAATCATACTTCCCTGTTGTTTGGGTACAAACGACTTGATCGAACGGTGTATCTTCGACCAAAAGATCGTATGCGGTGGCGTCGACCATATACTTATCCACGCCACTGGCCATCGTAGCATTGCCTTGCGGGTCGAGATCGATCACCAAAACCTTGCGCTTTGTTGCCGCCATCGAAGCCGCTAAGTTAATGCACGTTGTTGTTTTGCCGACCCCACCTTTCTGGTTGGCGATTGCTACAATTTTACCCACGATTACCTCGCTAATTTTCCTTGCGCGATAAGATTACTAGATGACGATCACCTTCCAACTCAGGAACAGCCAAAGATATGATCTCTGTCACACTGCACCATTCAGGAAGCTGATCCATTTCATCTTTAGGGTGCTGTCCTTTCAGCGCTAGAAACACCCCGTGCTCTTGTTTCGGCAAATGGTGGCACCATTCCACCATGTCTGTCATTGAAGCAAAAGCTCGACTCAAAACGCCATCAAATTTTTCTTCAGGTTGGAATTCTTCGACGCGACTTTGAATTGGTGTCACGTTTTTCAGCCCTAATGTGTGCACGACTTGCTTGATAAAACGAATGCGTTTGCCAAGACTGTCGAGCAAAAAGAAGGTTTTCTCAGGGTTCATTATTGCCAAAGGGATGCCCGGTAACCCCGGACCAGTACCAACATCAATGAAGCGCTCACCGGGCAGGTGTGCGCTTACAACGATACTATCAAGAATATGTTTCACTAACATATCAAGCGGATCACGTACCGATGTTAAATTGTACGCTTTGTTCCATTTGTCGAGCAGTTCGACATAACCAACTAACTGCTCTCGTTGCTGTTCTGACACTTCCAAATCGGTTTTCGCGATCAGTGAATCCAGCTTTGTTCGCAATGCGCTCATTATTCTTCCTCACCTTTCTTCAGCAAACCATGCTTTTTCAAGTGAACAAGTAGAATAGAAATTGCAGCAGGCGTAATACCAGAAATGCGTGATGCAATACCGATGCTCTCTGGTTTGGCCTCGCTCAGTTTAGCAACGACTTCGTTTGATAAACCTTTTACATCGCGGTAATCCAAATCAGCAGGTAACTTGGTATTTTCGTGACGCAGTGATTTTTCGATCTCTTCCTGCTGACGCTTGATGTAACCATCGTATTTCACTTGAATTTCAACTTGCTCAGCCGCTTGCTGATCTTCAAGTGCAGGAGCAAACGCTTCAAGTTGCGTCAGTTGCGAATAAGTGATCTCTGGACGACGCAGAAGATCCTCACCACTCGCTTCACGGGCCATTGGGGTTTTCAGCAGCTTGTTCAGCTCATCAACACCCTCTGACTTCGGATTCATCCACGTTGCTTTCAAACGCTGACGCTCCGTTTCCATATTGTTGATTTTCTCGTTAAAGCGAGCCCAACGAACATCATCAATCAAGCCTAGCTCGCGCGCTTTTTCCGTTAAACGTAAATCGGCGTTATCTTCACGAAGTAGCAGGCGGTATTCCGCACGAGAAGTGAACATTCGGTACGGCTCTTTGGTACCCATGGTCGATAAGTCATCAATCAACACGCCCATGTAAGCTTGGTCACGACGTGGGCTCCAGCCTTCTTTGTCTTGGCTAAACAAGCTTGCGTTTAGACCGGCCATCAAGCCTTGCGCTGCGGCTTCTTCGTAGCCAGTCGTACCATTAATCTGGCCAGCAAAGAACAAACCATGGATGAACTTCGTCTCGTACGTTTGCTTCAAATCACGTGGATCGAAGAAATCGTATTCAATCGCATAACCTGGGCGAACGATGTGTGCATTTTCAAACCCTTTCATTGAGCGCACGATTTGTACTTGCACATCAAATGGCAAGCTGGTCGAGATACCATTAGGGTATAACTCGTGCGTGGTTAGGCCTTCTGGCTCAATGAAGATTTGGTGGCTGTTTTTGTCAGCGAAACGCATCACTTTGTCTTCAATAGACGGACAGTAACGCGGACCAATACCTTCAATCACACCTGCGTACATTGGACTGCGATCCAAGTTACTACGGATCACATCGTGAGTTTGTTCATTGGTGTGGGTGATGAAACATGGAATCTGACGCGGATGCTGTTCACGTTTGCCCATGAACGAGAATACAGGCGTTGGGTTATCACCGTGCTGAGCTTCTAGCACTGAAAAATCAACAGTACGAGCATCAATGCGCGGTGGAGTACCTGTTTTTAAACGATCCACACGGAACGGCAGTTCACGCAGTCGATCCGCTAATGCGATCGATGGTGGATCCCCGGCACGACCACCAGACGAGCTTTCCATACCTATGTGGATCTTACCACCAAGGAAGGTACCCACGGTTAGCACAACGGCTTTCGCATGGAAGCGAAGTCCCATTTGAGTTACCACACCAACTGCGCGATCTTGTTCAACAATCAGATCATCAACTGATTGCTGGAACAACGTTAAGTTAGGCGCATTTTCTAATGCATTACGAACGTACGCTTTGTACAGAGCGCGATCGGCTTGAGCTCGAGTTGCTCGTACTGCAGGACCTTTGGAGGCATTTAGTGTACGAAACTGAATACCTGCATGGTCGATGGCTTCAGCCATCAAACCGCCCATAGCATCTACTTCTTTTACTAAGTGACCTTTACCAATACCACCGATCGCCGGATTACAAGACATCTGGCCTAATGTATCGATGTTATGGGTAAGGAGAAGCGTTTTTTGTCCTGTGCGTGCAGATGCGAGCGCGGCTTCCGTTCCTGCGTGTCCGCCACCGACAACAATGACGTCAAAGTTTTCGTGATAAAGCATGAACTGACCTCAGGTATTCAAAGGGATTTAATGGACAGATAAAGGAGCCGTATTTTACCTGCTTTATGCCAGAGAGAAAAACGTTTTCTCGTTTTATCCGTTTTAAGCTTCAAGATAAATATATATAAGATCTATATATATGATCTTTTATTAGATCTACTATTAGGATCGACCATTTCTGTGGATAACCTAAAAATGATCAACAAGATCATGGATCTTCTTTGGATCATATCTTGTGATCATGATTGGATCAGATCGAGGATTACCTGGGATCAAAAGTGGTGGTTATACACAGGGGGTAAAATTGATCAAAGTTGTTATTGGGATAACTAAAGGAAAATCACTGGATCTTATTGTAGTTATCCACAGTCTGTTTGGTTGGTTTTTGAGCGGTTAAACAAAATAATTTGGTGGGAGTTATTCACATGGGAGAAAACAGAGCCGAATTTCGACTCTGTTGAAGGGAAAGTCGTGAGTTTAAAAACGTTCGATATTCTCTTTTAACCACATTTCTGCGGCGTCTTCTGGCACATCATGGCTCAGTACATCGATTTTAAAGCAATCTGCGAGAGGGGTTGCACCAATATCCTCTAATAAATCATAAGCGTGTTGACCAGCGGCACAGAACGTATCGTAGCTAGAGTCACCAATCGCAATCACCGCAAATTTTACATCAGTCATTTTTGGCGGTGTATTTTGTAATGCTGCGATAAAAGGTTGGATATTATCAGGATACTCACCAGCTCCATGTGTAGAGGTGATCACCAACCACGTACCTTGATTTTCGATATCACTGAGGGAAGGCTGGTTGTGGATCGTTGTTTCAAATCCATTCTCGTTGAGTAGATCACTCAGGTGATCCCCTACGTATTCTGCGCCACCTAACGTGCTGCCTGTAATAATGTGGATCATACTTCTTCCTTATTGAATGCGACGGCTAAAGCTCATGGATGGCTTGCCGTACAAAAAGAAACGCGGTGTGAGTTAAGCTCAGCACCGCGCGTTCGATTATTTACTTCCCGATACAGAATGAAGAGAAGATTCGTCCCAGTAAGTCGTCAGAACTGAACTCACCGGTAATCTCATTGAGATGTTGTTGGGTGATGCGTAGCTCTTCAGCCAATATTTCACCTGCCATATAGCCTTCAAGCTGCTCCTGGCCTATTTGAAGGTGCTGTGCGGCACGTTCTAATGCATCGAGATGACGACGACGAGCCATAAACCCACCTTCACTGTTGCCAGAGAAGCCCATACACTCCTTGAGATGATCGCGCAGAGCTTCAACCCCTGCACCAGTCTTCGCTGACAAACGGATAAGAGTAGGGTTATTGACGTGGCAGATCCCCATATCTTCACCCGTTTGATCCGCTTTATTACGGATCACAGTTATGCCAATGTTGTCTGGTAGGCGATCCACAAAATCTGGCCAGATATCTTTCGGATCGGTGGCATCGGTTGTCGTGCCATCCACCATGAACAACACGCGGTCTGCTTGGGCTATTTCATCCCACGCGCGTTCGATACCGATTTTCTCTACTTCATCGGAAGCATCACGCAAACCTGCAGTATCGATGATGTGCAGAGGCATGCCATCAATATGGATATGCTCACGCAGTACATCACGCGTAGTTCCTGCGATGTCGGTTACGATTGCAGACTCTTTACCCGATAGCGCGTTCAGCAGGCTTGATTTGCCCGCATTTGGACGACCCGCAATCACGACTTTCATCCCTTCACGCATAATAGCGCCTTGGTTAGCTTCTTTGCGCACCGCATCTAGGTTGTCGATGATGGCTTGTAGGTCACCAGCCACTTTACCGTCGGCCAAAAAGTCGATCTCTTCTTCAGGGAAGTCGATGGCTGCTTCAACATAGATACGCAAATGAATCAGCGACTCAACTAAGGTATTAATGCGGCCTGAAAATGCGCCCTGTAAGGATTGCAGCGCCGATTTTGCTGCTTCTTCAGAACTGGCATCAATGAGGTCTGCAATCGCTTCGGCTTGAGCTAAGTCGAGTTTATCGTTCAGAAATGCGCGTTCAGAGAACTCACCAGGGCGAGCAGCTCGAATACCATCTATACCTAGAATGCGTTTTATCAGCATATCCATCACGACAGGGCCGCCATGGCCTTGCAGCTCAAGTACGTCTTCACCTGTAAATGAGTGTGGGTTAGGGAAGTACAGTGCGATGCCCTGATCAAGCACAGTGCCATCTTCTGACTTAAACGGCAGGTACTCTGCGTAGCGGGGCTTTAGTGTTTTGCCAGTGACTTCTAACGCCACTTGGTTGGCTTTAGGGCCAGAAACTCGAATAATACCGACACCGCCACGACCAGGCGCGGTCGCTTGAGCGACAATCGTATCTGTAGTCATAATTTTGCCTTTTGAGCTGGGCTATAGGGAAGATACCTAGGGAGCCATCACAATTAATTAGCTGAATTGTAATCAGCCAAAAACAAAAAGGCGACCTTTTGGCCGCCTTTCTCAATCATTTCCTAAAAGGTTACTTGCTGTGTAAGCCTTTTTTCTCTAATCCTTTGTAGATCAGAGTTTGCTGGATAAGCGTTACGATGTTCGACACCAACCAGTACAGAACGAGACCTGATGGGAAGAACAAGAAGAAGAAGGTAAACATAACCGGCATAAAGGTCATGATCTTCTGCTGCATTGGATCCGTTACCGTTGTCGGGCTCATCTTCTGGATTAGGAACATAGACGCACCCATCAATAGCGGCAGGATGTAGTAAGGGTCCTGTGCTGAAAGGTCATGAATCCAACCGAAGAATGGAGAGTGACGTAGCTCTACCGATTCCATTAGTGCCCAGTAAAGCGCGATGAAAATAGGCATCTGTAGGATAAGAGGTAAACAGCCACCTAGTGGGTTCACTTTCTCTTTCTTGTACAGTTCCATCATTTCTTGGCTCATGCGCTGACGGTCATCACCGATACGCTCACGCATTGCTTGCAGCTTAGGCTGTAGCATGCGCATTTTCGCCATAGACGTGTATTGCGCTTTTGTTAGTGGGTACATTGCACCACGAACGATGAAGGTCAGACAGATGATTGCCACACCCCAGTTACCAACAAAGCTCTGGATGAATGAAAGCAACATATGAAGAGGCTTCGCAATGAACCATAACCAGCCGTAGTCCACTACTAGGTCTAGGTTAGGTGCCACTTCTGCCATTTCATCTTGCAGTTTTGGACCAACCCAAAGTGTTGCTTCAAACTTAGCCTGATCGCCTGTTGCGATAGTTTTGTTCGGCATACGAACGCCGATGTCGCCTAGGTTGCCAATTACACGAGTGTATAGGTTAGTACCTGGTTCGTTACGTGGGATCCAAGCTGCGGCAAAGTAGTGCTGAATCATTGCTGCCCAACCTTGGCCATCGGCTAGGTTAAGAGACAGGTTGCGATCCTGCATATCATCAAAGCTGTACTTCTTGTAACGCGTATCTTCTGTTGAGTATGCGCCACCACGGTAAGTAGGCATTGTGATGCTACCACCATCGTCCATTAGGTTTTGACGTAGGTGAGCGTACATACCAAATGTTGCGTTGTTGCCTGAGTTGTTCACTACATCGTATTCAACATTAAGCGCGTAGCTGCCGCGTTTAAAGATGTAAGTTTTGGTGTATTCGATGCCGTTTGCAGTGAATGTCATCGGAACGCGAAGTTCATCTTGACCGTCAGCCATTGTGAAGCTGTCTGCACTTACGTTGTAGTGAGGGCGATTTGTGCTGCTCAAGTCGATACCTTGAGGACCCACTAGACCGCTTTGAGCGATAAATTGGTGACCTTGAGCGTCTTTAAGCAGAACAAAGGAATCTGATGAATCTAACTCAGCAGAGTATTCGTTAAGGTTGGCATGTACCACATCGCCACCAACGGTGTCGATCGACAGAGTTAAAACATCAGTCGTTACTGTGATAGTTTTTGCAGAAGCTTGCTGTTGACCAGGAACTGGGTCAAGTTCATCAGCAAAAGATGGTGCAGGTAGAGTGCTGCTTGATTGAGCCTGTTCAACTGCTTGAGGTTCTGGATTCTTTGCAACTTGCCATTGTTGAAACAGCAAAAAAGAAACCAGGGCCAAACCGATGAGCAGGATATTACGTTGAGAATCCATCGTTAGTTATCTCTGTCTTGTTTTTGGACTGGTGGAACGGGGTCATACCCCCCTTCATTCAAAGGGTGGCATTTTAATAGACGTTTGCCTGATAACCAACATCCTTTTACAAAACCGTGAGCTCTCAAAGCTTCTAGCGCGTAAGTGGAACAGGTTGGTGTGAACCGGCAACGAGGACCAATCAAAGGGCTGATAAACCAGCGATACAGATAAACGAGCCCAATGGCTATCCACGTGAAGGGCGAGACAGGCGTTGCCATAGCTTATCAAACAACTTAAAAATTTCCTCATTGCTTAAATCTTGCGCGCTTTTCTTCGCAATCACAACAAAATCTTTGTTTGGAAGCTGATGTTGATTGTTACGAAAGCTTTCACGAGCCAAACGCTTAAATCGGTTACGACCGACAGCCGTTTTGATTTGCTTTTTGGGAACCGCTAAACCTAATCGTGGGTGAGAAAGTTTGTTATTGCGAGCAATGATGGTGAAATGAGGCGAGCCAGCTCGATGAGCTTGCTGGAAGACGTTTTGATAATGCTCGGGAGTTAACAAACGTAACTCCCGATTAAACGCGTACGTGTTCAAAATAAACTAGCGATTATTTTGATAGGCGCGCACGGCCTTTTGCACGACGTGCGTTGATAACTTTACGACCGTTCTTAGTTGCCATGCGAGCACGGAAGCCGTGAGTACGCTTGCGCTTTAGAACTGTAGGTTGAAAAGTGCGTTTCATGATAATTACCTTTACTGATCAGTAGTTTTAGGTTCTTGTTAAACCCGGCGTGGGTATTTGCTTTCTTATATAAAGAAGCTCTTTATATAGAGAAGGACAACCGACGCCTCTCAACAAAGAGGCGGAATTGTAATCACACTCACATAATGTGTCAATGACTCAATGAGTACGAAATTCCGGCCGGGCGATTATACGTAGTGTGAGTAAAATCTCAAGGATCAATCGATCCTGATGCTTGATCGTTACTCTATTCCTACTTGGTTAAGGAATTTTTTCAAACGAGGATCTTGTGGATTATCGAAGATATCCTGTGGAGAACCTTGCTCAACGATATTGCCTTCCGCCATGAAGATCACTCTATCAGCTACTTCTTTCGCGAATTGCATCTCGTGCGTCACCACCAGCATGGTTTGATGCTGATTAGCTAACTTCTTCATTAATGAGAGAACTTCACCGACCCATTCAGGATCCAGCGCAGAAGTTGGTTCGTCAAACAACAGCAGTTCTGGTTGCAGCGCCATCGCTCGGCCGATACCCACACGTTGTTGTTGGCCGCCAGATAATGCCGCTGGATAACTATCGCCTTTATCCCCAAGGCCGATGTCATCCAGAATTTGTTGCGCTCGTTTGAGAGCATCGGCTTTTTTCCAACCTCGAACGGTCACTAGACCTTCGGCAATGTTCTGGCGCGCATTCATGTGGGCAAACAAGGCATAGTTTTGGAACACAAAGCCAGTTCGACGACGCAGCGCTAATACTTCGGCTTTAGTGTGTTTTTGAGTATCAACGGAGATGTCATCTATCGTGATACGACCTTCATCTGCCTGCTCTAGAAAGTTCACCGTACGCAGCAAGGTTGATTTACCCGTTCCACTTGAGCCGATAATCACGATGATCTCACCTTGCTTAATATCGAGGTCGATGCCTTTCAGCACTTCAGTCTCGCCAAAACGTTTGTGAATATTTTCTAACTTAATCATCGTACGTACGCCTTATTCAGTTTTGCTTCTGCCCAGATTTGTACGCGAGTCAGAATTACCACCACGCCCCAGTAAATAAGAGCAACCGCAAGGAAAGCTTCAAAGAAACGGAAACTTGATGAGGCTTCCATCTGTGCTTTCGCCATGATTTCGGCCACACCAAGCGTGAAAGCGAGAGACGTTGACTTGATCATATCGATGAAATAGTTCATCAATGAAGGCAGTGCGACACGCGTTGCTTGAGGTAAAATCACTCGGCGCATTGCTTGGGATGTCGTCATACCGACCGATAAGCTCGCTTCCATTTGGCTGCGATCAATGCCAATAATGGCGGCACGAATACTTTCCGCCATATAAGCGGCAAAGTGCAGCGTTAAACCGATCACCGCTGCTGAAAAGGCGTCGATACCGACCATCAATGGAAAAATTTGCGGTAAGCCGTAGTAAAGCAGGAAAAGCTGAACCAACAGTGGGGTGCCACGGAAGAAGCTGATGTACAGTTGGCTTAATTGATCCAGAACTGGCAGTTTAAATACGCGAATATTGGCTAAAATGACGGATAAAATCAGCGAAAACACCAATCCCCATGTCGCCATTTCCATGGTTGTGCCAAGATATTTCAGCAATATCGGCAGCAGTTCCAACATGTAATTAAAGTCAAATCCCATACGGCTTACCTAAAGGCTAGAGAAAAGAAAAGGTGGAAAACAAGTTCCACCTTTACGTAAGTTTATTTTAGTCCGAGAGTGATACCACTTTGCGGCCTAAAGTACAAAGAGTTCTTATTTCGTGATGTCAGCGCCAAACCACTTCACGGAAATTTTCTCTACTGTACCATCTGCGCGCATCTCAGCCAGTGCTTTGTTTACTTCTTCTTGCAGCTTACGACCTTTCTCGTTGTCAACGAAAGGCCATGCGTTTTGAATGGTCTCAAACGGTTCACCTGCCAATTCCAGAGGAAGGCCAGTTTTCTTAATCAGCTCTAACGCAGAAAGACGATCCATTACAAACGCGTCTGCACGACCGAGCGCCACGTCATGTTCGATACCTGTGTCGTACGTTTTAATGTTGATCTTGCCGTCTTTGTCGTATTGACGCAGTAGTTGCTCAAAGTTAGAGCCTAGGTTGACCGCAACGGTTTTGCCCGCAAGATCGTCAACACCTTTGATGCTGTCGTTGCCTTTACGCACGGTAATTTGTGCGCCATCTACAACGTAAGGGTCAGCAAATAGGTATTTAGCTTTACGCTCATCAGTCATGGTGATTTGGTTGGAGATCGTATCGATACGACCAGTTTCTAAAAGACCAAATAAACCAGAGAAGTTGGCTGTTACGTATTCGATTTTGTAATCGTTACGTTTACCGATTTCATCCCACATGTCGACTTCAAAGCCTTGTAGCTTGTCTTGCTTTACAAAAGTAAACGGGAAGTAGCGACCTGACATACCAACTTTGACTTCAGTAGCGGCTTGTACGGTTGCTGCCGACAGTGCAATGGCTGCAACGGCAACCTTAATCCAGTTTTTCATAATACATCTCCATAATTTTATGGTTGGAAATACTACTGTTAGTTAGCTCAATTAAATAAATAACCAAGAGCAATAACCTAGACCTGTGAGTTATTAGATAATAGAAGAAGAATGTTAAATGTGACGAAAATGCGAACTGAACCTAGCGAAATGATCGACAAAATCAGCATTGGGAATAAAATAATACACAGACTTATCACCAATCGCTCGATCTTGTGAATTTTGCCCAATTGTGGATCGTTGTGTGGGCAAATTTGGGGCAAGGTGTGTTGATCTCATCAAGTTTGCAGAAATAATTGTGAATAACTTGGATCTTATTCACTGGAACGTCGATCAATCGCTGGCGATCTTGGTTATCAACAGGTAAAATTGCCAGTCTTTTCCGATAATTCAATTACTCAGTGGGGGCACCGTGTCATCTTCGCTTTGGCTGCAATGTTTGCAGCAGCTTCAAGAAGAGCTACCAGCTACAGAATTCAGCATGTGGGTTCGTCCGCTACAAGCGGAGCTCAATGACAATACTCTCACTCTATTCGCGCCAAACCGCTTTGTGTTGGACTGGGTGCGTGATAAGTATCTGAACAATATTACTCGCTTACTGCAGGAATACTGCGGTGGCGATATTCCTAACTTACGTTTTGAAGTGGGGAGCCGACCTGTCTCTGCTCCAAAACCAGCGCCGACACGTACGCCTGCAGATGTGGCTGCCGAGTCATCTGCACCTGCGCAATTACAGGCGCGTAAGCCAGTACACAAAACCTGGGATGACGACGCTCAAGCGATTGCGGCTATCAATCACCGCTCAAACATGAACCCAAAACACAAGTTCGACAACTTTGTTGAAGGTAAGTCGAACCAACTGGGTTTGGCTGCGGCGCGTCAGGTATCGGATAACCCAGGTGCAGCTTACAACCCACTATTCCTATACGGCGGCACGGGTTTGGGTAAAACCCACTTATTGCATGCGGTGGGTAACGCGATTGTGGATAACAACCCGAACGCAAAAGTGGTCTACATGCACTCAGAACGTTTTGTGCAAGACATGGTGAAAGCGCTTCAAAACAATGCGATTGAAGAATTCAAACGCTACTACCGCAGTGTGGATGCACTCCTTATCGATGACATCCAATTCTTTGCTAATAAAGAACGTTCACAAGAAGAATTCTTCCATACCTTCAACGCACTATTGGAAGGTAATCAGCAGATCATTCTAACGTCTGACCGTTATCCTAAAGAAATTAATGGCGTTGAAGATCGTCTTAAATCTCGCTTTGGTTGGGGTCTTACTGTTGCGATCGAGCCGCCTGAGCTTGAAACGCGTGTGGCGATCTTGATGAAAAAAGCCGAAGATCACCAAATCCACCTTGCTGATGAAGTGGCATTCTTCATTGCCAAGCGTCTGCGTTCGAACGTTCGTGAGCTCGAAGGTGCACTGAACCGTGTTATCGCGAACGCGAACTTTACTGGTCGTCCAATTACGATTGATTTTGTTCGTGAAGCGCTGCGCGATCTGCTTGCTCTACAAGAGAAGCTGGTGACGATCGATAACATTCAAAAGACAGTGGCGGAATACTACAAGATTAAAGTAGCGGACTTGCTGTCTAAGCGTCGTTCTCGTTCTGTTGCGCGTCCTCGTCAGCTGGCCATGGCGTTAGCAAAAGAACTAACCAACCATAGCTTGCCTGAAATTGGCGATGCGTTTGGGGGCCGCGATCATACGACCGTACTTCATGCTTGTCGCAAGATTGAGCAGCTGCGTGAAGAGAGCCACGACATTAAAGAAGATTACTCTAACTTGATTCGCACCCTGTCTTCGTAATCGGTTAGAATAACGGTATTCTAAGCAAATCATTTATTGAGCTGACAGCGTAAAGAGCCAAGCATGAAATTTACCATTGAACGTAGTCATTTAATCAAACCGCTACAGCAGGTTTCGGGCGCTTTAGGTGGCCGACCAACTCTGCCAATCTTGGGTAACCTACTTCTTAAAGTAGAAGAGAACGTATTGTCGATGACGGCAACCGATCTTGAAGTAGAGTTAGTAAGCAAAGTGACGCTAGAAGGTGATTTTGAAGCGGGCAGCATTACCGTTCCTTCGCGTAAGTTTCTCGATATCTGCCGTGGTTTACCGGACGATGCGATCATCACATTTGTATTAGAAGGTGATCGCGTACAAGTTCGCTCTGGTCGCAGCCGTTTCTCATTGGCAACGCTTCCTGCGAACGATTTCCCTAATATTGAAGACTGGCAAAGCGAAGTGGAAGTATCACTGAGCCAAGCCGATCTACGTACGCTGATCGACAAAACTCAGTTCTCGATGGCGAATCAAGACGTTCGTTACTACCTCAACGGCATGTTGTTTGAAATTGACGGCACCACGTTACGCAGCGTGGCGACGGACGGCCACCGTATGGCGGTATCGCAAACTCAGCTAGGTGCGGACTTTGCGCAGAAGCAAATCATCGTGCCACGCAAAGGTGTGCAAGAATTAGTAAAGTTGATGGATGCGCCAGAGCAGCCTGTAGTACTTCAGATCGGTAGCTCCAATGTTCGTGCTGAGGTGAATAACTTTACTTTTACCTCTAAGTTGGTTGATGGTCGTTTCCCTGACTACCGCCGTGTATTGCCTCAGAGCACCAATAAGACACTAATAGCAAGTTGTGACGAGTTGCGCCAAGCCTTCTCTCGCGCTGCTATTCTTTCCAACGAAAAATTCCGTGGCGTGCGTGTGAATCTGGCTGATACTGAAATGCGCATAACCGCGAATAACCCAGAACAAGAAGAAGCGGAAGAGATGCTTGATGTAACCTTTGAAGGTGACGCCATCGAAATCGGCTTTAACGTAAGCTATGTACTTGATGTCCTGAACACGTTGCGTTGTGAAAATGTACGTGTGTCGATGTCGGATGCTAACGCTAGCGCGTTGATTGAAAATGCCGACGATGACAGTGCCATGTACGTGGTGATGCCAATTCGTCTATAAGCCAACTGAATGCCTCTTTCTCGTCTCATCATTCAGCAGTTTCGAAACATTAAAGCCTGTGATATTGAGTTATCAGCAGGCTTTAACTTTCTTATCGGGCCGAACGGCAGCGGTAAAACCAGTGTCTTAGAAGCGGTTTATCTGCTCGGGCATGGCCGCTCATTCAAGAGCTCTCTCACCGGACGAGTGATACAAAATGAGTGTGACGAACTGTTTGTTCATGGTCGTTTTTTGAACTCGGATCAATTTGAGCTACCTATCGGCATTAATAAGCAGCGTGATGGCTCAACAGAGGTTAAAATAGGCGGTCAATCTGGACAAAAATTAGCGCAGCTGGCACAAGTTCTGCCTCTGCAGTTGATACACCCAGAAGGGTTTGATTTACTGACAGATGGCCCTAAACATCGTCGTGCGTTTATTGATTGGGGCGTGTTTCATACCGAGCCCGCTTTTTATCAAGCATGGGGAAGGTTCAAGCGCCTGAACAAGCAGCGCAACGCGTTGTTGAAAACCGCCAATAGTTATCGTGAGCTCAGTTATTGGGATCAGGAAATGGCAGGATTGGCTGAAAACATCAGCCAATGGCGAGCAAGTTACATCGAGCAGATGAAAACTGTCGCAGAAACTATCTGTCAGACATTTTTGCCAGAATTTGAGATCCAATTGAAGTATTATCGTGGCTGGGATAAAGACACTCCATACCACGAGATACTAGAAAAGAATTTTGAGCGTGATCAGGCATTGGGATACACCTTTAGTGGCCCAAACAAAGCTGATTTGCGCATTAAAGTGAACGGAACGCCCGTTGAAGATGTTCTGTCACGCGGTCAATTAAAACTCATGGTGTGTGCATTGCGTGTAGCGCAAGGGCAACACCTGACAGAGATGGCCGGTAAACAATGCATTTACCTAATTGATGACTTCGCGTCGGAATTAGATAGCCAACGTCGCAAGCGTCTTGCTGACTGCTTAAAAGAGACGGGCGCACAAGTATTTGTAAGCTCTATCACTGAAAGCCAAATCGCCGATATGTTGGACGATAACGGTAAATTGTTTCATGTGGAACATGGCAGGATAGAGTCAAACTAGAAGAGAGAAACTCATGTCTGAAAATTACGATTCATCGAGTATTAAGGTACTGAAGGGTCTGGATGCGGTACGTAAGCGTCCAGGAATGTACATCGGCGATACGGACGACGGCACCGGCCTTCACCACATGGTTTTCGAGGTGGTGGATAACTCAATTGATGAAGCGTTGGCAGGTCACTGTAAAGACATCGTTGTGACAATTCATGAGGATAACTCGGTTTCCGTTAGCGATGATGGTCGTGGCATTCCAACAGAAATCCACTCAGAGGAAAATGTCTCTGCAGCAGAAGTAATCATGACGGTTCTTCACGCGGGTGGTAAGTTCGACGATAACTCATACAAAGTATCGGGTGGTCTTCACGGGGTAGGTGTTTCAGTAGTAAACGCACTATCAGAGAAAGTTGAGCTAACGATTCATCGTGGTGGCCATATCCATACGCAAACCTACCGCCATGGTGAGCCTCAAGCGCCACTAGCCGTTGTGGGTGATACGGATAAAACCGGTACACAAATTCGTTTCTGGCCAAGTGCCGAGACGTTCTCTAACACAGAGTTCCACTATGACATTCTGGCGAAACGCCTGCGTGAACTGTCATTCCTGAACTCTGGTGTGTCGATCAAATTGGTTGATGAACGTGAAGCGGACAAACATGATCACTTCATGTATGAAGGTGGTATTCAAGCGTTCGTTGATCACCTAAACACCAACAAAACGCCAATCATCGAAAAAATCTTCCACTTTAACTCTGAGCGTGAAGACGGCATTTCAGTTGAAGTGGCGATGCAATGGAACGATGGTTTCCAAGAGAACATCTTCTGCTTTACCAACAATATCCCACAGCGTGATGGTGGTACTCACCTTGCTGGTTTCCGTGCTGCGCTAACACGTACATTGAACAGCTTTATGGATAAAGAAGGTTTCTCGAAGAAAGCGAAAACAGCGACTTCAGGCGACGATGCGCGTGAAGGCCTAACTGCGGTTGTTTCGGTGAAAGTGCCTGATCCTAAGTTCTCAAGCCAAACAAAAGACAAACTAGTTTCTTCTGAAGTGAAATCAGCTGTTGAGTCTGCAATGGGTGAAAAACTGTCTGAGTTCCTGATTGAGAACCCGACAGAAGCGAAGATGGTTTGTTCGAAAATCATCGATGCAGCACGTGCACGTGAAGCTGCGCGTAAAGCTCGTGAAATGACGCGCCGTAAAGGTGCACTAGACCTAGCTGGTCTTCCAGGTAAACTTGCAGACTGTCAGGAAAAAGATCCGGCACTCTCTGAACTATACATAGTGGAGGGTGATTCGGCAGGCGGCTCCGCAAAACAAGGCCGTAACCGCAAGAACCAAGCAATCCTACCGCTAAAAGGTAAGATTCTTAACGTAGAAAAAGCACGTTTCGACAAGATGCTATCTTCTCAAGAAGTAGCAACACTGATCACCGCACTAGGTTGTGGTATCGGTCGTGACGAGTACAACCCGGACAAGCTTCGTTACCACAACATCATCATCATGACCGATGCCGATGTCGATGGTTCGCACATCCGTACGCTACTGTTGACCTTCTTCTACCGTCAAATGCCAGAGCTTATCGAGCGTGGCTATGTGTACATCGCTCAGCCACCACTATACAAAGTGAAAAAAGGCAAACAAGAGCAGTACATCAAAGATGAAGAAGCGATGAACCAATACCAAGTATCATTGGCTCTGGACAATGCATCGCTACACGTAAACGCAGAAGCACCTGCACTGGCAGGTGAAGCACTAGAGAAGCTTGTTCAACAGTACAATGCGGGTATTAAACTGGCGGAACGTATGAGCCGTCGCTACCCAAGTGCTTTGGTAAACGAGTTGATTTACACTCCTCGCCTAACGCCAGAGCAATGCCATGACGCATCAGTTGTGGAAGCTTGGACGAAGCAGCTTATTGAACAGCTGAATGCGAAAGAAGTGGGTGCAAGTCAGTACAGCTACGAAGTTGAGCAGCACGAAGAGCTAGGCTTAAACTTGCCTAAGATTGTGGTTCGTACTCACGGCGTGACGCACGGACATGCAATTAGCATCGACTTCCTAAACTCGAAAGAGTACGGCAAGTTGGCCGATCTATCAGAAGCACTTGATGGACTTCTGGAAGAAGGCGCGTACATCAAACGTGGTGAGCGTACTATGCCAGTGGCAAACTTTGCAGAAGCGCTTGACTGGTTAGTGAAAGAGTCAATGCGTGGATTAAGCCGTCAGCGCTACAAAGGTCTAGGTGAGATGAACCCAGACCAACTTTGGGAAACCACCATGGACCCAGAAACACGTCGTATGATGCAGGTAACGATTGAAGATGCGGTAGGCGCAGATCAACTGTTCACGACGCTAATGGGTGACCAAGTAGAGCCTCGTCGTAACTTCATCGAAGAGAACGCACTGAAAGTAGCGAACCTAGACGTATAACGACACTGTTCGTGATAGTAAAAAGCAGCGAGAAATCGCTGCTTTTTTTGTTTTACCACCAGCTAAAATCGCCACTTTCTGCTAAAGCGGATGTTTTTCTGGTACTAACTGCCAACAACGCGATCAAGCCTGCCATTTTATATCTGTTTTCTTTTTTTCTCGCCATTTTGTTCGCTTGAGCGCTTTTGCTTTCTTTTTTCTGCTCGCTATAGTGCTGAAGAGCTGTTGATTAAGGAGACTAAGAAAATGGTGATGACTTTCCTGAACTAAGCCGGAAGTGATGCACTTCCGGTTCAATGCACTGAATTTATTTGTAAGACAAGGCATTAAGAAGGAAATAATCATGTTTGAACGCTGGTTCTCGGCGTACTGCTTGGCGCTGCGAACTTGGTGGTTAACCAGTCGCTTTTTAACCTATCAATCACCACTAAGGTTGTTATCGCTATTTGAAACCTGCGAGCAACAAGCCCATTGCCGTAACCGAGCTCGTATTGCGGTTGGGGACACGGTTCGCTTAGTGGATGTTGAACGCGCCTATCAATATCGCATGACATTGGTCAGCTCGCGTAAGGGGCAACCCATGACAGGTATGCTCGCGGTCGATTCTTATTTGGGGTCTCGACTGTTAGGTCGAGCTAAAAATGATGCGCTCGAAGTGGAAATTTTTAATCAGCGACGCTGCTTTGTGATTACTGAAATTGTTCATCAATCGCAGCCACCAGCTCAGAAAATGCTGTGTGGTTGTCTGTTGTGCCAATAAATAGAGGTGAAGTCATGAGTAAGAAAGAAAAGAAACAACCGCAGTTGAGTCTAAAAGAAAAGCGCAAACTAAAGCAGGAAAAGGCGGCAGAAAAGGGCGTTGTAAAAGCGCGTAAATCCTCCCGCAAGTAAAGTGTAGATTGAGCCCTCCAGAACGGCGGGCTTTTTATCACTGATCGCGAAGTGATGAGGAACTAAGCTGTTCAAGGGGATAGTGGATGCTTTAAAAATTTTTTATTTTTTCCCTTGAAAGTCATTTTTGACGACCTTATATCTAGTTGTGAAGAGGGTGACTGGCTTGCTAGAGACTAGAAGACCAGCCCTCTGAAATCGCTAAAACGAGATCGCTCAGAAGAGGATATGGCGTTTTAGCACACAACTTAAACCTTTAGATTCAATATCATGTCTCCGAGCCAAACCAAGGCCAGTGGAATGATAAGAATCTCTTAGTTCGGCGTTGGTTTTTGCATAAACACGCCAGTAGGATGAAACTCATCTGAACTAAGACTATTGCTTAATTAAGAGGATAGATTTATGCGTAATGTAGATTTCTCACCACTATACCGTAATGCAATTGGCTTTGATCGTCTACTAAACCTGATGGAAGCGAATACAGCGAAAAATACTTCTGGCGGTTACCCTCCATACAACATTGAGCAAAAAGACGAGCACAACTACCGTATTACTATGGCCGTTGCTGGCTTTGCTGAAGAACAGCTCGATCTGACTCAAAACGAAAACATGTTGATTGTGAAGGGCGAACGTAAAGCAGAAGAAGGCAAAAACTACGTTTACCAAGGTATTGCAGAACGTGATTTTGAACGTAAATTCCAGCTAGCGGATTACGTAAAAGTCGTGGGTGCATCAATGGAAAACGGTCTGCTTCATATCGATTTAGTTCGTGAAATCCCTGAAGCCATGCAACCACGTAAGATTGCTATCGGTGGTAACAACCTGATTGAGAACAACTAATCAGTTAACCACCCGGTTATAGAATGAGAAAGAGCGCCATATCGGCGCTCTTTTTAGTTTGGGGGTTTTCAAATCCGCTATTTTAAAGCCGTAATTTCAAAGAGAAGAACGGCTGAGTTCAATCCGTCTATTTACCTTCGCGGTAAGCCTTTTCCACTTCTTCAGCGATAATCGCAATGCCTTTTTGCATCATCTCATCATCTTGAACGTAGTTCATACGCAGGCATTGGTGCGCGTGATCCCACTCGTCTTGCTGACCAATAAAGAAATATTCACCAGGGACAATCAATACGCCACGCGCTTTCAAGCGTTGGTACAGTTCCATTGTTGTGATTGGCAGTTCATCAAACCATAACCACAAGAAGATAGCGCCTTCCGGCTTGTGGATGCGGAATCGCTCATCGGTAATTGCTTGTTGGAGCAGTTCAACCGCACGTTGTGATTTTTGCTTGTAGAACGGCTTAATCACCTCTGAACTCAGTTTAAGCAGATCACCTTTGCCAATTATATGGTTTGCTAGCGCTGGACCAACACTGCCCGGCGCTAGGCTGATGATGCCGTTCATATTGGTTAACGCTTGAGTGATTTCTTCACTCGCAATCACAATGCCACAACGCCCGCCCGGTAAACCAAGCTTAGATAGGCTCATGCATAGGATGGTGTTTTCATTCCAGAACGGTTCGACATCTTCAAAGATGATGTTCGGGAAAGGTAGACCGTAGGCGTTATCGATGATCAGTGGGATGTTGTTCTCACGTGCTAGCTTGTCCAGCTTACGTACTTCTTCATCTGTCAGTACATTACCCGTTGGGTTAGTTGGGCGAGACGCGCAGATTGCCGCAACAGAGTCGTCGACGGTTAGCTGCTCAAAATCGACGTGGTATTTAAACAGGCCGTTATCTAACAGCTCGATTTCTGGGTGGTAAGAGATAAAGATATCTTCATCAATGCCAGCATCACCATAACCGATGTATTCAGGCGCGATAGGCAGTAGCACTTTCTTGTGCGAACCGTCTGGCTGTTTACCTGCCAACAAGTTGAACAAGTAGAAAAAGCCACTTTGGCTACCGTTAGTTAGGCTGATGTTTTTTTCGGAAATATCCCAGCCGTAAGTTTCACGGAATAACTGAGCTAGCGCTTTGACGAACGCGTCTTTACCCTGCGGGCCATCGTAGTTGGCGAGGGCGGCGACGAGCTCCCCACTGGCGAGCATTTCCTCACTGGCTTGGTGAAAGTAATCGAGCATGGCAGGAATGGCGGCAGGATTACCTCCACCGAGCATGATGGCACCTGGTGTGCGCAGACCATCGTTCAAATCGTCCATTAACTGCGTAATACCTGAATACTGATTAAATTTTTCACCAAACTTTGAGAACTGCATGCTGACTTATACCTAATTCATTGTGATTGCTTTGTGTATGTTTATGCCGATGTTTTATCGGCTTATCGAGTAATCCTTGACCTTACCTCAATGTGTAATTAACGCAAAGTGTGAATTAAGCCGAAAAAGAAAAAAGTGCGTCATCAGACCAGAGGAACGAGACAAAAGGGCAAAAAGAACAATAAAAAAGGGAAGCTTATGCTTCCCTTGCTGGTGGAGAGAGTGTGATTTACTCACCGGTGTAAACAATCAGCACCTTGTCGTCTTGGTATTGGCGTTCGAACGCGTAGTAACCTTCTTGGTTGCGAGTGATGTGCTTACCTTGAGCTACCGCTGGGTGGCGTTTACGGAATTCGCCCAACTTTTGCCAATGTTGCAGTAGATCTTCTCGCTCGCCATGAATCTTATCCCATGGCATATCTGAGCGTGTGCCTTGGTGGGTGTCTGAACCAGTAATGCCAAAATCACGAGCTATCTCATCACCGTAATAGATCTGTACTGCACCGGGAGCCAGCATCAGTGCATTCGCGGCACGAGCTTGGTCATCAAAACTGCGGCTGCGAGCCGACCAAAACAGCTGTGTATCGTGTGAAGACAGGTAGCTCAACACATTGAACTCAGGATCGGTATTGATGCGTTCTGCATAACGGCGGTAATCATTATCAAGTTGAGCGAAACACTTCAGCGCTTTTGGTGCTACATCAGATTGGAACTCGAAGTTGATGATGGAGTCGAAGCCGTTATCGAAATACGGGCTTTTCACCACGCTGTGTGCCCATACTTCACCTGTCATCCAGAAAGGTAGGTCATCCAAGGCTTTGTCCGGGTTGTTTTGTTTCCATTGAGCAAGCGCTTGGGTGGTGCTGGCTTTCAACTCTGCCCACGCTTCCATTTCAACGTGTTTAGCGGTGTCGACACGGAAGCCGTCAATGCCATAGTCGCGCACCCAATCGGATAACCACGTAATCAGATGTTCACGTGGGGTTTGCAGCTCATCTTGCGCATTGGTGTCTTTATTGCGGAAGAAGTTTGGTAATCCGGTTTTCTGAGTCGATTCGGTTTTGAGATCCGGTAGGTAGTTCAAAGACATGGTGATGTCGTTGTAGCCCGGAGCATCGTAGTCACCAATGTCAGTGCGAATCCAGTCTTTGCCCCACCATTTATCCCACGCTTCGCTATCACCGTATTTGATGTAGTCGTTGAAGCTGTGCCAGCTTTGTCCTGATTTTGGCTGCCAGTCGGTCCATTTTTCACCAAAGACTTCTTTGGCTTCTTGGTCATCAAGGTAAAGCTGACCAAATCCGAATTCCTGCATGTCTGCTAATGTCGCATAACCTGTGTGGTTCATGACCACATCCCAAATCACGCGGATACCTTTCTTATGGGCAGTATCGACGAAGGTTCTGAGTTCATCTTCGGTACCCATGTTGGCATCAAGCTTGGTCCAATCTTGGTGATAGTAGCCGTGGTAGCCGTAGTGCTTAAAGTCGCCTTTATCGCCGCCGCCAACCCAGCCGTGGATTTGTTCCAGTGGTGAGGTTATCCAGATAGCATTGACACCAAGTGATTCGATGTAATCGAGTTTTTTCGTTAGACCCGATAAGTCACCACCGTGGAAGGTACCAATCTCATATTTTCCGTCTTTGCTGCGACCGTAGCTGTTGTCGTTGTCTGGGTTGCCATTGTAGAAGCGGTCGGTCATGACGAAGTACACCGTCGCATTGTCCCAACTGAACGGTTTGTCGGCTTGCTGTTCAACTTCTTCTAGCAGCAATAGACCTTGGCTCATAGGACCCGGTTGCATGGTGACGCTGCCATTGGCGACAGTGGTTTCTTGTCCGGTTAAGGCATCACGAACGACAGTGCCATCATTAAAGGTTTGGGCAACGTTGATGGTTTTTGGCGTGTCAGTTGCGACAGGGCAAGAGTAGGTGATGTCCTGACTCTGTTTTGGTTTGATTTTTACCGTCAGCTCATTGGTGGTTGGATTGAGCGTAAATTGATAGGTATTGGCTTTGAAGATGCGCAGCGGCATTTCTGCGTCAGTGGCGCAGTTATCCATTTTTAATGGACGATTGAATTTGATGCGATCTTCTTCTGCTAGGGCAAAGCTACTGCCACAGCTTTGATTACTGTCGGCAATGGTAAAGGTGTAGCTGCCTTTTTCGAGTTTTTGCTCAGCGACAAGTAAGCCTTGTGAGTTTTCCTCAAAAACAGCAGTGTCATCACCAACGTTTAATACGATGGCATTTTCTGGTATCTGGCTGCAGGCGCTCAGTAGACCGATAGAGAGTGCGAGAATTGTTTTTTTCATTGTGTCCTTCCCCCGAATAAACAGTCCAGTTATAGCAAAACTGTGCCTCTACAATCCGAGCTCTACACCAACAAGTTAAACGCGTCTCACCCTACAAATTTTAGTCTTGTTCACAAAATGAATAATAAGCGTCACCTTCATCGGTTTGAAGGCAACAAAAAAGGGAAGCATCAGCTTCCCTTTTAGTTATTTCTTAATCACTTCGAAGAGTAATGAATTACTTTTGAAGCAAAGAAATGTCTGCGATCTGTAGGAACAGGTTACGCAGGTTGTTCAGTAGTGTCAGACGGTTCTTCTTAAGTACTTCGTCGTCTGCCATTACCATTACGTTATCAAAGAACGCATCAACTGGTTCACGTAGGTCAGCTAGCTTGCTTAGGGCTTCTTGGTAGTTACCTGTAGCAAATGCTGGCTCTAGCGCTTCAGTCATTACTTCAACGCTTTCTGCTAGTGCTTTCTCTGCGTCTTCTTGTAGAAGTGCTAGGTCGATGTCTGCTGCTAGTTCGCCGTCGAATTTCGCTAGGATATTACCTACACGTTTGTTCGCTGCTGCTAGAGACTCTGCTGCTTCTAGTTCACGGAAGTGAGAAACCGCTTTAACTCGTTGGTCGAAGTCTGCTGGTTTCGTCGGACGACGAGCTAGAACCGCTTGAATGATGTCTACGCTGAAGCCTTCGTCTTGGTACCAAGCACGGAAACGACCAAGCATGAACTCGATAACGTCTTGCTCAACGTTGTCGTTGGTTAGGCGGTCGCCAAACAGTGACTTCGCTTTCGCGACTAGGTCAACAAGATCTAGGTTGTAGCCGTATTCAACGATGATACGTAGTACACCTAGAGATGCGCGGCGAAGTGCGAATGGGTCGCTGCCTTTAGGCGCTTGACCAATACCGAAGATACCTACGATAGTGTCTAGCTTGTCTGCCATTGCAACTGCAGTTGAAACGCCGTTAGATGGTAGTTCATCACCTGCGAAACGAGGCATGTATTGCTCGTTCAGTGCGACTGCAACTTCTTCTGCTTCACCGTCGTGGCGAGCATAGTGCATACCCATAACACCTTGAGTATCCGTGAATTCGAATACCATTGAGGTCATTAGGTCACATTTTGCTAGTAGACCAGCACGCTTTGATTTCTCAACGTCAGCACCGATTTGCTCAGCAATGTAGCCAGCAAGTTCTGTGATGCGGTCTGTTTTGTCTTTGATCGTACCCAGTTGCTTTTGGAAGATCGCTTGCTCTAGTTCAGGTAGACGGTCGATAAGCGGACGCTTACGGTCTGTGTTGAAGAAGAACTCTGCGTCAGCAAGACGAGGGCGAACTACTTTCTCGTTACCTTCGATTACGTAACGAGGCTCTTTTGATTCGATGTTCGATACGAAGATGAAGTTAGGTAGTAGCTTCTTGTTTTCGTCATAAACAGGGAAGTACTTCTGGTCACCTTTCATGGTGTAAACCAACGCTTCAGAAGGCACTTTTAGGAACTCTTCTTCAAACTTCGCTGTTAGTACCACTGGCCATTCAACCAGAGACGTTACTTCTTCTACTAGGTCATCTTCTAGGTCAGCGATACCGCCAACCGCTGCTGCCGCTTTTTGTGCGTCAGCGAGGATGATTGCTTTACGCGCTTCGTAATCTGCCATTACTTTACCGCGCTCTTCTAGGATCTCAGGGTATTGTTCAGCAGAATCGATAGTGAACTCTTGCTCACCCATGAAGCGGTGACCACGGATAGTGCGGTCAGAAGCGACACCAAGGATCTCGCCTTCGATTAGGTCGCTGCCCATTAGCATGGTTAGCGTCTTAACTGGACGGATAAATTGAGTCGTTTTGTTACCCCAGCGCATTGGCTTTGCGATAGGTAGGTTTGCTAGTGCTTTCGCTGCAAGTTCAACTACGATCTCAGACGTTGGCTGACCTTTCACTTCTTGTTTGAACAGTAGCCATTCACCTTTGTCTGTAGCCATGCGCTCTGCTTGGTCAACCGTGATGCCACAACCGCGTGCCCAGCCTTGAGCCGCTTTTGTTGGGTTGCCTTCCGCGTCAAACGCTGCAGAAACCGCAGGACCACGCTTTTCAACAACTTTGTCAGACTGGCTGTCTGCTAGTGCTGCGACTTTAAGTGCAAGACGACGAGGTGCCGCGAACCATTTCACGCCTTCGTGAGCAAGCTCAGCGCCTTTTAGTTCTGCTTCGAAGTTTGCTGCGAATGCTTCAGCTAGAGTGCGAAGTTGCGTTGGTGGTAGCTCTTCTGTACCTAGCTCGATTAGAAATTCTTTTGCCATGTTACTCTACCCCTTACGCTTGTTCTTTCTTACACATTGGGAAGCCAAGAGCTTCACGCGATGCGTAGTATGCTTCTGCAACTGCTTTCGTCAGGTTGCGGATGCGTAGGATGTAACGTTGGCGTTCAGTTACTGAGATCGCTTTACGTGCGTCTAGTAGGTTGAATGCGTGACCGGCTTTTAGGATGCGCTCGTAAGCAGGTAGTGGCAGTGGCTTTTCAAGCTCAAGTAGCTCTTTACACTCTTTTTCACACTGTTCGAAGAAGCCAAATAGGAATTCAACGTCTGCGTGCTCGAAGTTGTAAGTCGATTGCTCTACTTCATTTTGGTGGAAGATGTCACCGTAAGTCACTTTGCTGCCGTCTGGTGCGATGTTCCAAACTAGGTCGTAAACAGAGTCTACTTCTTGGATGTACATTGCTAGACGTTCGATACCGTAAGTGATCTCACCAGTTACTGGCTTACACTCAAGACCACCAACTTGCTGGAAGTAAGTAAACTGAGTCACTTCCATGCCGTTTAGCCAAACTTCCCAGCCCAGACCCCATGCGCCTAGTGTTGGGTTTTCCCAGTTGTCTTCTACGAAACGGATGTCGTGTACAAGAGGGTCAATACCAAGAACTTCAAGGGAGCCAAGGTACAACTCTTGAATATTGTCAGGCGATGGTTTTAGCGCTACTTGGAATTGGTAGTAGTGCTGAAGACGGTTAGGGTTTTCACCGTAACGGCCATCAGTAGGACGACGTGAAGGTTGTACGTAAGCTGTCGACATTGGCTCTGGGCCAAGCGCTCGTAGACAGGTCATTGGGTGAGAGGTACCCGCACCCACTTCCATATCTAGCGGTTGAACAATGGTACAACCATTTTGAGCCCAATAATCCTGCAGCGCGAGGATCATTCCCTGGAAGGTTTTGATATCGTATTTTTGCATAAGTCAGGTTCGCGCGATTCTCTTGTTACTCGTTAATTCGTCATCTATGCCGAGTTTTTCAACTCTAACAACGGCGATAAAGAGTAATTACGGTTGAATAAATTAACAATCTAGTATAACCAGATATTGAGCATGGGAGTAGAGCTAATCTTGATTAATTCGTGGGCGATTTTCTCCTTTAATGAATTTTTACCGCGTTATCTGCTGTATTTTTCCTAAAAGGGAGTTTTTGCCTGCT
Organism: Vibrio sp. 1159; assembly: GCF_033340395.1. Classification (NCBI taxonomy): domain Bacteria; kingdom Pseudomonadati; phylum Pseudomonadota; class Gammaproteobacteria; order Vibrionales; family Vibrionaceae; genus Vibrio; species Vibrio sp. 1159. The sequence goes on along the minus strand of NZ_JAWOWL010000023.1, from coordinate 10,556 downwards.
TTGGCTCTTGAGAAGCGCAACAAAGGTGGCTAGAATTGCGCCTGTCTTTGGGGAGTAGCTTACCTGATGAAGTTTCTGTTTCATCTGGTTCGTCCGTCAACATAATTGGTGCAAAATCACCATGGCGTTCGAGACTTGAAGCCTTTCAAGTTTAGCAAGACCTTAGACAAATCATCACGAACCGGGGTAGGGGCGTGAGGTTTGTCTTCGGTTAAAAATAATAATCCCTGCCCCAATGAGCATGTCGTGAGCGTTTTAGCTATTTCAATTACTACTGTAGCGTTAGCAGAAATTGGCGATAAGACCCAATTGCTATCTCTATTACTCGCAAGTCGTTACCGAAAACCAATCCCAATTATTGCAGCAATCTTTTTGGCAACTATTGCCAACCACGCTTTGGCTGCATGGTTAGGTGTGGTTGTCGCAGACTATCTATCACCTGAGATTTTAAAGTGGGTGCTGGTGGTCAGTTTTGTCGCGATGGCGGCTTGGGTTCTGATCCCGGACAAACTGGATGATGACGAGCAGATTTCTAATCGAGGCCCATTTATTGCCAGCTTTATCGCGTTCTTCGTTGCGGAGATAGGCGATAAAACTCAGATCGCCACTTCCATCTTAGGGGCGCAATACGCGGATGCGTTAAGTTTGGTGATTATCGGTACCACAATCGGTATGCTGCTGGCGAATGTACCTGTGGTCCTGATTGGTAAATTGTCGGCCGACAAGATGCCTTTAGGGCTGATCCGTAAAATCACCGCATTTTTGTTTATTGCTCTGGCAATAGGGGCTGCACTGTTCTGATTTTTTGCACGTGAAATGATGTGAGTTATCAATCATTAGTGGCGTGCTGCGCGAGTTCAAACTCTGACTCAAAATCGTTCCGTTGCGTGACGGATGACATATAAGTGTCATACTTGTCATGGTAGTTTAATGGTGTGAATGATAGCGAGAGGGCAAGTTTATGCTTACACGTTACATGGGGATGTCCCCGAAGAGTCAGAGTTATTTATTCACTTTTGGTTTAGCGCTGTGTTTACTAGCGATGGTGCTAACTGATATGTGGTTACCGATTGTAGCAGGATCGTTCGTTCTTACTGGATTGACAGTAGAAGCGTGGATTCGTGTCGCTCACATCATTCCTATGCATGAAGAGATGCGGGCAATGAAGAAACAACTTAACAAGCTCCAATCAGAAGTTCGCACACTCGAATACGACGAATAAACAAACGGCAGCCAATATAGGCTGCCGTTTTTAGTTCGACCAGATTATTCCAATCCTTTCTTGATCAGGTACTGATACGGAACTTGCTCCGTTTGTGCCGCAACTAATTGATGGTCCATAAAGCGGCAGAAACTCGGAATGTCTCGAGTTGTGGATGGATCGTCTGCTTTGACCAGCAAAATCTCACCATCTTGCATGTTGCGAATTGTCTTCCTGACCATCATCACTGGCTCTGGGCAGCGCAGTCCTTCCGCCTCTAATGTCTTGTTTGCCAGTTCAGGATTAAAGCTCATAGTGTGATTCTCGTAACTAACTGAGCGTTGAATTTTACTTTCGTTGAAAAAATATTCAATAACCACTTGGCAAACCGAATTTTTTGTTTTACCTTAAATTAACAATTTGGTAACAACTGGCAAGGGAGAGGCAATGTTAACAGCGTTAGACAGACTTACGATTTACTCAGTGCTGTGTTTTATCTCGTTTTGTGCATTGGTACTCAGGACGCCAGCTGACACCTCTTTGACGCCTCTAGTAGGCATGGTTGCCACTATTATTGGGATTTGGATCGAGATGCGCAGATGGTCTGGCGCATCTGAGCAAGAAAATTAGCGCTTCTTGCTTGGATCAGAATGCTTTTAATAACGCTCACCTATTTTTACCGACACTTCATTCCGACACTATCCCCATTTTTCTTGGGCTTCCCCGCTGAAAGGCGGGATTTTTTTTGCCTAAAGAGTACAATTTACCCAAACACATACAAAATAAGTGGCTAATTCGTGGAACTGGAAGACATCTATCGCCGAGATTTAAATTTACTGGTTGCGTTGCGAGTACTGATAGAAGAAAACAGTGTCAGTAAGGCGGCAACACGTCTGAACTTGAGTCAATCGGCAATGAGTCGTGTGCTTGGTCGTCTACGCGACTTATTGGGAGACCCGCTGTTTACTCGTCAGGGACAGCATTTGATCCCAACTCAGAAAGCGTTAGAGATCGATCGCTCATTGGGCGAACCATTAGAGTCTTTACGTCAGTTGTTATCTCCGGTTGAGTTTGACCCATTGCAATGCGTACAGACTTTCAACATCGTGACCACCGACTATGCCATGCAAACGATCTTACCGTTCGCTTTGCCGAGAATTTACCAAGAAGCGCCAAACGTGTCTTTCAACTTCTTACCACTGCAACACGACCGTTTATCAGATCAGCTCACTTATGAAGGTGCAGACTTAGCGATTTGTCGCCCGACAGGCCCGGTGGAGCCTCTACGCAGTGAAGTGTTGGGGCGAGTGGGGGTGCTGTGTATGCTTTCAAAACAGCATCCATTAGCGAATAAAGAAATGAGCTTGGATGATTATCTGAGTCATCCACATGCCATGATCGCCATCAGTGATGGTGTTAAGGCACTGATCGAACAAGCTTTGATGGAGAAACCTAAGCGTAAAATGGTCCTGCGGGCGTACCATTTAGAAGCCGCATTGGCGATCATGGATACCTTGCCAATTATCATCACAGTGCCAGCGGATTTGGCGTATCTGGTTGCCGAGCGTTATGACTTGGTGGTGAAACCGTTACCATTCCAATTCACGCCGTTTGAATACTCGATGATTTGGCATGCGCGTTGCGAGCATTCTCCCGCTCAAGAATGGTTAAGAACGATTGTGCGTGAAGAGTGTAGTCGTCTGATAGCTAAACGTATCGAAGATATGGGACTGAACTGCTAACAAAAAAGAGCCAGCAATGCCGGCTCTTCGTCTGTTTACACTGAGTCAGTGTTTATAGCTTGATAACCACACGACCCGTTACTTGACCGTTGGTGATGTCTTCTGCATATTTCGGTGCTTCAGCAAGAGCAACTTCAGTACACGCTTGCTCGAAGTAGCTGTCTGGTAGTAGCTCTACCAGCTTTTCCCATGCAGCGATACGTTTCTCTGTTGGGCACATTACTGAGTCCACACCTTGTAGGCGAACATTACGTAGGATGAACGGCATCACTGTGGTTGGTAGATCAAAACCACCTGCAAGACCACAAGCTGCAACTGCACTGTTGTAATCCATTTGCGCCAATACTTTTGCTAGTACTTTGCTGCCTACAGTATCAACCGCACCTGCCCATACTTGTTTTTCAAGCGGACGTGCTGGTTCTTCAAATTCAGTACGGTCGATGATGCGGCTAGCACCTAGTTTTTCAAGTAGCGGGCCATTTTTCTCTACACGACCTGTCACTGCAGCAACTTTGTAGCCAAGCTGTGCTAGAAGCGTTACTGCGACTGAGCCTACACCGCCACTTGCGCCAGTTACTAGGATTTCGCCATTTTCAGGTTTGATGCCTGCATCAAGCAGTGCTTGAACACACAGCATACCAGTGAAGCCAGCAGTACCAACCATCATTGCTTTCTTGCTGTCTAGACCTTTTGGTAGTGGTACTAGCCAATCCGCTTTTAGACGAGCACGCTGAGACATACCACCCCAGTGGTTTTCACCCACGCCCCAGCCAGTAAGGACAACTTTGTCACCAACTTGGTAGCGGTCGTCTTCTGAGCTTACTACCGTACCTGCTAGGTCAATACCTGGCACCATCGGGAAGTTACGGATGATTTTACCTTTACCTGTGATCGCAAGACCGTCTTTGTAGTTTAACGATGAGTAATCAACGTCAATCAGAACGTCGCCTTCAGGCAGTTGTGTTTCATCGATTTGCTCGATGTTAGCGATAGTACGTTTGTCTTCTTGATTTAGAACTAGAGCATTAAACATAAGGTTCTCCGATTGTGCGGTAGCATGACTCTGGGTCACATGCAGCAAGATATCAACTGGTCTAAGTGTATGTCTTCTTTGTCTATGAATAAAATGAAACTTGAGCATTTAATGTATGCTCTTCATGCATGTTTGATGTAAAACAAAGGGCGACATCAATTGTCGCCCTTAAGTGTAATACTAAAAATTTTAGTACTAGTTCATTTGCTTATGATTGTTGGCTCGATCACTACAACAACGTCTTGAACTGTTATGGTCGTTCAAATACTGTCGCAATGCCCTGACCCAAACCGATACACATGGTGGCCAGACCGTATTTCGCGTCTTTCGCTTCCATTAGGTTGATCAACGTTGTTGAGATACGTGAACCAGAACAGCCTAGTGGATGACCCAATGCTATCGCACCACCGTTAAGGTTGACCTTCTCATCCATAACATCAAGCAGGCCTAAGTCTTTAGCACACGGCAGAGACTGCGCGGCAAATGCTTCGTTTAGCTCAACCACATCCATGTCTTCAATTGAAAGACCGGCACGCTTGAGCGCTTTTTTCGTCGCAGGTACAGGACCGTAACCCATAATAGAAGGATCGCAGCCCGCAATGGCCATGCCTTTAATACGTGCACGAATCTTCAAGCCAAGCTCATTGGCTTTCTCTTCACTCATGATCAACATCGCTGATGCACCATCAGACAGAGCCGATGATGTACCGGCTGTTACTGTACCGTTTGCAGGGTCGAACACTGGGCGAAGTTGAGATAGACCTTCAACGGATGTTTCAGGGCGAATCACTTCGTCGTAATCCAGAGTGAACAGTGTGCCGTCTGCTGCGTGGCCTTCAATTGGTAGAATTTCGTTTTTAAAACGACCCTCTACGGTTGCTGCGTGCGCACGAGCGTGAGAGCGAGCGGCAAACTCGTCTTGTTGCTCACGGCTAATACCATGTAATTTACCAAGCATTTCAGCCGTTAAGCCCATCATACCCGCAGCTTTTGCTACGTTCTTTGACATACCTGGGTGAAAGTCTACACCGTGGTTCATTGGCACATGCCCCATGTGCTCAACACCACCAATTAGGCAGATTTCAGCATCGCCAGTCATGATGGCACGTGTACCGTCGTGAAGCGCTTGCATTGATGAGCCACACAAGCGGTTCACCGTCACGGCGCCAATTTCAATCGGCAGACCAGCAAGCAGCGCCGCATTACGTGCAACGTTAAAGCCTTGCTCTAGTGTTTGCTGTACACAGCCCCAGTAGATGTCTTCAATCTCGCTTGGGTTCACTTGTGGGTTACGCGCAAGAATGCCTTTCATTAGGCGCGCAGATAGATCTTCTGCTCGTGTATGACGGAAAGCACCACCTTTAGAGCGACCCATTGGAGTACGTAGACAATCGACTACGACAACATTTCTTGTTTGATTAGTCATTTTAGAATCCCTCCTTAGATAGAACCTTGCTGTTGTGCACCGTAAAAGCTTTCACCTTTCGCCGCCATATCAATCAGCATTTGCGGTACTTGGTACATCGCACCTAGCTCGGCGTGTTGTTTTGCCATTTCAACGTATTCAGCAATACCCACGCTGTCTAGATAGCGGAATACGCCACCGCGGAATGGAGGGAAACCAAGACCATAAACCAATGCCATATCTGCTTCCTGCGGAGTCGCGATGATGCCTTCTTGTAGGCACAGCACCACTTCGTTAATCATTGGAATCATCATACGTTGAATGATGGTCTGATCGTCAAAGTCCTGCTTATCGGCACAAACGTCAGCAAGTACCGGTAAGATCGCTTCGGAGAAGGTTTTCTTCGGCTTACCTTTTTTATCTATGGTGTAGCTGTAGAAGCCATTACCATTTTTCTGACCATATTTGTCTGCTTCGAACAGTGCATCAATCGCATCACGACCTTGTTTACCCATACGCTCAGGGAAACCGTCAGCCATCACAGCTTGTGCGTGGTGCGCGGTATCAATGCCGACTACGTCAAGCAAGTACGCCGGTCCCATCGGCCAGCCAAACTTACGCTCCATGACTTTGTCGATTTTCGTAAAGTCAGCACCATCACGAAGTAGCATGCTGAAGCCGCCAAAGTATGGGAACAATACGCGGTTAACGAAGAACCCTGGGCAGTCATTAACGACAATTGGTGATTTGCCCATTTTCGCAGCATACGCCACAACACGATTGATGGTTTCATCAGAGGTGTGCTCACCACGGATGATCTCAACAAGAGGCATACGATGCACTGGGTTGAAGAAGTGCATACCACAGAAGTTTTCTGGGCGTTTTAGTGATTTTGCCAATAGGTTGATAGGAATCGTTGAGGTGTTTGAGGTGATAACGGTGTCGTCACCGACATGGGATTCAACTTCACTTAAAACTGCTGCTTTTACTTTCGGGTTTTCAACGACAGCTTCAACAATCACATCAGAGTTTTCAATACCTGCGTAATGTAAGCTCGGTGTGATTGACGCTAAAATACCCGCCATCTTAAAGCCATCAATGCGACCGCGAGATAAGCGTTTATTCAGCAGCTTAGATGCTTCAGTCATGCCTAGGTCGAGCGACCCTTGCGCGATGTCTTTCATTAAGACTGGCACACCTTTTAGCGCTGATTGGTAAGCAATGCCGCCACCCATGATACCTGCACCTAATACGGCTGCACGTTGCGTGTCTTTACTTGCTGACTTCGCTGCTTTTTTCGCAATGCCTTTGATGTATTGATCATTAAGGAATAGGCCAACGAGTGATTTTGCTTCTTCCGATTTAGCCAATTTCACGAAGTGCTTACGTTCAATGTCTAACGCTTCATTACGTGCAAAGCGAGCACCTTCTTCAATCGTGATAACGGCTGTCATTGGGGCAGGGTAGTGAGGACCTGCTTTTTGTGCCACCAGACCCTTCGCCATGGTGAAGCTCATCATTGATTCAAGCTTACTCAGCGTTAGCGGAGATGTTTTCTGTGCTCGGCGTGCTTGCCAGTCAAGTTTCTCGTTAATTGCAGAGTTAAGAGTTTGTAGTGCTGATTCGTATAAAGCATCAGTCTCTACAACAGCATCGAGTAAGCCAATTTTCAATGCTTCATCAGCTCGGCATGCTTTACCTTGGGTGATGATTTCCATTGCGCTGTCTGCGCCAATAACGCGAGGCAAGCGTACACAACCACCAAAGCCAGGCATGATTCCCAGTTTCGTTTCTGGTAGGCCGATGCTGGTGGTTTTGTCACCAATACGCATGTCTGTTGCTAGCACACATTCACAACCGCCACCAAGAGCGTGGCCTTTGATCACTGAGATGGTCGGAACGGGTAAGTCTTCTAATTTGTTAAAGATGCTATTAGCAAATTGCAGCCATTGGTCGAGCTCGGCATCCGTTTTAGCAAACAGACCTAAAAACTCGGTAATGTCTGCGCCTACAATGAATGCGTCTTTATCTGAAGTGAGCAACAACCCCTTGAGGCCTTGATGGGCAATGAGCGCATCAAGAGCTTTATCTAGCGATTCTAATGTCGCTAGGTCGAGTTTGTTGACGGATTTTGGAGAGCAGAAGCTTAGCTCTGCAATACCATCTTGTATTTCCTTTACCTGTAGGGTTTCGGCTTGGTAAATCATTGTCTATCTCCATGACATACAATCGTGGATTGTCTGTATACCTATTTCAACGACGCCGTGTACCTCGGCAAATAGGTATCGAGGAAGTCGTTTTATTTTTGTTCTGGTTTGACCAGTAAAGTTAGTTTGGATCGTGGATTGTCTAATTTCAATACATTTTTTAAACAAGTGTTTAACATTGTGCGCTGTGGCAGATCTTATGCGACGGGTAAATCACACTCGTGATAGACTTCAGGCAAATAGACCTGAATCCATAATCCTATGAATGACAAGCCTTATCTGATTCCAGCAGAGCCCGCTCAATTTGAAGAAGAAATTAAAAAGAGCGTCTTCATTACTTATTTGGCACACACGCCAAGTATCGAAGCTGCAAAAGCATTTGTTGATCAAATCAAAGCTAAACACGCTGATGCTAGACATAACTGTTGGGGCTTTGTTGCTGGTCGACCAGAAGATTCGATGCAGTGGGGCTTTAGTGATGATGGAGAACCTTCAGGGACGGCAGGTAAACCGATCCTTGCTCAGCTGTCTGGATCTGGTGTGGGGGAGATCACGGCTGTGGTCACGCGATACTCTGGTGGAATCAAGTTAGGTACAGGCGGCTTGGTTAAAGCGTATGGGGGGGGGTTCAACAAGCGCTCAAGCTGCTTCAAACTATTGAGAAAAAAATAACCACAAAGCTCAGACTAACGTTAGACTATGGGTTTATGCCTATCGCACAATCAATCATGCCGCAATTTGGTGCGATAGAAGTCGAGGCTGAATACAGCGATCAGGTCGTATTAGTGGTGGAAATTGAGCTTCGAGAAGTGAGCGCGTTTACCCAAGCAATCATCAATAAAAGCGGGGCAAAGGCAATTGTCACTCCGCTAGACGGACAATAATGAAAAACAGGAAGCAACAGGGACAGCTTCGCTAGTCAATTTATCCATGCAATTTCGTTCAATTATTCGAATCGTCGGGCTACTGCTCGCACTCTTTAGTGTCACTATGCTTGCGCCAGCACTCGTTGCGCTGATCTATCGAGATGGTGCTGGTGTGCCTTTTGTCACGACATTTTTTGTTCTGCTGTTTTGTGGGGCCGTTTGTTGGTACCCAAACCGCAGGTATAAGCACGAGCTTAAAGCTCGAGATGGCTTTCTTATTGTCGTCTTATTCTGGACAGTACTTGGCAGTGCAGGCTCGATCCCCTTTCTCATTGCTGACAACCCGAACGTCTCAGTGACAGATGCGTTTTTTGAATCGTTTTCTGCTCTCACTACGACCGGGGCGACCGTTATTGTTGGTTTGGATGAGTTACCTAAAGCGATTCTATTCTATCGACAGTTACTGCAGTGGTTCGGCGGTATGGGAATCATCGTATTAGCGGTGGCGATTTTGCCAGTACTTGGCATCGGTGGTATGCAGCTTTACCGCGCCGAGATCCCAGGTCCAGTCAAGGATACTAAAGTGACGCCGCGCATAGCAGAAACTGCTAAGGCGCTTTGGTACATCTATTTGAGCCTGACTATCGCCTGTGCTTCGGCTTTTTGGTTAGCTGGTATGACGCCATTTGACGCCATCAGTCACAGCTTTTCCACCATTGCTATTGGCGGCTTTTCTACCCACGATGCCAGCATCGGATACTTTGATAGTTACGCGATTAACCTGATTACGGTGGTTTTTCTGCTTATATCTGCATGTAATTACACACTGCACTTTGCTGCATTTGCATCAGGTGGCGTACATCCCAAGTATTACTGGAAAGATCCTGAGTTTCGCGCCTTCTTGTTTATTCAAGTGCTGCTATTTATCATTTGCTTTCTATTATTACTGAAACATCACTCTTACACATCGACATACGATGCTTTCGATCAGGCTCTGTTCCAAACCGTATCAATATCCACAACAGCGGGCTTTACGACAACAGGTTTTGCGGATTGGCCGCTCTTCTTACCTGTGCTGTTATTGTTCTCTTCCTTTATAGGTGGTTGTGCTGGTTCAACAGGCGGCGGCATGAAAGTGATCCGTATCCTGCTTCTTACCTTACAAGGTGCGCGTGAACTAAAACGTTTAGTCCATCCACGCGCGGTTTACACCATCAAAGTTGGTGGTAGTGCCCTACCGCAACGTGTTGTCGATGCGGTTTGGGGTTTCTTCTCCGCATACGCATTGGTATTTGTGGTTTGTATGTTGGGGTTGATTGCAACAGGAATGGATGAGCTTAGTGCGTTCTCAGCGGTGGCTGCGACTCTGAACAACCTCGGTCCTGGCTTGGGAGAAGTGGCGCTTCACTTTGGTGATGTTAACGACAAAGCAAAATGGGTATTGATAGTTTCTATGCTGTTTGGTCGTTTGGAAATCTTTACCTTACTTATTCTACTTACGCCGACGTTTTGGCGTAGCTAAGGGGAAATCGTGGCAAAAGCATTATTTCTATACTCTTCCCGCGAAGGGCAGACTAAAAAAATTCTCCACTATATAGATGAACAACTTCCAGATTTCGATTGTGAGCTGGTGGATTTACATAATGTTGAGACGATTGACTTCAGCCAATACGACAGAGTATTGATAGGCGCCTCTATTCGCTATGGCCATCTTAATAAAAAGCTATACCAGTTTATTGAGCGAAACCTCAATCAATTGGAGCAAAATAAAGTGGCATTTTTCTGCGTAAACTTAACCGCTCGTAAAGAGGACCAAGGAAAGGATACACCTGAAGGTAGTGCCTACATTCGCAAGTTCCTAATTAAGTCGCCTTGGAAACCAACGCTAATCGGTGTTTTTGCTGGTGCACTTTATTACCCACGTTATAGCTGGTTCGACAGAACTATGATTAGGTTCATTATGTCGATGACGGGTGGCGAAACCGATACGACCAAAGAGGTGGAGTACACCAATTGGGAAAAAGTGGCTCTTTTCGCAGATAAATTCAGAGAACTGTAGAAATAACGTGCTCTTTTGACCGCTTTTGATGCAAATTTATCCG
>NZ_JAWOWL010000022.1:0-90750 GCF_033340395.1 Vibrio sp. 1159 | reverse complement strand
GCTACGACGATTGATGGGCGTAGCCGCTCAGATCGTAGTTTCTTGATTTAGTTCCATCGAATTACGCAACAAAGCCACTCTGAGTAGAAAGCCGTTCATACTCGTTACGCATACAATCAATAAAGACTTCCATCGCCGGCGTCACACACTTCCCAGAATGATAAGCGCAGAGTGGCTTGATCATCTTTGAAAATTCGGTGAACTCAAGCTCTTGTAAACTGCCCTCTTGCAACTCTTTTTCAACCGTAAAACGAGGTAAGTAAGAGATACCAATATTACTCTCAACGCAATTTTTGATCGTATTAATACTGCTAAGTTCGATCATGTTGTCGATGCTAATATCACGCTCTTGAATAATGCTCTCAAACATCTGTCGAAAAAGGCACTTAGGGCCATTGCTTATAAACCCTAAATCAATATGTTGCTCTCTCTTCTTTAAATCTAGCCCTTTTAAAAGCGGTGAAGCAACCAATACCAGTGGCTCCTGCTCAAACTCGTGCACCTTGAGTGTATCGTCATTACCTACTCGATAAAACACACCTAAATCAGCTTTATCCTCTATCAACTCATCTCGAATCTGATAGCAATTTTGTGATTGCAGAGAGAGTCTGACATTGGGCGCTCTGATCCTGAACTCTTTTAAAACATTAGCCATCTTATAAGCAAGTTGAGTCTCAGCAATCAGCACTTTCAATTCACCGGTCGGCTCCGAGTTTTCTTGCTGTGCTGTTCCCTCAATATTTTCCATCACTCGCGCCAGTTCATAGACGTAAGGCAGTATCTTTTCTCCTGCTTGAGTCAAAACCATCTTACGCCCTATTTTTTCGAACAGCTGCAAAGACAGATCTTGTTCCAACTGCTTGATTTGAAAGGTGACGGTTGATTGCGTGCAATAAAGCTTCTGTGACGCTTTTAGAAACGATCCTTCTTCAACAATAGCTTTAAAAGTAAGAAAGCGTTTTAGATTCATGACTAGACTCCACAACCAACAGTTCAATAAATTAAAAGTCTAAGTTTTAATTTATTCAATTTTTTAATCAATTGTAGCGAAGTATAGTGCAGTAAAAACAGGAGAGATAGAGATGACCGCCATCTACACCGCATTTTTTACTTACGTAATCATTACTTCAATTACACCAGGGCCAAACAACATTTTATCGCTCAGCATCGCGACGCAATATGGACTAAAACGCTCAACAAAAGTGATTTCGGGGATGTTTTGTGGCTATGTTGTTTTGATGCTACTTTGTGGCGCTTTCACGTATAACATGATCAGCCTCTTGCCCGTGATTACACCTTGGCTAACATGGATTGGAGCAGCTTATATTGTTTGGTTGGCTTGGGGGCTTGCTACGAGTGAGATCAAAACTTCATCGGATAATTCTAAAGGTATCAGTTTCTTAACAGGTTTCGGTTTGCAGTTCGTTAATGTGAAAATCATTCTTTATGGAATTACCTCTATTTCTACGTTCGTACTGCCCCACACTCAGAATATCTACTGGATCTTAGCGACTAGCCTCATTCTTGCTTTGATCGCACTCCTTAGCAACGTAGTCTGGGCCGTTGCAGGAAAGCTACTTCAATCGCAATTCCAGAGATATGGCAAAGTCATCAATATGAGCTTAGCAGCAGCTCTGATCTATTGTGCGACACAGTTATTTACTTAAGTATATAGTTGATCATCAAGAACAATATTGCTCTTCAACTTAGACGACTACGTTTATGTGAAGAGCAAGTTCTGCTCTACAAATCGCTGCGGTTTCTCGTGCCCTTACTCGCTCTTCCCGCTCCTCCATACGGCAGTTTTTGAAGAAGTAGATTCAACGTCACTTAATCAACCTAAAGAGACGAAATCTTGTTTAGCTATACATACACGGCCTTGGCGACCTCGGTAATAACTAAGTATTACTTAGTATACACAAATCAGAAAAACTAAGATAATCTTAGTCATCCAAGTCCTTCGTATGAACTTTAAGTGTTGTTTAATAACCCACTCCCAGCCCGCCTTAAGCATGCGCGTAAACAAGCGAATCTGTCCCAAAAAGCACTGGGCATCCGTATCGGCATGGATGATAGTTCTGCAAGTGCAAGGATGAATCAATACGAAAGGGAGCGCCATACTCCCGACGTAAAAACGCTCAAACTTATCGCAGATGAGCTAAACGTGCCTCTAAACTATTTTTTTTGTGAAGATGAAATCACCGCTGAACTTGCTGTTAATCTCCACAAGCTGTCAAATGATGACAAGCAAAGAGTGCTTGAGAGCACAGCCCAGTTGATTGCGGACGCAATCGCCACGAACAAGTCGAGTACGTAATAGGGATTAAACGCCTAAGAATACGTATCAATACCAAAGAATCAAAGAGCATAACTAAGGGTTCAACATGGCTACAACAAAAGCACTTGTGGTTTTTTCCGGTGGGCAGGACTCTACGACCTGCTTAATCGATGCATTAAATACATATGATGAAGTTCATGCTATAACGTTTGATTATGGCCAGCGTCATTCAGATGAAATAGATATCGCTATCGAATTAGGTAAGCAACTTAACATCAAAAGCCACAAAGTCCTGGATGTAAAATCAATTAATGAGTTAGCGATAAGCTCTCTGACAAGAGACAACATTCCGGTATCTAATGACTTAAGCGACGCTAACGTACCCAATACATTCGTTCCAGGGAGAAACATTCTCTTTCTTACTTACGCATGTATCCATGCTTACCAGCTTGGCATTCAAGACATCATTACGGGAGTCTGCGAAACAGACTTTAGTGGTTACCCTGACTGCCGAGACAACTTTATTCGCTCTCTAAATCTCTCTTGCAATTTAGGTATGGATAAAGCCTTCAATATTAAGACTCCTTTAATGTGGCTTACTAAAGCCGAGACCTGGGCTCTAGCTGATAAGCATAATATGTTGGAGTTTGTCCAAAACAATACTTTAACATGTTACAACGGAATCGTTGGTAAAGGCTGTGGTGAATGCCCAGCGTGCCTACTGCGACAAAGCGGCTTAGAAGAATACTTAGCGAGCAAATAGTCTTTGTTAGCGGTAATAGCGGTGGATAAAACCTTTTGCGTTAGCTTCTAAACGTTTTATCTCAGCGTGAAACTCCAGCCAACAGAGCTTCATTTTGATGCCGCCAGATTGGTGGCATCAATTAAATGCGAAACGATTGTCGAACCAAAGATAGCACCACACCACAACAGCCAACACTGCTTAGCTTTTACAACGCTATAAATTGTTTAGATATATCGACAATGTTTCGATAGCAAAGCTACCAACGGCATTACTCGCGAAACCGGGATTAGATAGAAAAGCTACCTCGAATGATGACGAGTCTCTCGTCTAAGCAATACTCAAATATTTATGAGTTTGAACAGACAAACGCCAATTGCGGGCAATACACGTATCAATACACAATTGCGTAGCACGAGGCTTCTGGCTAATTGGTTGTAGTGCAATGATAGTCTCAGCCGCCACGTTCGCATTTGCTAAAAGATCATCAAGGTGGTCGATGTCTTTCTGGGTACCGACTGGATGCTTAATCTCATTTGCCCGCTCTAACGCGCTATTAAGCACTGGTAATTTACCTTTCATTGCTACTTTTGGTGACACTGTCACCCACGTATTTTCTGAAGTAATCACTTCTGATGTGCCACTGGTTTCAATTTGGCATTGGCACCCCATATCTTCAAACGCCTTTGTTAAAGGGCGCAGATCATAAATACAAGGCTCTCCACCAGTAATCACGATATGCTTAGCATTAAAGCCTTGCTGTTGATATTGCTCTACGATGTTCTCGGCAGATGCAACACACCACGTCGGAGAATCTTCCGTTTTCACCAGAATATCGCCTATTTGACGTTGATCATTCTCATCTGCATACCACGTTTGTTTGGTATCGCACCATGAGCAACCAACCGGACACTCTTGAAGCCGAACAAAAACAGCAGGGACTCCAGTAAAAACCCCTTCCCCTTGGATGGTTTCAAACATCTCATTTAGCTTATACAACGCAGAACTCACTCAACTCATAACATTTCGAGGCGAAGACCATAATGGACACGCGTGTCTAGGTCAATTTAAACCAAAAATTAATTGTTAAAATAGACCATTTTGTAGTTTCATAGCGTAATGAATATAGGTTTCTGGTTAACGTTAAACCAAGCCTTATTCACTGACAGCTCCCAAAAAACTTTAAGGTAAGAAATGATGTATAAACTGATCGCACTAGATATGGATGGCACGCTACTCAATAGTGATAAAGCCATTTCTGAAGAAAACAAACAAGCGATCGCAAAAGCTCGAGAAGCAGGCGTTACTGTCGTTCTCGCTTCTGGTCGCCCATTAGAAGGAATGCAAGACAAGCTCGACGAACTGAATATCCATTCCGATCGAGATTTTGTTCTTTACTACAACGGTTCGATGGTCAAGAACGTAGGCACAAACGACATCATCCACCAGCAAATCATAGATGGTAAAGCTGCAAAATTGGTGGCGCGAAAAGCCGAAGAGCTAGGTGCGTACGTCCATGCTTTTAGTCAAGTTCATGGTTTAATCACCAACGAACACAACCCTTACACCGATATTGAAGCAAAGATAAATGGCTTAAATGTCACCGAGATGAACTTCGAATCACTAGAAGACGATCATCCAATCATCAAAGCTATGATGGTTGCAGAGCCAAGCAAACTAACAGAAGTTATAGCAGCACTGCCAGCTGAAATGCGCGAAGCGTTTACGGTTGTTCAAAGCGCTCCGTTTTTCCTTGAGTTTCTTAACCCTGCGAGCAACAAAGGTATTGGTGTTGCCGCAATTGCCGAGTATCTGGGAATTAAACCGGAAGAAGTTATCTGTATGGGTGACGCAGAAAATGACCACCACATGCTGAAATACGCTGGCCTTGGTATCGCGATGGCAAATGCAATGGAAGAAACCAAGCAAATCGCTGACTACATTACGGCAAGTAATGATGAGCACGGTGTCGCTAAAGCTATAGAAAAGTTCGTGCTCAATGCATAGCCCTTTCCGCCATGTCTGTTGCGTTAAGCTTCTTACGTTTAACACCCCTAGCCGTCCAAGATAGGCAAGCGGCGTTTTTCGTGGACTAAACGTGTAAAAGCCTTGCTGTAATGCAAGGCTTTGTTTTTACTCAAATACTAATAGATAACAAATACAGCCATCAATCTAGCAACGTTTTGCTCGATTGGTTTTCACAAGTCAGCTTCCTTGCAAGCAGCATAAATAACAACATTAATAATGGATAATGTAACGTCGACAAGACTAATGACCACAAACCGCTAAACGATACGATAATAGCCGAGTACAAATAGAGTTGATCAACAAGCAACAATGCCAGCGTTACAAAGATCATCTGCCGAGTATCTAAATGTGCTTTCGACTCTTTAAATGTCATGACCAACGCTGATGCAGTGATTAAAATTGCTAGCCAGCGACCAAACACAGGTAATGGCCAGATGACGGAGATGACCGCTGTTGCCGCAGTCATAATGAACCAGACGCCTTTTGAGCTTAGAACTTGATCAACGTTCACATCTTGATTTGTTTCCAGTCGAAGAACATGCCAAGCCACCAAGCTGCCTAACAGCGCGCCAAATAACATATCTAAAATAAAGGCACTGCCGAGGAAAAACTTACCTAACACCACAGTAAGAGTGATGAACACGAAGACTGCCGTTGTTCCATTCAAACCAAAATACTGGGTTCTATGAAACAAGAACGTCAGCACACAAAACCACACAGCGATAGGCAAGCTAGGAAAACTAAAGCCAAAGCTGTGCGTTAACTCCATCATTGGTATATAGACATGTGGGCGCGGTAGCGAAAAGCCTTGTTGAGCGACAAGCACCATAAGCGACGTTGCACTAATTGCGAAAAAAAGTCGGTACACAAACCGGCTACCAAAGCGCATCATGGCAAAAGGAAATAGAAAGAGTAGTACCGTCGGTTCTGTCAGATCTATAACGAGTTTCGAGATCTGACTAGCTACCTCGTAACTCGTTTCTGACAACGCCCCTACCCAACTCTGTAAATCTATCAGCCACGCCAATTCAACCTGACGAAATGAAGGCGCGGATTCGATCAACTGAGTCACATAAGATACTGATTGCTTGGTAGCTTGATCAAAAAACTGAGTGGCTTGTGGCCATTGCTCAGGATAACGATATAAAGATGATGGTAATTCAGATGGGCTAAGCAACATCGCTGACGCAACTTCTACTCCATAATGAGGGGCAAACCAAATAGGCAGTTCATTTCCACCTAAAGAGTTATTCATAGAAAAAGCGATAATGGCAGAGTCTGATATACAGTCGTAAAAAACCGCAGTGTCCGTTCTGCCAAGCTCCTCTCCAACCGTAACCACTATACCGGTTTCTTCCCACGTTTCTCGTTGAGCAGCAACTTGTGGAGACTCACCATCAATAATGGTTCCGCCAGGTAGAGAAATCTTATCCGTTAATACTTCATGAACTAGCACTAACTTGTCATCAGCGCGAACAATACAGAGCGCTCCTTTAACTTCGCTCGCAGTGGCTTTAGCCGTAGAGATCGGTGAAACAGGTAACAAAATAAAACAAAGGATGAGTAATAACAGCTGTCTCAACACAAAATATGACCTTAAATAAACATAATGATAACCAATGAATCATGGCAGTTAATCTTATCTTTTTCGACAAAAATTAAGTAACGAGTTATGCCAAACTGAGTTGATCGCGTAAAACCTGATCTCAACGCTCACTGGAGAATAATTTAATGCAAACCTGACAAAAATCAGACAAAACATAAAATGTTGATCGCAATTCTGCCAGTTATATAAAGATAACGTCAGGACAAAGTCATACACATTTTGTGGGTTCTCATAGTTGACACAATAAAAAAGGGCTTATTATTCGCAAACAATAAACCCCAGTTATGATAACTATGTACTGATCGTTGAAACCAAGAATGAATCTTATCTCATGGTCAACGAATCAAATTCACTGGCCCGATCGTTAGTTAGACGTGCAATTCGCATCGCCTACTTTTTGCCAAACATCCCAAGGCCCTGAGTCTGCTGGATTATCACCTTGAGTCCACCACTGCGCTTGCCAAACTTTACCATTCCAAGTAACCGTATCTCCTTTGAGATACACTAAGCTGGCTTGCCATGCAGTTGTACAGCTATCTGTGGGAGGCGTTGTCACCGTTTTCGCTTGAGCGGATACTAACGCTTGGTATTGTGTGCTGGTCTTATCAACGTTGAAGTTCAAAGCCACTCTTGCTTCTCCGCTCTGAGTAGCACCAAATTCAACATCAACACGACAACTTGCATTCATTGCTAACGTTGCCTGAGAGCACTGGTCATTGGCAATAACAGCTGCATCAGTAACACCCGAAGCGAACGCGCGAACATTTTCCACAGTGAACGTGGTGTTCCCTGAATTCTGGATAACAAAGCTATGTTGCTGTAACTCCCCAACATAAAATGATGCCAGTGTCTGTTCAGTGGTGTATCCAACAGAAACATTCTCTTTTGGTGGTGTTGCTGTTCCGATAACACCATCGACAAAATTGCGCATAGCAGCGATATCGCTATAAACCCCATACATACCAGGACGAGCACAACCTATTCCCCAACTGACCACACCAAGTTGAGTAATTACACCACTGCGATTAATAACGATTGGACCACCACTATCTCCCTGACAAGAATCTATCCCACCTTGAGGAATACCCGCACAGAATGACACTTCTCCAACCGTTGTGTAGTTGCCACCGGCTTGACGGCAAGTCATATCCGACACAAGTGGGACGTCAACCTCTTGCAATCGAGACGGAGAGCTTCCTCCTTCAGAAGTTCGCCCTAAGCCAGCAACACTAAGCCAATCTCCGATGCTCGCGTATTGCGTTAGACTGCCATTCGCAATCTCAACTGAAGAAACACCTTGAGGCACAGAGTCGAGCTTCAATACCGCGAGGTCATGAGAAAGCGTCGCGCGGCGATATGCCGGGTGCATATGGATCTCACTGACGTTTGCACGAACACCGTCACTACCGTTATAAACAACGCCACCGATTTTAACCGCTATCTGATTCGGAGAATCACCCTCAACACAATGCGCAGCAGTCAGGACGTAACCATTCCCGATATAACTGGCCCCACAATATGATCGGTTACCATAACGACTAACAATTTGGGTGTAGAATTTCCAGTCACGTGGGTCGGCAGTTACTCCGCCTACGATCTGGGGTTGGATAGTATGATTTTGCGTCTGTGACAAATCATCAGCACTTGCGAACATTGGCAAAACGGCTAAAGCAAGTAACGATTTTGTTAGTTTCAAAATATTGTCCTCTTGTTTTTGTAAGCACGATCCTCGTGCTACTAATAAACAAGCAGACAAAAACGCCGATACCAATATGGGTGCATATCAATTTATTAACATTGCGAGCAACTTATAGAGAAAAGTCTATTGACGAACTGAATGATTTCAATTCGAATGAACCTAAATCACAATATTAAAGTTAAATACGATTATTCGTTCAGCGGTTTTCTTAAATAGTGGATATGATGTGCAAATCCTTGTTTTTCATACAAAGATATTGCGCCCTGGTTAAAATGCCATACTTCAACAAACATCTGTTTTGCACCGTAATCAGAGAACGTTGATTCAATTTTATTAATCAATGCCTGCGCCGTACCTTGTTTTCGATATTCAGGCAGCACATAGAGCTCATCCACACTTCCCATCATAACTGGCTGGCTGACGGTAGAAATAAGTTCACAGAAGTGACCAGAGATAAAGCCAATAATTTCATCTCCTTGTTTTGCTACGTAAACAAGGCACTCAGGGTCGTCAATATATCGAGCAATGCTTTTTTCTTGTTCTATCTCCTCTGCCGTTTTGAAAAGCTCAGGAGATTGAAGATGATGCTCATCATGAAGCTCGAACATAAGATCGTTGAGCAACTCTAGGTCGCTAAAACACGCAGGTTTAATCGCAAACGTGGTCATACAAAGGGTCACTAAAAATGGAATGGCTGTAGTTTGTGAGGAAAACGTCGTATTGGCAAGTCACAAATGCTTTCACGATACGTTTGTACTGTTTGAACAACAAAAAGGCCCCTGCACTTAATAAACGTACAGAGGCAGAACCAACCAACAGAGTTCGAGGATCAGGGGTTAGTTAGAATTGAGTTTTTCTCAGCGTCGTAGCACTCGCTCAATTTCGTTCAAGCTACTTGGGTCATCAATCGTTGACGGAACGGTGTATTTTTCACCATCAGCTATTTGACGTATAGTTCGACGCAAAATTTTACCTGAACGTGTTTTCGGTAAACGGTCTACAACCAACGCATGCTTGAAGCAAGCAACTGCACCTATCTCACTACGCACTTTGCCAACAAGCTCACCTTCAAGGTCTAGCTCATCCACTTTGACGCCGTCTTTTAGTACCACAAAGCCAAGTGGAAGCTGACCTTTTAGATCATCGTGGATACCAACCACCGCACATTCTGCAATCGCTGGGTGGCCTCCTACTATTTCTTCCATTTCACCTGTCGACAATCGGTGTCCCGCGACATTAATCACGTCATCAATACGTCCCATAATAAACAGGTAACCGTCTTCATCCAGATAGCCACCATCACCTGACACGTAGTAGCCTGGGAACTGGCTAAGATAACCAGTTTCAAAACGGTCATGATTACGCCAAACCGTTGGCAGACAACTTGGTGGTAGCGGACGTTTTAATGCGACAAAGCCTTGTTGGTTAGGCCCGACAGCCTCTCCAAGTTCATTCAGAATTTCGACCTGATAACCCGGAATGGGCTTCGTCGAAGAACCAGCTTTAACTGGCATCATTTCGACACCTGTCGGGTTGCCAGCGATGGCCCAGCCCGTCTCGGTTTGCCACCAGTGGTCAATAACGGGCTTGTCCGCTTTGCTCTGAACCCACTCCAGTGTCGGAGGGTCAAGGCGTTCTCCCGCCATAAAGATGGTTTTCAGATTCGACAAGTCGTACTGTTTTAAGTGCTCGCCTTCCGGATCCTCTTTCTTAATCGCACGAAACGCCGTTGGTGCAGAGAACAACGCATCTACTTTATATTCATCACACACTCGCCAAAATGCGCCAGGATCCGGTGTTCGAACAGGCTTGCCTTCGAATAGGATAGTAGTGCAACCGTGAATCAGTGGAGCGTAAACAATGTAAGAGTGCCCTACTACCCAGCCCACATCAGATGCCGCCCAAAAGACGCCATCTTGAGGAATGTTATAGATTGCGCTCATGGAGTACTTCATCGCGACAGCATGGCCACCGTTAT
Organism: Vibrio sp. 1159; assembly: GCF_033340395.1. NCBI lineage: Bacteria > Pseudomonadati > Pseudomonadota > Gammaproteobacteria > Vibrionales > Vibrionaceae > Vibrio > Vibrio sp. 1159. The sequence goes on along the minus strand of NZ_JAWOWL010000022.1, from coordinate 80,419 downwards.
CACGCACAACGCCTTTCGGCTTACCTGTCGTGCCCGATGTATAAAGTATGTAGAGCGGATCGGTTGCTAACACCGGAACACAACCATGTGGCAGCGCTTGTTTGTACTCTCGCTGCCAATCTAAGTCTCTTTCTTGGTTTAGCTCAGCGTCGCACTCTGGACGTTGGAAAACAAACACTTTCTCAGGCTTCCAACGGCTGTCCATAATGGCTTTGTCTACCATTGGTTTGTATGGAATGACTTTGTTGATCTCAATCCCGCACGACGCCGTCATGATCACTTTCGGCTCTGCATCTTCAATTCGTACAGCAAGCTCATTAGGTGCAAAACCACCGAATACTACGGAATGAATCGCCCCCAAACGCGCGCAGGCAAGCATCGCCATTGCGGCTTCTGGGATCATCGGCATATAAATAACGACTCGGTCGCCTTTTTCAACACCTTGAGCAGACAGCATGCCAGCAATTTTTGCTACTTGGTCACGTAGATCGCTATAGGTGTACGTGGCTTTACGACCTGTCACTGGCGAGTCATAAATGAGTGCAGTATTATCACCGCGTCCTTGCTCGCAATGGTAATCTAATGCTAACCAGCACGTATTCATTACACCATCTGGAAACCAACGTTCTATGCCGTTTTCATCAGATTTCAAGATAGTTTTAGGAGATTCAAACCAATCGAGATTCTCCGCTTGAGCGCGCCAAAAACTCTCCGGTTCATTCTTCGCCCATAAGTATTCTTTTTCGTATGAAGACATATTGCTTCCTCCAGTATGTCCTGACATTGCTCTCGTTCTACTCAAAGATCGCTCTTTTAATCCAAAGATCGTCTCTTTTAATCGAAGACATAGAAGGGTACACGCACAAATCCCTCCATCAGTATTCTCGCACTTCGGCTCATAATGGCTTTTTGCACCACCCAGCCCTGCTCAGTTTGCTTCGCTTGTGCCCCAACTTTTAACGTTCCTGACGGGTGACCAAAAGTCACGGACTCTTTTTCACCGCCACCAGCGGCTAAATTCACTAACGTTCCGGGCACACACGCAGCAGAAGCAATAGCAACGGCTGCTGTTCCCATCATTGCATGATGTAGCTTGCCCATCGACAGCGCGCGAACGAGCACATCAATATCCGACTCATTAACGGCTTTACCACTTGAAGACAGGTAACTTTTCGGTTTAGAAACAAACGCTATTTTCGGCGTATGTTGGCGTGTTTGAGCTTCTTCTAAATCAGAAATCAGGCCCATTTTTAACGCGCCATATGCACGGATGGATTCGAACATCGCTAATGCTGTGTCATCGTTGTTGATATCGTCTTGCAGCTCGGTGCCCTGATATCCTATCGATTCAGCATCAATAAAAATGGTTGGTATGCCCGCGTTAATAAAGGTCGCGTTGAACGTACCCACATCCGGCACCACCAAATCATCAACTAAGTTACCCGTTGGGAACATACTTCCTTCGCCATCGGAAGGATCAACAAAATCCACTTGAATTTCTGCCGCTGGAAACGTGACACCATCGAGCTCAAACTCTCCGGTTTCTTGGACGAAACCATTGACGATTGGCACGTGAATCAAAATCGTTTTGCTTATGTTCACTTGCCAAACACGCACCGTCACAATTCCATTTTCTGGAATGCGGTCTTGTGGAATCAGCCCAGCATGAATGGCGAAGGGACCAACTGCCGCAGACAAGTTGCCGCAGTTACCACTCCAATCGACGAATGGTTTGTCGATCGACACTTGTCCAAACAAATAGTCAACGTCATGACCGTCTTGGCTACTGCGCGAAACAATCACTGTTTTACTGGTGCTGGAGGTTGCACCACCCATACCGTCGATTTGCTTCGCGTAAGGATCCGGGCTGCCGATAACACGTAACAACAGCTTGTCACGCGCGGCTCCAGCCATTTGCGCTTCTTGAGGTAAATCCTCTAGGTTGAAAAAGACACCTTTACTCGTGCCGCCACGCATGTACGTCGCGGGCACTTTTATTTGGCTTGTTTGATTCGGAGTATTATTTGCCATACGCACTCCTTATTGTGCCAAGAAATCTTGCGCGAAACGCTGCAGAACACCGCCCGCGTTGTACACGTGAACTTCGTCAGCGGTATCTAAGCGACAAGTAACCGGAACATCGACTTTATCGCCGTTGGTGCGTGTGATAACCAGCGCTAAATCAGCGCCCGGCTTGATTTCTCCAACCACGTCGTAAAGTTCCGTACCATCCAGCTCTAGCGTATTGCGGTTAACGCCCGACTTAAATTGCAGTGGTAGTACGCCCATGCCAACCAAGTTAGTACGGTGAATACGCTCAAAGCCTTCAGCAACAATGGCTTCTACGCCCGCCAGTCGAACGCCTTTTGCTGCCCAGTCACGGGATGACCCCTGACCGTAATCCGCGCCAGCCACCACGATCAATGGTTGTTTACGATTCATGTAGCTTTCAATCGCTTCCCACATACGAACCACCTGCCCTTCTGGCTCTACACGCGCCAGAGATCCCTGCACGACTTCGCCGTTTTCCTTCACCATTTCATTGAACAACTTTGGGTTAGCGAAGGTCGCGCGTTGCGCCGTTAAGTGGTCACCACGGTGAGTCGCGTAAGAATTGAAATCTTCTTCTGGCACACCCATTTTCGCTAAGTATTCACCTGCTGCGCTGCTTGCGAGAATCGCGTTGGATGGTGATAAGTGATCAGTGGTGATGTTGTCGCCCAGAATCGCCAATGGACGCATACCAGACAATGTTCTTTCTCCCGCTAGCGCACCTTCCCAGTACGGTGGTCGGCGGATATAGGTACTCATCGGACGCCAGTCGTACAGCGGGTTGGGATTTTGCTCTTGATCATTCAGCTTAAACATCTGAATGTAAACTTGCTTAAACTGCTCAGGTTTAACATGAGTACCGACAACTGCATCGATCTCTTCATCGCTTGGCCACAAATCATTGAGATAAATTGGTTTGCCGTTTTGGTCCGTGCCAAGCGCATCGCGCTCGATATCAAAACGAATCGTACCCGCTAGCGCATAAGCGACAACCAATGGTGGTGAAGCCAAGAAAGCTTGTTTGGCGTACGGATGGATTCGACCATCAAAGTTACGGTTACCAGAAAGCACCGCTGTCGCATATAAATCACGGTCGATGATCTCTTGTTGGATTTTTGGATCCAGCGCACCACTCATACCGTTACAAGTTGTACATGCGTAACCAACAATGCCAAAGCCAAGCTTCTCTAGCTCTGGTAATAAGCACGCTTCTTCCAGATACAAGCGTGCAACTTTAGAACCCGGAGCAAAAGACGATTTCACCCAAGGTTTACGTACAAGGCCAAGTTCGTTGGCTTTCTTCGCGACAAGGCCAGCAGCAACCACGTTTCTTGGGTTACTGGTGTTCGTACATGAGGTAATAGCAGCGATGATCACTGCACCATCTGGCAACTCACCTTCTTTCTCTTCCCACGCTCCAGAAATACCGCGCTGTGCCAACTCAGAAGTTGGTAAACGACGATGAGGGTTTGACGGACCAGCCAAGTTACGGCTAACTGATGATAAATCGAACTCAAGTACGCGCTCGTAAACGGCGCTATCAAGATCGTCTGCCCAAAGACCGGTTTGTTTTGCGTAATTTTCTACTAAAGCAACTTGTTCTTCATCTCGACCAGTTAGTTTCAAGTAATTGATGGTCTGCTCATCAATATAAAACATGCCAGCTGTTGCGCCGTATTCTGGTGTCATGTTTGAAATCGTTGCGCGGTCTCCGATCGTTAGATCACGTGCGCCTTCTCCGAAGAATTCAAGATATGAAGATACCACACGCTCATTACGCAGAAACTCAGTAATCGCGAGGACAATATCCGTTGCGGTAATGCCCGGTTGACGTTTACCCGTCAGTTTGACACCGACAATATCTGGTAGACGCATCATTGATGGTCGGCCAAGCATGACGGTTTCTGCTTCCAGACCACCGACACCTATCGCAATAACACCAAGAGCGTCTACGTGAGGCGTGTGACTGTCCGTACCCACACAGGTGTCTGGGTAGGCAATGCCCTGCTTTGCTTGTACCACAGGAGACATTTTTTCCAAGTTGATTTGGTGCATGATGCCATTCCCAGCTGGAATCACGCTGACGTTTTCAAACGCTGTTTTACACCACTCAATAAAGTGGAATCGGTCTTCATTACGGCGCTCTTCAATCGCGCGGTTTTTGTCGAAGGCATCAGGGTCAAAGCCCGCATGTTCAACCGCTAAAGAGTGGTCAACGATCAATTGTGTCTCAACCACTGGGTTCACTTTTGCAGGATCACCGCCCTGATCTGAAATGGCATCGCGCAGACCCGCTAAATCGACTAGAGCGGTCTGACCAAGAATGTCATGACAAACAACGCGTGCTGGATACCAAGGAAAATCAAGATCGCGTTTGCGTTCAATTAACTGTTTCAGGCTATCTGTCAATGTGTTCGGGTCACAGCGGCGGACCAGTTGCTCAGCTAGCACGCGAGAGGTATAAGGGAGTGTTTCATAGGCTCCAGGAGAAATGGCATTGACGGCTTCGCGTGCATCAAAATAATCCAGTTGAGTTCCCGGAAGCGGCTTACGATATTGAGTATTAATATTTGTGTTCATGGTTTGCTTCCATTCAGTCTTTACATCTTGCCTTCATCAAGGTTTTCCATTGCTCCAGAAACACAGTGATGAGAGGATCTCCTTCCTCTGTTAGAGAGAATGACAAAGGAAGAAGGTGGTCAACCAAAGCATATAATGCCCTCGTTGACCTTCGCGCTAGCGATTCTCGATAGGCACCCATTCTTGATGATCTGGGCCCGTGTAATCAGCACTTGGGCGAATGATGCGGTTATTGGCACGTTGCTCATAAACGTGTGCAGCCCAGCCCGTTAAACGACTCATCACAAAGATTGGGGTAAATAGTTTGGTTGGAATGTCCATGAAGTGGTAAGCCGATGCATGGAAGAAGTCCGCATTACAGAACAGACCTTTCTCTCGTTTCATCACTGATTCAACACGCTCAGAAACCGCATATAGATGTGTATCACCAACTTGTTTCGATAGCTCTTTGGACCAGCGTTTTATTAAGGCGTTGCGAGGGTCACTTTCACGATAAATCGCATGACCAAATCCCATGATCTTGTCTTTATTGGCTAGCATTTTCATGATGTTCGCTTCCGCCTCATCGGGCGTTTGCCAATCTTCAATCATTTCCATCGCCGCTTCGTTTGCGCCGCCGTGAAGTGGCCCACGAAGCGTACCGATTGCCGCCGTGATACAAGAATGAATGTCTGACAACGTTGATGCACAAACGCGTGCTGCGAATGTAGAAGCATTAAACTCATGTTCAGCATAAAGAATGAGCGAGCAATGCATCACTTGTTTGTGCAGCGCAGATGGCGCTTTGTCTGTAAGTAATCGCAAAAAGTAACCACCGATGCAATCTTCAGTCTGATCCTCGGTGTTGATACGCACGCCATCATGACTAAAGCGGTACCAGTAACAGATGATGGCAGGGAACAAGGCTAGCATACGTTCGGTTGCTTTCAGTTGCTCCTCGAAGCTCATTTCCTGCTCTAGGTTACCCAATACAGAACAACCCGTGCGCATTACGTCCATTGGGTGTGCGCTTGCAGGAATTAACTCTAAAGCTTGTTTTAGCTCGGCTGGCAAACCTCTAAGGCTGAGTAGGTGTGTCTTGTATGCATCGAGTTCTTGTTGATTCGGCAAGTGACCGCGTAACAGAAGGTGAGCCACTTCTTCAAACTGTGCCTTGTTCGCAAGATCAGTAATATCGTATCCACGATAAGTTAGACCAGTTCCCGTTTTTCCGACAGTACATAAAGCTGTGCTTCCTGCGCTTTGACCACGAAGGCCTGCGCCACCTAATTCTGCTTTCTTTTCTGCAGTTTGAGACATTGTTTGAACTCCTTTTCTGTCTGACTTTTCCCTCTCTGGGGTGTTTTTAGCCAAACGAATTTCACGTTATTAGATGAGATAAATTCCGATTATCTTTTTCTTGGGCTTCCGTTTATTTTTGCTTTTCCCCCGCTATTTCCCTTCAGAGAATAACTGGTCAAGTTTGTCTTCATAGTCGTGGTAATTCAGGTGCTGATACAACTCTTTACGTGTTTGCATCGAATCAACCAGTGCTTCCTGATTACCCACTTCTAGCAAATGTTTGTAGACCGTTTCAGCAGCTTTGTTCATGGCACGGAACGCACTTAATGGATAAAGCACCATGTCCACTTTTGCTTTCGCTAGCTCATCACAGCCATACAGCGGTGTCGCGCCAAATTCTGTAATATTCGCCAGAATAGGAACGTGCTTTCCGGTCGCTTGCTCAAGCGCATTTGAAAACTGAAGGTACTGGTCCAGCTTGGTCATCGCTTCGGGGAAGATCATGTCTGCGCCAGCTTCCACACACGCAATCGCGCGCTCGATTGCGCTGTCCATGCCTTCAACAGCTAACGCGTCAGTACGAGCCATAATCACGAAACTTTCATCATTGCGTGCATCAACCGCGGCTTTTACACGATCAACCATCTCTTGCTGGCTGACTATTGCTTTGTTCGGACGATGACCACAACGTTTCTGTGCAACTTGGTCTTCCATGTGCACCGCTGCCGCGCCTGCTTTTTCCATCGCTTTGATCGTGCGAGCAATGTTAAATGCACCGCCAAAACCCGTGTCGATATCAACCAAAAGAGGCAAATCACATGCGTTAGTGATGCGGTCAACGTCAACCAAAACGTCGTTTAATGTTGTGATACCGAGATCCGGCAATCCGTATGACGCATTTGCGATACCGCCACCAGACAAGTAAATCGCTTGGTGACCCAAGTTTTTTGCCATCATGGCGCAATACGGGTTTATAGTGCCGACAATTTGTAGTGGATTATTTTGTTCAATGGCGAGTCTGAATTTCGCTCCCGGTGTTAAGCTCATGACGAATTCCTTCTAGTCTTTGTCTAAACTTTCTGTATGTATAATTTGAGATTGGATGAGCTTTCGACTTCCTGATATGTGTCTTCTCATCAACATTTCTGCAAGCTCTTCATCGCGATTGCGAATGGCTTCCAAAATGAATTTGTGTTCGGTGAGCGCCTCATTCGGGCGAGATTGCGCACGTGGCGACTGGTAACGATACATCCGTAATAAGTGATAGAGTTCATCACACAGCAGAGATATTAACTTACTGTTTCTGCTCGCTTGGATGATGCGATAGTGAAAATCAAAGTCACCATGTTGATGGAAGTAAGACGCGCCTTCCATTTGGTCTATATGCTTGGAATGTGTCGACAATAGCATTTCCAAGCTTAAGAGCTCTTCTTGCGTAATGTGTCGCGCAGCTAACCTTGCCGCCATGCCTTCCAATGCTTCTCGAACGGCATAAAGTTCTATCAGCTTTTCCGGAGAAAAAGTGGTCACTCTAGCCCCAACATGAGGAATTCGCTCGATGAGCCCTAGCCCCTCTAAGCGCATCAATGCTTCACGCAAAGGCCCACGACTGACTTGATATTTCTTTGCTAGCTCAGGCTCTGATATCTTATGGCCAGGCTTCACATCGCCATTAACAATGACTTCAATCAGTGTTTCGGTCAGCGTTTCGGATTTGGTGTGTTCTTTCTCAGAACCCAGCACTTTATAACGAGCTTTCAACTCAGAGTTCATATTCAGATACTCTTGTTACCGACATCGAAATGTCTACAATTTCTTAACCTGAATATAAAGTAGTCGATCAAAGTGTCGACAATCAAGTAAATTGTCGACAATTTAGACTAAGGTCGTAATTTAAATGGGCCTAAAATGCCCGTTAAGTGCCTTTTTTAGCAGAAATAAAGAATGGTGAGTTCACATTGTCGACAACTTATAAACCTTTAAGCTTATGATCTAAAAACTAAAAGCTCAGCTGTCGAACAATAATCGGATAAAAAACTATTCTTTAGGTACAAATTGATCAAAGACTTGTTGCGAAGTCATCTTTTGTGAAGCGGAATTGAGGTCATAATAAGCTGGCTTTTCATCGGTAAAAATCTCTAAAGTGAGTTTGAAATCTGGGTTATCGAACAAACCAGCGGAAAGAATGTACTCACCTGTCGGCAACAAATGATAGAAAAGGTTTGTGCCGCATTCGCCACAAAAACCTCTCACCGCCCAGTCAGACGATTGATAACGCTTTGGCTCGGCCCCCTTAAACGTCACGTTAGGCCCACAATGCACCGCATGAAGTGCGCCACTCGACCATTTTCGACACATAGAGCAATGGCACAGGCTAACCTCATTTTTAACCTCAGCGATGACTTCAATTGCGCCGCACAAACACGTCCCTTTCATTCTCTTTTCCTCGTTCATTTTCCGTCATTTAATTATGGCCTACCAAAGCGTAAAGCCGCGTGACCTAACACCAACTTCTCGCCGTGAACTTTATGAACAAAATAACCGAAATGCTCAATATTCTCTTTATATCTCTTTTACAGACAGATATTTAACACTTAATTAACCTTTACACCAAGTTCAGCTTTAACGCTTACAAGGCATGACAACTGAGCAAAAACAATAAGGCTCAACTAAATAGAGTCGCTAACATAAGGAACGTGAACATGTTAAAGGTACTCAAACCAACGCTCGCCGCTTCAATCATCGCAGCTTCATTTTCATTCAACGCTCTTGCTGCAGATATTGAAAAAATGCACTTTCTTATCCCTGGAGGTGCCGGTGGCGGTTGGGACATGACCGCCCGAGGTACTGGTGATGTATTAATAAAATCAGACATCGTCGAAACCGTATCATTTCAAAACCTATCTGGTGGTGGCGGTGGCAAAGCAATCGCACATTTGATTGAAACGGCTGATCGTCAAGAAGATACACTCATGGTGAACTCAACACCGATCGTCGTTCGCTCGCTCAGTGGGATCTTCCCACAATCTTTCCGCGACTTGACTCCTGTTGCCGCAACGGTTGCTGATTATGGCGCCATTGTTACATCAGCCGATTCTCCTTATAGCTCTTGGGAAGATGTCGTTAAAGCTTTTAAAGAAAACCCGCGTAAGGTGAAGGTTGCTGGTGGCTCTGCTCGTGGTTCTATGGATCATTTGGTTATAGCAGCAGCTTTCAAAGGTGAAGGTTTTGATGCGCGTAAAGTTCGTTACATTGCCTATGATGCAGGTGGAAAAGCCATGGCAGCCCTACTTTCAGGCGAAACACAACTGCTCTCTACAGGGCTAGGTGAAGTACTCGAAATGTCTAAGTCTGGGCAAGTGAAAGTGTTAGCGATTACAGCACCAAAACGTTTAGAAGCTGCGCCTAATATTCCAACTCTCACCGAATATGGTAATGAAACTGTCTTTGCTAACTGGCGTGGATTCTTTGCAGCACCAGGCACAAGCCAAGAAAAGCTAGATGAATGGAATGCCGCATTTACTAAAATGTATAACACCGACGAATGGCAAGTCGTTCGAGACCGCAATGGTTGGATCGACAACTATAAAGCGGATAAAGCATTCTTCGCGTTTCTTGAAGATCAAGAGCAACAGATGGGTGACTTAATGCGCGAGTTAGGCTTCCTGAAGTAACAATCGAATTGGGGTCCCTCAGATACCAACCTCAATGAATAACGTAAGTTGGTATTTCCCCATTGTATTTGCACTCTAAGTTTCACCGCATATGGACATTGTCGACAATCGGCATGCACACTCCTTTGTTTATATACCCAAAGCGGCTCGACTAGCAGCGAAATGCTTAATTGTTAATGGTTTAGTTTATTCATTGACGTCCATATGCGGTCTTTTTTACTTTTGTTAGGAGTTGAATATGCCTCGTTCAACCAACTTTTTCACCAAAGAGTATTTGCTCTGTCGTGACCGCGTCGGCGCAATGATCTTTCTACTCTTCTGTCTTTGCTACGGTTATCAAACCTCGCAGATTCCATTATTTCCAGGTGATGAGTATGAACCATTCACCGCACGTACTCTGCCAACCATCTTGACTTACGTTGGTGTCGGCCTTTCTTTGCTATTGCTGGTGACAGGACAACCAGATAAACAAAGTGGCGCAGTGCTGACCTTCAATTGGAAGTTACTGATTGCCTTTTTAATTTTAATGGCGCTCTACGGCGTGGGCCTGACTTACTTAGGTTTTGTGATAGCTACTGGCTTCTTTTTATTGGCTGGCTTTTATCTGCTCGGGGAAAGACGTAAACCCGTTCTGTTTGGCGCGTCGTTTCCATTCGTGATCGCGTTCTACTTATTACTCACTCAAGGTTTGGACATCTATCTCGAACCGGGTTTGATTTTCACCATCTGGTAGTCAAAGAAAGGACTGAATTATGTTAGATGGAATTCTACAAGGTTTATCCACCGCAGTAATGCCAATGAACATTATGATGGTGATCGTTGGTTGCTTCGTCGGTACATTTATCGGCATGTTACCTGGACTTGGGCCGATCTCAGCCATTGCTTTGATGATCCCAATTACTTATGGCCTAGAGCCCTCCTCTGGCCTTATTTTAATGGCGGGTGTTTATTACGGTGCGGTATTTGGTGGCTCTACATCGTCGATTTTAATTAACGCGCCGGGTTGTTCTTCAACCGTGGTCACAGCATTCGACGGCTACCCAATGGCTCAAAAAGGCCAGGCAGGTAAAGCATTAGCTTTGGCAGCTTATTCGTCTTTCACTGGCGGTACGCTATCTGCCATTATGTTGCTTGTTGCCGCACCAGCATTGGCTAGCGTCTCCCTTAGCTTCCAATCGTCGGACTATTTTGCGTTGATGCTACTTGGGTTATCAGCAGTCGCGGCTTTTGCGGGGAAAGGTCAGGTAATCAAAGCGTGGATGATGACCATTCTTGGTTTGATGCTATCTACAGTTGGAATCGATAAAGGCGTAGGCGTTGAACGCTTTACCTTCGGTTTAACGGATTTAATGGATGGCTTTAGCTTCTTGTTGCTTGCAATGGCGACATTCGCACTGGGTGAGACACTGATGGGCATCCTTAAACCATCAAAAGACACCAGCGATGAAGAACAAGAAAAGCTGAGCAACATTGGCTCAATGAAAGTGACCAAGGAAGAAATCAAAGATGTTGCGCCTGTTTCAATTCGCTCTTCAATATTAGGTTTCTTCACTGGCGTTCTTCCTGGCGCAGGGGCAACCATTGCTGCTTTTTTAAGCTACGGTATGGAGCGCAACCTCGCACCTAAAGAGAAAAAGGATGAGTTCGGTAAAGGCAGTATCCGTGGTTTGGTTGCGCCAGAGTCTGCGAACAATGCAGCATCTAGTGGTTCATTTGTACCGCTATTAACGCTTGGTATTCCGGGCTCTGGTACAACAGCAATAATGCTCGGTGCGCTGATCGCTTATGGTATTCAACCTGGCCCTCGCCTATTTGTTGAACACCCAGATGTGTTCTGGTCAGTGATCATTTCCATGTACTTCGGCAACATCGTACTTGTGATCCTGAACTTACCATTGATTCCGTACATTTCAAAGCTTTTGGCGGTTCCAAGAACGGTGCTTCTACCGATGATTTTATTCTTCTCAATCACCGGGGTTTATTTGGTCTCTTTTAACACTATGGATGTGTTCGTGATGCTGATTGTGGCTATGGCTGCCATTGCACTTCGGCTCGCTAACTTCCCGCTCGCACCTTTATTGCTGGGCTTCATCCTTGGAGGATTAATGGAAGAGAACTTACGCCGCGCATTAATGATTTCAGATGGAGAACTGAGTTTCCTATGGGAGCGTCCTATTACCCTTACCTTTACTGTTTTAGCTGTATTGGTATTGGCAAGTCCACTAATCGTAAAGCTGATTCAAAAGTTTAAAGCACAGCCAGTCAGCGTTGAGCAGTAATCGCTGTCTCTTTCAACCTAGATAAAGCCATCCATCGTGATGGCTTTATCTTCCCCCTTCCAAATCGTTCGCTTGTTGTACAGATGGTATTGACAAATCACTGTCGTTATATGAAGGTGATTGTATGAACACACACTTAGCGCAACTTAACCAACGAATTATCATCATTCCATAGGAATGGTGGGATTTTTTGATGCGCTCAGTATTTATCGAACCCACCCATAGCGGTGGGTTTTCTGTCTCTACCGTATGGGAAAAGCTCTCTTGGAGGCGGTCACAATGTAAAAAATAGCAGTTTTTGGTAAACCCGGCAGTGGAAAATCGACGGTAAGTAAAGTAATCGCGTCGGCTACCGGTCTTCCTCTTCATCAATTAGATTCAATAGTCTATAAACCAAACGGTGATCCCGTTGAGCGTAGCGTTTTTGATGAAGCTCATAGCAATATACTAAGCTCAGATCGTTGGATTATAGATGGCCTTGGACCGATCAGCTCTTTCAACGCTCGTTTAGATGCAGCCGATACTCTCATTTATATTGATCTACCATACTCAGTAAGCTATTGGTTTGTGACGAAACGTCTCCTTAAAGGACTATTCATTAAACCTGAAGGATGGCCTGATGGTAGTTCGGTACTGAAAGGAACGTTACAAAGCTACAAAGTTCTTCAGCAATGCCCTGCATTCTGGAATGATGACTTTATGTCTCGCCTCGAGGGGTACTCTCAAACTAAAGCCGTTCATGTCATCAAAAACGTTACAGAACTGAACAATTTTGTTTTAGAGCGGGTAAAGTAAACCTCATATCAGAACGTTAGAGCATGTGGGTTAGATCATCTGAAGCTCTAACAATGAAAAAGAACATAACAAGGATTGCTTATGCTTTTAGAACTAGCACTTTTATTCGTTGCTGGCGTAATTGGTGGGATCATTAACTCCATAGCGGGAGGCGGAAGCTTTATTACTTTTCCGGCTCTATTGGCAGTTGGTGTTCCTCCTATTATGGCTAACGCAACAAACACATATGCTTCATGTGCGGGTTACATTAGTGGAGCCGTCGGGTTCAGAGAAGAGATCATGAAGAACAAGCATGAACTGCTGTTCACAGTCTCATTCAGTTTAGTCGGCGGCGCTGTCGGAGCATATCTGTTGCTCAACACGCCAGAATCGCTATTTATGGAAGCCATCCCTTGGTTACTCTTATTTGCCACCGTGCTTTTTCTCATCGGTTCTCGTTTAACAATGCTAATCAAAACTGTCGCGAAAGAGCACAAACATGCTGGCATACTCGGAGCAATCGCGTTGGGTTTACTACTTGTTGGTGTCTCTGCTTACGGTGGTTTTTTCAACGCAGGTTTAGGGGTTATTGTTCTGAGCTATCTGGTAGTAGCTGGCCACCAAGACATTAATTTAATGAACGGTTTGAAATTGCTCGTATCTACGTGTGTTTCACTCATTGCTATCGTGATTTTTGTTGCCAATGGCTCCATTGACTGGCACACAGGTAGTGTTGTTTTGGTCGGTACGTTGGTAGGTGGGTATCTTGCAGCTCGTGTCTCTCGTCAACTGAATCCTAATCATGTTAAAGGGTTTGTTGCTCTTTCTTCTATTCTCATCACTATCTACTTTTTCATTGATGTTTATGTTTAAGCAAAACTTGTACAAGTGGATAACACTCCTACAAAAACGCCAGCGCGAAAGATTAATGCAGATGGCTTAACGATTTTTTGTGTCACTCCAGCGAGGTTAGGAATCTAATAGCACTACACTGAGCGGCTAATGAAACCATTTTGATCACAAAGTGCTCGGATGGAAGATCCTGTATCACGCTCCTTCGTCGCTGTACAGGATGACGAGAAATAGAAATATGCCACTCGCGGTTAAACGAGTGGCATTGATCGAGAAAGATGGCGTTTTACATCAATAATAAGAGAAGGTAACGCTTACTTAATCAGCCCTACTTCTTTGTAGTATTTGAGCGCACCTGGGTGAAGAGGCGCAGATAAACCGTCTTTTACCATTTCCTCTTTCTTCAAGTTTGCAAACGCTGGGTGGAGACGGCGGAAATCATCGAAGTTTTCAAATACCGCTTTAACCACGTTATAAACCACATCTTCTGGTACCGCAGTAGAAGAAACAAACGTCGCGCCCACACCAAAGGTTTGAACATCACTATCTGTGCCACGATACATACCACCTGGGACATTTGCGACACGATAGAAGCTGTTGTCTGCAACCAGTTTTTCTACATTAGGTCCAGCTACCGTTACGATATTACTATCACACGACGTAGTGGCTTCTTTAATCGCTCCACTTGGGTGACCAACGGTATAAATCATCGCATCAATTTTGTTATCACAAAGTGCTTTTGATTGCTCTGCTGCTTTTAACTCAGAGACAAGCTTAAAGTCGTCGTTACTCCAACCATACTGGTTCATTAGCACTTCCATAGTACCTCGCTGACCAGAACCAGGATTACCAATGTTAACGCGCTTACCTTTCAAATCATCAAAAGTTTTGATGTTCGCGTCTTTACGTGCAACGACAGTAAACGGTTCTGGATGAACGGAGAATACGGCGCGTAGCTCTTTAAAAGGCCCGCTTTCTTCAAACTTACTGGTTCCTTTGTAAGCATGATACTGCCAGTCTGATTGCGCGATACCGAGGTCCAATTCACCAGCACGAATAGTGTTGATGTTATAAATCGATCCCCCAGTACTTTCTACCGAACAACGGATACCGTGATCTTCTCGCGATTTGTTAACCAAGCGACAAATAGCGCCACCAGTCGGATAATAAACCCCTGTTACGCCACCGGTACCAATCGTGACAAACGTTTCCTCCGCAGACGCAGAAAAGCCTGTTGTGAGTGCAGCCAAAGAAGCCGCAAGTGCGATTTGCTTAAACTTAAACATTGAACATCCCTTTTACTTGTGTTGATGACCGTTTAAGTATAGCAATCGTTAACAATTTGATAACGTTTAAGTTCTCATCCTTGGCGGTTAGCTTAGTAATCACCATTTTATCGGCATATTCTGCCGTTATATAATGGCTCTATATAAGCGTAAACCGTATAGTCTAGAAAATTAAATCTTTAGACTGATATGTCCATTCTAAATTATCTATTAAATAGAAATACTCAGGTCAAATTACTATAATCTTGTTAAATAACCTTTATTCTATATAAATATGATGAATTATAACTCCAGCCAAAAGACATGATGCACTTGAAATAAATAATACGAATGAGAGAACAAACAATCGTTGAATATGAACTGGAACCTTATCCCTCTTCTCTAACATTTTATATCGTTTCGCATGAAAAGTGCTCAGAAAAACAGTTCCATATTGTAGTACTCCGTGACCTGATAAGAATATATTCAGAGTGTAGTATCGAACTCCATTATCAAGAGCATCTTCAAGATACTTCAACCACTTGGATTTCAAATAAATAACAAACAAAACCCAAGTAAATATACCTAAAATTCCAACCGTAGTCAGATAAATCACTAAATCTGATGCTAAACTGATATCTTCCATCTTCGACTACTTATTAAGTTGAGTTTTATATAATTCTGTTCCCAAATACTCACCAGTCGAACTACCATATTTTGTTATTGAGTATCTAATTACACCCTTCACCACAAAAAATTCTTAAACACACTTTTTGTGAATAATAATGGCACTTTAACTTAATTTTACGCAACAAGGCTACTATGAAGTTGTTAGCTTTGAGCTGAGTTCAACAAAAACAGTAACTTTTATGCAATGTAACTCACTACGTTATATTGCTTTACAAACAAATCACCCAGTAAATATCCGTATCTAGTTTAGATAGCTGAAATAAAAAAAGCGTTGTATAAACAACGCTTTGTAGTTAGTGAAACGGATGGTTACACCGTTGGGACTGATGCTCGCCACGCTTGGTTCTGGCTATCTGAGATAGATCGGAACAAGTCACGTAGTTCTTTCAATAAGCCTTCTTGGAAACCAATGTTTTCATCGGCTTTCTGTTTGGCTGCTTGTGCGCGAGTCGCTTGTACTTCATCATCTTTGCTGCGCGCTTGCGCTTTGGTTTGCTCTACATTCGATGCTGAGTTTGCCATCTGGCCCAAAGCTTGAAGAATCGCGTTCTTCGCTTGGTTTGAGCTCATCAACTTATCGAACTTACGGCCACCACTTGTCAGCTGCGCTGTCGTGTCTGCGATATTGTCTTTCGCTAGTGAGTGCGCACGCTTAACCTGATCTTGCTGCGTTTTAGACAAGCTATTGTTATTTAATAACTCTTCTGCTTGATCGAAGCCAGCTTTTTGCGTTTTAAGTACATTATTGCTCGCCATTTCATTCTTGATTTCTTTCCCTGCTTTGAAAGAACCAAGGGCACCAATAATTGCGGTAGCACCCGCTAGTACACCCGAAACGACTGCCATCGCGATCATCGCGCTTGCCGAGTTGTTGAGTTCTGCCGCTTGGCTTTCTAAACTCGCGACGTTTGCTTCAACAGCAATTTCACGTTGTAGCACTTGCTGCTCACGGCTCAGCTTTGATACTTGATACAACAATGTTAATAGCGTCAACGATTGTGATACCGCATCTGATGGTGACTTGATCACCTCCTCACCGTTAAGCGCTTTCATCGTGGTGCTCATTAATGAGCTCACCGTCGGTGCAAGAGCGCTCATTAGGTTTGCAACAACTTGAGCTTGGTTACTCACTGTAGGAGCTTTAGGTGTCTCTAACTGGTAGCGTGCTGCACCAGAAACACCTGACTCACTTTGGCTTTTAACGGCGCCCGCTTCAAGCTTTGTTTCCGGCGCTTTTTCTGCTTTGTTGGTTTTAATGGTGTCGCCTAAACCGTATAGTTCACCACGACCCGTTCCGCCTACTTTATCTAGCATAATAAACTCCTTATACCGTTGCAGGACGACTTAACACCGTTTGCATAGTTTCACTTTTCGCTTGAATCATTTGCATGATGAGGCTCATCAGCTCTTGGAAGTCTTCCATCAACTTACCAATCTCTTCTTTGAGCTTATCAATGACAGCCTGGCTTAACGTCATTTTGGCTCGAAGGTCTGTGATATCAGCCTGAATCTCTGTCACGTGAGCATTGTTAGCAGCGTGAACACTGTCCGTTGCGCCTTTACCCACGTTGACGGCAAGATCGACGGTTTCTGCGCCATAACGAATCGCTTTCGCTGTTGTTGTCGCAGCTTTTGTGCCCATATCCGCCACTTTCGCCATGTTTGCAGCGGCTTTCGTAGCGATTTCCGTGACCTTTTGAGCTACCTTACCAGCACCTTTCGCTGCAAGTTTCGCGATACCGCCAGCTGCTGCACCACCAAACGTCACAACAGCTCCGATAACCGCGACGGCGATTTCTAATGCCATTACGACTTTGTTTAGCACATCGACATTTACGCCCGCTTCTTTTAGCGCATCTTGAACGGCTGGCTCTTGCAACGCCATGCTCACTGCTCCCATAACGCCACCAGCGATCATAAGTGCACCGGCTGCTGCACCAACACCCGTTGCCACCATTACGGCACCAACAACAATAGAAACCACCGCACTGATCCAACCAAAGATCTTCGCTGCTAAGCCTGATTTTTGGGCTTCTTTTGCAGCGGCTTCCGATTCTTTGATTTTGTCTTGGTTTTCCACCATCTCTTTTTCGTGTTTAGCTTTTGCGACCTTCACTTCCTGAATTTTCAGCTCGTTTTGAGCACTTTTCAGTTTATCCGTGATAGCAGCAAGCTCTACTTCAAAATCATCAGCAGATCCTGCGATGATTTTGACGGCAATCGAACCTGTTTGGTCTGCAACTGCATGGAGAGATTTTGCAATGGTATCGACGATCTTTTGCAGCTGTGCCATGGCTTTTAGCGTCAAATCATTCACTTTGTCACTAACAGCTGCGTTAGGTGCATCTAACTGAACTTTTACTTTTCCGGTGTTCAGTACATCTGCATCTTTACTCTTCACGTTTTCTACCGTCACAGAAGGCGTCGCTGTAGACGCCGTTTTCTGCACGTTATCTAACGTGGCTTGGCCAGATTCAGGGCTATAAACCTGTGTCTGGATGCGGTCAAGTGCAATAGAACTCATAGTCTAATTACTCCTTTTTATTTCTCACCGCTTCTAACATGATGCCTGCACACTCATGCAAATCTGCATATTGTGATTTTCCGGCAGACATCTCCTTCGCGCTGTAAAACCCACTCTCTGCTTCTGTCAGTTGTTCCAGTTTAAGGTGACATTCAGCAGAGTGAAAAGGTGGGCGTGGATCATTTACGTCCACTAGCGCTGCGTAGCTGTAGGCGTCTATTGCCTGCAGATACTCACCCAACTCCTGACGAGCCGCGCCAAGGCCAATGAAAAATCGCGCCTGATAATGATCAAGCATGCTGAGTAATTGAAATACTTTCGCTGCTTGCTCAATCTTTCCCGATTGGAAAAAGTTGTAACCTACGGCATAAATGTGTTCGATGGTGTCCTGAGACACATCGTGCAACATTTTTAGCGTGCCTCCCTCTTCCAAAAAAGACAGCAGTTCTTCTGCTTGCATTTGAGATGGATCGGTCGCGTTTGTTTTAGTCATGGTTGGTTATCCTTAAATGGCTCGTAGGATTTCTTGTAAAATACTGTGGTACTTCTGAACAAACTTGTTCATCGCTTCAACGGTCGAGTTGTATTGAGAACTGGTGTCGTTCAGCTCAGTGGTTTTGATTTGCACTTCATCGTTAAGCAACTTGGATTTAGCACTGACAGAACTAGAAAAATTAGACAGCTTTTTCGACTTCTCTTCGTCTTGGTACGAAGCACCATCACCGATAGTAATACCTTGTGTTTGAAGGAAGTCTCGATGGTTTGTTATCTTATTATCCGTCAAATACTTGTACTCAGGTGAAGCTTCAAAATCCGTTTGATTGCTGTAGTTAAAGTCACTCGCTTTGAAGTTACTTTCTGGATATCCCGGTTTATAAACCCCATCAACACTTTGCGTAGAGTGAATTTTTGATTGCACAACACCAAAAACTTTAAGCTGTATTGTGAGATCCTCTAATGCCTCTTTCTGGTCATTACGTTTCTCTAAACGGTTAACACGACGCTCATTTAGTGCAAGCAGCACTTGCTCATCAAAACGGTCTCCAATGCTGGACTCAACAACGGCCAACAAATCACGAGCCGTTAGAGAGTGCTCTGCTCTCACCTCGCGATCCGCTTTCTCTTTGTCGGTGATATTGAGTAGACGCTCTTTCAATGCTCCTAAGTTCTTGCGCAATGCCTCGTATCGCTCAGTAAATGAAGCCCCGGTAGATTCACCTTTTACTATTTTTTCAAACTGTAATCGGATATCTCGTTCGGTGTTTTCTTTGATCAAATTAACTTGAGCTGCCGTTATTTGTGTTTTTTGGACATCGGCTATCGCGCTGTCCTGGTAAAAGTCGTCGATTTCTATATTTGTTAAACTCACCGCGAAGTTGGCGAACAGACTAGAAAGGGTCAAAGGCTCAGTTCCACCAATGACAGTATTAAGTGCTGCTTTTAGATTGTTCGTTCCACTCGCCTCACCATAAGCTGCGCTATATTGGCCTTTCACTTGAGCGGCCATTTCATCTAACGCTTCTTTAAGCTGCTGTTTAGAAATACCAGGAGTCCAGGTAATTCTGCTAGCTAGCGCACTTGCGTCATCGGTGCTTAAAGTAATACCGATGCCTTGAAAACTACTTTTTAATTGAGCTGAGACTTGAAGAGCGAAACTCTCTTTAGTCAACAGAAAATCCGAGCTCTTCAGTTGCGCGAGATTAGCGGAACCTAAGCTACTAAAGGCATTGCGAAGAAAAGAAATAGAAGCATCTCTCACTTCACGGGAGCCCATTTGATTAGCAAGCTCTGCAACAAAAAGAGAAATTTCTTTGGTGGCATTAGCCAGACCTGTCTCGGAGAGGTTGGCGATCTGCTCCGCTTGGTTACTCTGAGTGCCCAGATTAAATTGACTAACAAACTCAGTAGACAACGAGCTATCTACGTTTTCCGTCAGTAACTTACTAAACCAAGCCTGAAACTGATTTGATAGCGTTTGGTTTGTTTGAGCATTAAACTCGGCTGCGGTTAATTCGCCATCTGAGTTAGAACTTTGTAGCGACTTTATCCAGACAGATGCGGTGTCGGTCAATGATATACCAGCAAACGCGTTATTTTTCGCTTTTAGGCTTTCAAGTGTATCAGCATAAAGCGCGATGCTTTGTGATTCCGTTTGTCCCGAGATAGTTGGCAATGAAGAGATTAGAGAGGCAAGTTGCTGAGTCTCTGCTTCACCCAGTACAGGGGTAAATGCCTCTATCAAGTTTTGTTGGAAAGTGGGTAATGGTGCACTACTCGCAGCTGTGTCTGTTGCTCCTGTCGTAGAGCCAGTCGTTTTCATATTCGTCATTTCCAAACCTCTAAATCATCATGCCGCGCATCACTGTGGGACGCTTTCTGCGTTTACCTGACGTACCTTGTAGCTGATTTTGTTGTTGCCGGCGGCGCTGGACTTCGTCTATTAGCTCTTGCTCTGCACGTTTCATGGTATCTACTGGTGCTTTTATGCCGCCAAGTAAAACATCACCCGCAACAGGACCAACACCTAAGCCTTCCAATAGCTCGTTAAAAATATCGGTTCTGTCTTCAGCTTTTCTAATGGCAAGCTCAGCGTTCTCAATCGCATCGGTAAACGGTTGCTTCATCTTGATTCCTATCTTAAAGCGGGTCATCTCATCGGTGCTGTCAGTAACAGTCGTGAGTTTTTACTTTTTCAACTTTTTCAAAGGTCTATAATCTGCTAGGCATAAACAGTACCAGTCGTCTAGCTCATCATGGCTTGCACCGCATGCTTTTAGATAGAATTGTGCCAATCGCTGGCTGCTCATGTTGCTACCACGTAACACATCGACGTTGCCGCGAATGACCCAATCGGAGGGATAAAGTTGAATGGCATGTTCAGCCAAGAGAAATAAGCCGGCAAAGGGGTTACTCAACCCCAATTTTGGACGAACGCGTTTCAGAAGAACGATGATGATTTCACCGTCCTCCACCCGAAAAACGAGCTCTAAGCCCTCAACTTCAATTCGATAACCAAGTTGAATTTCACTTTGTTGCCAAAAGTATGGCGTCACTTCGATCCCCGCTTGCGCCAGCGAGAGTATTAGTTTTGTTTTCATTACATCCCCACCCTTCCAAGTGGCTGAATATTGATTTGCTGGGTTAGTTCTTGAAATGACAAAACGGGCAGATCGTAGTATTCCGATTCAATAAGCTTTCGCACATATCGGCGTACATCCATAGACACAACTAGCACAGGTTTATTCGGCATGCGGCTTAAGTCACCAATGGTCTGTTTCACATCACTGACAAATTGTTGCGTTACTGACGGGTCTAACGCCAAGTAACTCCCTGCTGAGGTTTGACGAATACCGCTGCGTATTGTGTCTTCGAGATTTTGATCCAATAAGTAAGCGGGCAACATGTTTTGTCCGCTTGCGTATTTGTAGCAAATGTAACGTTTTAAGCTGGAACGAATGTACTCCGTCAGCTGTACAACATCTTTCTCTTTTTGGCCCCACTCAACCATCGCTTCCAAGATCACGCGAAGGTTTCGGATAGAAATGTCTTCAGAAACCAAGCGTTGCAAGATTTCCGTCATTTTTTGCAACGGAACAATACGCTGGGCCTCTTTGACTAGCTCCGAATAACTGCCTTCCATCTGCTCCAACAGATAACGCGTCTCCTGAATACCAATAAAGTCTTGTGCGTACTCCTTGAGAACATGAGACAAGTGGTACGTTAAAATTCTGTCGGGTGTGAGAAAACCTACATGACTGGCTACGAGTTTTTGCTCATAACTCTGTGCCACCCAAATGCTAGAAATACCAGGTAGAAAATCTTCATCTTGCTCATAAGGCACGCCTAATAAATCGATCTGTTCATTCCCTTCTGTCACCAAGAGTTGATCTTTAACAATTCGTCCTCGTGCAACCGGGACTTCTTGTAACTGAATTAAGTACTCGCCATTTTGCATCCCCTCGTTAAAGCGCAGGTGGATGCCTGGGAAAGGCACGCCTAGGTCAAGATATAGTGCGCGTCTAACCCTTGCTAGCTCTTCATTTAATGCGACCGCTTCCAAGCTTTCCTGAAGGCTCGCGTCAAGATCAATCAACAGCGGGACCGTCATGGCGAACTCTTCTTGCTCACCTAACTTACCTTTACTGTTTCTAGAAGGCGTGGGTTTGCTTGGCTTCGCTGCTGGCGAACCGGCCCCTTGCGAAACAAAGCTTGATAAGTCGGTGCTATCTGATTCCGCTTGTTTTTTCTGTTGATAGAAAAGGAAGAAACCACCACCACCAACCACGGCGGCCAAGACCAGAAAAGTGATTTTTGGAAACCCAGGGATGAGCGCGAACAGCACCAAAAGCACACCACCAATAAGAAGCGCACGTGGCTGAGCAATCACCTGCCCACCAATATCCGATCCAAGATCAGAAGAGTCTTCATGAGAAACACGCGTCACGATAATACCGGCGGTAATCGCGATAAAGAGTGCCGGGATCTGCGATACCAAGCCATCACCAACGGTCAAAATCGCAAATAACTCAAGTGCTTCAGAAGCACTCATGCCTTTTTGCGTTACCCCGATCGTGACGCCACCTAAGATGTTGACCACAATGATGACCAGACCCGCAATGGAGTCGCCTTTAACGAACTTCATCGCGCCATCCATCGAGCCATACATTTGGCTTTCTTTTTCAATCAGTGATCGTCGGTGCCTAGCTTCGTGTACGTCAATTACTCCAGCACGCATGTCACCGTCAATACTCATCTGCTTACCAGGCATCGCATCGAGTGAGAAGCGCGCACTAACTTCTGCTACCCTTTCTGAGCCTTTGGTGATCACCATAAACTGAACAATGGTAATGATCAGGAACACAACAATACCGACCACTAAGTTACCGCCCACAACGAAGTTACCGAATGTATAAACGATTTGACCAGCATCGCCTTGTAGCAAGATCAAGCGGGTTGTCGTGATAGACAAAGACAGACGAAACAATGTCGTGATCAATAGCACCGCAGGAAATGCAGAGAACTCAAGTGGCGTGGTGATGTAAATCGCTAACATAAGCAGCACCACCGCAATGCTCATGTTGGTGCCAATCAGCACATCCACCAGTGCGGTAGGAAGTGGCAATATCATCATAAAGACGATCGCGAGTAACATCACCGCAAGCATGATGTCTTTGCGTTGCCCTACTTTGTTTAGAATATCGATCAACTTATTCATGTGATTCACTATTTAAAGATTGCAGATAGCGTCGGTGCGCTTGGCGTGCCCCATCGACGTCATTTTGTTTCCAACGCGCTTGGCTTAAACAAAACCAGAGTCCTGCCGAGTCAGGATGAAGGTCGGATTTTAATAAGTGCTCGCACACCTCAATCGCCCGGGTATATCGACCACTTTGTAAACATGCCACAGCAAGTGTTTGCATCGCCTCTTTGTGCTGCGGTTCTATTTCTAGAACCGCATCGAGAATAGAAATGGCATGCTCTGGCTTTTGGTATTGAACTTGTAGCGCAGCGTGAACAAGTAAGAGTTCAATGTCTTTGGATCTCAACATGTTGGTTAGACCTGAATAAGGAGATTGAGCGCCATAGTGAGGTAACGCTGATCAAGTTGTGTACTTTGTAGCGTTTCGGATGCTTTGATAAAAGAAACGGAGCCTGAGTCATGTGCAAGAACTTGCAGCTGAGCTAACGTTTCATCGAACTGTTGGCGGTACTTTTCTGGACGCAACAACTCTGAGTGCAGCAGCTTGGGCTTAGTTAACGCGATGAGATATTGGTCTGAAGGCCTGAGATCATAGAGCTTCTCTAAATGTGTAGCGACCGCCTGACCATCAGGAAGCAATTGAAATCGCTCTGGGAAATCGGCCTTAACTTCACTATGAGTAACATGCGTAAAGGCTTCGATGCCTACGTTTAAAGTGCTGACTCGAGTCATGAGCCTGCCACATCGTTATGTAGACGAGCCAAAAGCGTAAACGCTTGCTCTAAGGTCGGAAGTGTTACTTCTTCTCCTTTTAGCCTTGCTGAAAAAACCAGAGTTTGTTCATCTAACAAGCCGGTTTTAATTTCGAAAGGCCAGCCTTGATCGGCATGACACAAACACAGTGCACTTTGAATAATGTCACTGGTTTGATGCCAAGATAACGCTCGAGACAACATCAAGAATAACTGCTCACCCTGTCGCTCAATATGCAGCGTACCACTTTGCTCAAAATCCAGCTGCACCCGTCCAGCTGATGAGAAATCGACGGCATCGAGCCCCATTCCTCGGCAAAATTCATCGACGGATGCATCAATCCAACTCATCTTCCCACGCTTCCTCTTCTTCTATATCAATGGCTTCGTCTAGCGCCTTTTGTACCGCTTGGATTAAATTCTGTCGTTGTTCTTCATCGGCGAATACGTCAATTGGGATTGCGCGAACTAACTTATGGAACTCTCGAAAAAAATCGATTTTTTGTTCTACCGCCGTCAATTCCATTGCGTTGGCGACTTTCCATATCTCATCACTGCTTACCCATCGCTGCTCTACCAACGCAATCACATCAGCCATCAAATTAGAAACTTGATAAGCCATAATTCGTCCTTTCCGGTTTAAACATTTGGAACAGCTGACTCACACGATCTTGCAACGTATTTAGAGTTTTGAGTTTTTGCATATCGGACATCAACCACTTCAACTTAACCGAATCGATACTGCTACCTTGAACACTAAGATCTGCACTCATGCCTTGCAGCATAAAGTCAACAGCGGTCGATACCTCCTGCTCACCAAAGCGCGCCACAACATCTTGATAAGCCGCGCCGAGCCCTTGATAACTATGAACGGTATCGCGGTAGAAGCCGCGCAGCTGATGCAAAGAGCTAAACTCTTGCTCTTGGCTATATTCATCAGCAAAATTTGAGACACGGATTTCCGTATCAATTTGAGACCATGTATCTGGGTTTTGCTCGATTCTTAGAAGTGCTTGGTCAATCAGCGCTAGTAGGTGTTTACTTTCTGGACTCGCACTCAAAAACTTTTTAACGGCTTTTAGCGCGAGGTATTGATGGCTTTTCTCCTCGGAAAACCCATTCAAGTAGGCTTGTAATTGCGCGATGGTCGAGATATTTCCTCCCGCCATTTTTGTAGCCAAATCTTTGATCTTTTGATTCTTTTCAAGATCAGGGACTTTTCTTAAATAGTCCGAAACGAGTTCATGTGCTTCATTAACTCGAACACCACTGTCTTTCACTTTGCGCTTAGTCAGATCTTTCTCTGCTTTTTCGGAACCGAGTGAAGTGAGTTCTTCCATCGCATCAAAAAGTGATTGTGTGGCATTGTGAACACGGACGGTTTCACCGCGATAATTGCCTTTTTGTGAAACGTCGGGGCGAGACGATTCCAACCCGTTTTGGATAGACGCATCAAACTTTGGATTTGTTGCGATATGATTGTTGATAATACTCATTCACTTGCACTCCTTCCGCACAATACAGGCGAATTATAGGAAGTGCGCTTTTTTGAAGCTGTCAAAATCAGACGTGTTTTTTTAGTGCGCTTTCAGTTTTCTAAAAACTCCCGACTGATATTCACTATAAATTGATTCTTATACTTTCTATTCTCTCAGCATCAATCATTGCGCATATTTTTACCTTGAACGATTTCTCATACATCACTGATATCCAACAATCTGCGATTAAACACACGCGTTTGATCCAAATTCGCGGGCGCGTTACACAAGTCACCGGCACCATTATCAAAGCTGTCGTCCCTGGCGTTCGTGTAGGTGAACTGTGTGAGTTGCGTAATCCCGATCAAACTCTGTCTTTGTTAGCGGAAGTGGTTGGCTTCCAGCAGCATCACGCTTTGCTCACCCCGTTAGGAAATATGTTTGGGATTTCCTCAAATACAGAAGTAAGCCCAATGGGCAAAATGCACGAAGTGGGTGTTGGCGACCACCTGTTAGGTACAACGCTTGACGGGCTTGGACGTCCTTTCGATGGTACGCAAAGTCAGGAACCAAGTGCTTGGTATCCTGTTTATCGCGATGCGCCACCACCAATGCAACGTAAACTAATTGAAAAGCCAATCTCTCTTGGCGTTCGATCCATTGATGGGCTACTGACCTGTGGTGAAGGTCAGCGCATGGGTATTTTTGCAGCGGCTGGCGGGGGTAAAAGTACCCTACTGGCAAAACTGATTCGCTCCGCAGAAGTTGACGTGACCGTTCTCGCCTTAATTGGTGAACGCGGACGCGAAGTGCGCGAGTTTATTGAGCATGACCTAGGCGAAGAAGGAATGGCCAAATCGGTTTTAGTGGTCGCTACCTCTGATCGCCCAGCAATGGAGCGTGCCAAAGCCGCTTTTGTTGCCACTTCTATCGCAGAATATTTTCGTGATCAAGGTAAACGCGTGCTACTGCTGATGGATTCTGTAACGCGTTTCGCCCGCGCACAGAGGGAGATTGGACTAGCCGCAGGCGAGCCACCAACACGACGTGGCTATCCGCCTTCCGTTTTTGCCGCTTTGCCAAAGCTGATGGAACGAGCTGGACAATCAGACAAAGGATCAATTACAGCACTGTACACCGTGTTGGTGGAAGGTGACGACATGACGGAGCCTGTCGCGGATGAAACTCGCTCAATTTTAGACGGGCACATCATTCTCTCGCGCAAACTTGCGGCAATGAACCATTATCCCGCCATTGATGTACTTCGCTCAGCAAGCCGAGTGATGAATCAAATCGTTGAATCCGATCATCAGGCGTCTGCTGCTCATATTCGCGAAATGTTAGCTAAGTATGAAGAAGTTGAACTGCTAATCAAAATTGGCGAATACCAACATGGCGCAGATAGCCGAGCGGATATGGCCATTGCACAAAGTGATGATATACGCGCCTTTTTACGCCAAGGCACTCATGAACCAAGCGATCTTGATGGCGCTATCGCTCAACTTAAAGGGATGGCGAAACAATGATAGAACGCTTATTAGAAATCAAAAAAATTCGCGCTGACCGTGCGGATAAAGCCGTCAAGCGTCAAGAATACCGAGTGTCAAACGCCGCAGCACAGGTTCAAAAGGCCGAACGTTCTGTCGCGGACTATCACGTTTGGCGCCAGGAAGAAGAAGAGCGACGTTTTGCTAAAGCAAAACAACAAACGCTCGTCCTTAAAGAGCTGGAAACATTAAGACAAGAAATCGCGTTGTTAAGAGAGAGAGAAGCCGAACTTAAACAACGTGTGGCCGAGTCAAAAAAAGCGCTTGAAATCGAACGCTCGGCACTTAAAGAAAAGCAAAAAGAGGCGCGACAAGCCCATAAAACCAAAGAAAAATTCGTTCAGTTGCAGCAACAAGAAGTCGCGGAAAAATCGCGAGAAAGGCAATACCAAGAAGAACTCGAACAGGAAGAGTTTCGCACTGTCGACATTATCTAAAGGTTCACTATGCGCATTACCCCAACAACTGAAACATCGAATACGCTGCACAAATCAACGCCGGAACAAGCGCCTCTCGAGAAGGAGGCCGAGCTTCAATCACAATTCGAGCATGCAATGACGAAGAAGCCTAGCAAGGGAAAGGAGTCTATCGTTGGGAATCCCCAAAAAAATCATACTGGCGAAGAAGACATACCGCTAAGGCATAAGACATCTCAAGGTCTAGATAAGAAACTTAACCTATCGAACCAAGAAGCCAACGCTGACAAAAACATCTCCACTTTAAAAGGTCAAAGTGACGTCGTCAGTAAGAGAGATATAGAGAAATCGCAAGACGACGCAGCAAATAGCGAAGAAATAATTAGCAAAAACAATAAATTGCTTAAACATGATGGAAAAAGCGATGGCGACACAGTTCTAAGCTCCCCTTCTACCGAGCGTGTTGATCCTCACTTTCAAGCTCATTTGAAAGATGATAAACCGACGCCGATGGATAAACATACCTCGCCGGAGTATCTCTCTACGCTTGAATCTGGCTTGCTCCCCCAAAATGCGACAGCGACAGAGCTCGCTCAAGATGGGATTAACATTGTTGGCTTAACGAAAAGGCAAACTGAAAAAACGCACAATAAGCGTGCAACTCCGCCGCTACAGAATACAGGCAAACGATCAGACCAAACTGGTGGCCTGCCTGAAACCAAGCCTCTTGAAAAAATCGTGACGAAAAGCGCACTAGTCGCCGTTAAAACGGATGAAGAAAAAGTGCCTTCTCAACCCCTTGCAAGTGCGGTAACACAAGGCGATGTCATCCTAAAAAGTGTTGCTTCGCAGGCTCAACCAAGCCCAACGCGAGACGTAAACCAATTACTCCAGCAATTGGTGGATAAAATCTATGTTGCTCTGCCAACCGCATCGGACAACAAAGAGGTTCGGCTGTTTCTAAGTGAAGGACAATTAAAAGGTGGCGAAATCCACATCAAGTTGGACGCTCAAGGGTATAGCGTGACGATTCGACAAGAGCATGCCCTTTCCATTATTAGCCAGCAAGCTAGACAAGATCTTGCTGAACGGCTAAACCGATTCGGTGGTGAGCAGCCACTTCGCTTAGCGATCAGCGAACAAACTCAACAGCTCGATCAACAACAACATGAACAACAACACTCACGCCAACAACGCAGCGTGTATGAAGAATGGCAAGCGGAGAATGACCTATGACACCGTTAATAATACCCAAAGTGGATGCAGAAAGTATCGCGCTCAGCAATCAACTTTGTGCAAAACAGTGCCACTTCCAAGGGACTGATGGTCAGAGCGTATCGATTACTGTTGCTCAAATCCCTTCATTTGAAGGGTTCCGTTTAACCACGTTGATTGGAGGGCAAACCCTACAAGTAGACTTTTCTCGTGCGCAGCTCCAACATTGGCTGAAATCGACCTTAAATGCTACTGCGTTTGAGTCCCTGCCTAACTCCCTCCAGTTAGCACTTTTGAGCTCACAGATAGAACCGCATAGTGAGGCAATCAAAGCGCTATTTGGTCAGTTACCCATTCTTAGTCAACTACAGCCGTTAGAGGCGAGCCAGGCCCAAGAGCATACTTTAATGTTAACCCTCAATAAGCCTAACGGCTCTCTTTGTTTGTGGGTTAGCGAAGGATCAGACGTGTTGTTGGATGCGCTACCAAACAGCGCTGCTCTACAAGCTCGACACCTCGCTTTACCTGTGTGGTTAAGTCTTGGAAGGACCCATTTGACGTTAAGCGAATTTAATTCGCTCGAGCTGGGAGATGTCATCTTTTTTGACGATGGTTACATCGCCAAGCAACAAGCCATTTTTCAAGTATCTAACCAGAATCTCTGGCGCTGCCAACTGGATGACCAAACTCTTCACATTATGGAAAAAGAAACCAATATGAATGACGTAAACACTTCAGAAATGTTAACCGACCACCAGCAACTGCCTGTGGAACTCACGTTTGATATCGGCCATCAAACCATCACGCTAGAGCAGCTTAACCAGCTTCAGCCAGGGTACGTATTCGAGCTAAACCAGCCTGTATCTAAGCCGGTAACATTGCGTGCCAACGGCAAAATCATTGGTGAGTGTGAACTGGTTAATGTTAACGAACATTTAGGTGTGCGCGTACTGGAGCTGTTCGGTGGCACGCAGGAGCCAGCATGATCCAGTTACCCGACGAGCTCAATCTCATTGTCAGCTTAGCACTGCTGGCACTGATCCCATTTATCGCCATGATGGCGACGTCGTTTGTGAAACTGGCCGTTGTATTCTCACTGCTGCGTAACGCTCTCGGTGTACAGCAAATTCCGCCGAATATGGCGCTTTACGGATTGGCCATCATTCTGTCAATTTTCATCATGGCTCCCGTCGGGTTTGAAACCTACGACTACGTAAAGCAGCATGATATCTCCCTTGAAGATTCTGCAAGTGTAGAAGGCCTCATTGAAAGCGGTTTACAGCCTTATCGAGAATTTTTGAAAAAGCATATTCGGGAAACCGAAGCCATATTCTTCACTGATGCTGCACGCACATTGTGGCCACAGAAGTACGTAGACCGTTTAGAGTCGGACAGTTTATTGCTCTTACTGCCCGCATTTACCGTCAGCGAGCTTACTCGCGCTTTTGAAATTGGCTTTCTGTTGTACTTACCGTTCATCGCTATTGACCTAATTGTGTCGAATATCCTACTCGCAATGGGGATGATGATGGTATCGCCAATGACGATTTCCCTCCCCTTCAAATTGTTGCTTTTTGTCTTGCTTGACGGCTGGACAAAGCTCACCCACGGCTTAGTGTTGAGTTACGGTTAATCACGGAGAAAGTATGCATTCTGCTGAAATCATTCATTTCACGACTCAAGCATTAACCCTAGTGTTGTACTTGTCATTACCGCCGATTTTAGTCGCAGCATTGGTTGGTACATTGGTGTCGCTTATTCAGGCGTTAACTCAGGTCCAAGAACAAACGTTAGGCTTTGTGGTCAAGCTTATCGCGGTCATTATTACACTGTTCGTCACAACGCAATGGCTAGGGGCAGAGCTCCACGCCTTCGCCTCGCTTGCTATGGATAAAATTCCTCAAATACGATGAGTTATCACGACTTACACCAGGTTTTATTTTTGTACAGTCTGACGTTACCTCGGTTAATGGCATGCTTCATCTTTTTGCCTATTTTGAGCAAGCAAATGCTAGGCGGCACCATGGTGAGAAATGGTGTGCTTTGCTCACTCGCGCTGTTTATATTTCCGATGATTAATCAGCAAAGCTTGCCCGCAGAAACCGACGGCATTTGGCTGATAGTGATTTTGGGTAAGGAGGTATTAATTGGGCTATTGATAGGGTTTGTTGCTGCTATCCCCTTTTGGGCGATAGAAGCGGCCGGTTTTCTGGTCGACAACCAACGTGGTGCTGCCATGGCAAGTATGTTTAACCCAACGCTAGGCTCACAATCCACACCAACAGCCGTGTTGCTGACCCAAACGTTGATTACCCTGTTCTTCTCTGGCGGGGGCTTTGTCACTTTTATCTATGCGTTATTCAAAAGCTATACATCTTGGCCGATCGTGGACTTTTTCCCAACCGTTAGCGACGCATGGGTTAGCTTCTTCTACGCGCAATTTGAACAGCTTATGTGGCTTGGTGTGTTGATGTCCGCTCCACTAGTGTTGGCAATGTTTCTTGCTGAGTTTGGTCTGGCGCTTATCAGTCGTTTTGCACCGCAATTGAATGTTTTTTTCCTTGCCATGCCAATAAAAAGTGCCATCGCGAGTGTTTTACTGATCGTGTATCTCGGAATAATGATGGATCACTTTGAAGTACAGTTTTACGGCATTACCCGATTCGCAGAACAACTCAATACCATTTGGCAATAACGCTTAGGATTCTTTATGAGTGCAGAAAAAACTGAGCAACCCACCGCAAAAAAGTTACGCGATGCTCGACAGAAAGGTCAGGTTGCCAAAAGCCAAGAAATCGTATCGTCTGCATTAATTTTGGCGCTCATAATTGTACTGTTTGCGTTCGCCGATTATTACATGTCGCACATCTCAGCGCTTATTCTCCTACCAAGTAAGCTTGCTTATCAGGGTTTCCAAGATGCGCTAGTCGATGTCGCTATCGCCATCGCAAAAGAAATTGCCTATCTACTCGCTCCGATTATTCTGGTTGCTGCACTCGTCGCCATCTTTTCCAATATGGGGCAGTTCGGGTTCCTATTTAGTGGTGAATCCGTTAAACCCGACATCAAAAAGATCAATCCCGTCGAAGGGGCCAAACGCATTTTTTCCCTCAAGAGTGTGATTGAGTTTATCAAGTCGATCCTTAAAGTCTCTCTTCTTTCCTGCATTATCTGGGTGACATTACGCGGTAACATCAACGCTTTAATGCAAATTCCAACTTGTGGGCTAGAATGTGTCCCGACCATTACTGGCGTCATGATTAAACAATTAATGATTATCTCTTCGGTAGGCTTCATCGTCATCGCTGCCGCAGATTTTGCGTACCAGAAGTTTGATCACACGAAAAAGCTCAAAATGAGCAAGGACGAAGTGAAGCGCGAATACAAAGAGATGGAAGGCAGTCCAGAAATAAAAAGCAAACGTCGCCAGTTGCACCAAGAGCTACAAGCCTCCAATCAACGCGAAAACGTTAAACGTTCTAATGTATTAGTTACAAACCCAACACATATCGCGGTTGGCCTTTATTACAAGAAAGGCGAAACGCCCCTGCCCGTCATCACTTTGATGGAAACCGATGCGGTAGCCAAACGTATGGTCGCAATCGCTAGAGAGGAAGGCGTGCCTGTGATGCAAAAAGTCCCTCTTGCTCGTGCACTATACGCCGACGGCAACGTCGACCAGTACATCCCAAGCGATCTTATTGAAGCAACTGCGGAAGTGCTTCGTTGGTTGGCCTCGTTAGAGTCCGAGGCGGACTAACAAACCACATCCCATTCAAGATCGGGGCTTACAACTGCCCAGCTTTCAACCTCGATACTTTCAACGCTATAATGCGGTATTCTTTAACTGTATGTTGTTTTTATGAAATCTAACTTAAGCATTCGCTCCTACACGAAACGTATGAGCCGACATACTCATAGTGATTATCATCAACTGGTGCTTCCTCTCCAGGGCAACATACATATTGATATGGATAGTTATGTCGGAAAGGTGGCGGTTGGCGACTGCATAGTCATCCCCAAAAGTTGTGCCCACGGTTTTAATGCCGAAGAGTCATCACGCTTTATTGTTGCGGATATGACCACTTTGCCCACTCATTTGATGGATAATAGTGTGGCTGTGTTTTCGATTAGCCCGCCTCTACTGAGCTTTATCCAGTTTGTCGAAAAGCAACTTGAGTATCAGGTTAATGATGAAATTGAAAACTCAATGGTTGCAACCTTCTATCTGTTGCTGGAGCAGCAAAAGCGGTCTCGCTCCGTGGATTCGCGTATTCGAGATGTACAGGTTTTGATCGCCGAGCAGCTTGATCAGCCACTCACCATTGCCTCGTTAGCGAATGCCGCTTGCTTGAGTCCGACGCAATTTAAAAAGCTTTTTAAAGAGCAATTAAAAGTAAGCGTCCATAAGTACATTACACTACAACGTATGGAAAAAGCCAAAGCACTACTGACTCATACAGACCTTCCAGTTCAGTTGATAGCTGAACGAGTTGGCTATAGTGACCTTTCCGCGTTTAGTCGACGGTTTTCAATGCATTTTGGTATGTCTCCTAGAGAGTTTTCCCGGTAGTCACTAAAATAGTCCTCTGGAACAAGTATTCCGTCTTTTCAGCACAAAAATCTCTATCGCTTTCTTTTATTCTTTCTACCCTAAAACAGCCATTCACTAGGTAGAAATTACAGTGTTAAAAAAACATTTCACCGACTATCAATTAGGAACTTTATCCATACTTTTTGCTTCAACCCTGTGGGGAACGACGGGCACCGCTGCCAGCTTGGCACCGGATGTCAGTGCTCTCGCCATTGGCGCATTTTCTATGGGTATTGGTGGATTTATGCAAGCATGTCTGTCTGCGAAGTCACTGAAGAGAGATTTTCGAAAAGTCGTACATAAGAAGAAAACGTTACTGGTTAGTATTATCGCCTTAGCCACCTACCCACTGGCTTTTTATTCATCAATGCGATTCGCCGGTGTGGCTATTGGTACGGTTGTTTCTATCTCCACTGCACCTTTCTTTTCTGCTTTGTTAGAGTGTCTCTTTAGCCGAAATCAGACCATAACCAAGCGCTGGATGATGAGTTTCGCAATCGGGGTCATTGGCATTACCTTGTTGTTGGCTTCTGAGTCATCCGCAAATAGCTTATTTGATCATGATATGAAGCATTGGGGTGTATTACTTGGCCTATTGGCAGGTTTGACGTACGCCATTTACTCATGGGGAGTAAAGGCTATGATTGACCACGGCATTGAATCGCAAACGGCCATGGGAAGTGTTTTTGGTATTGGTGGAGTTTTGCTTCTACCAACACTTTTTATCACGGGTGATAATCTATTTGCATCGTCAACTAATACGACGGTCATGCTCTACATGGCCTTGATTCCAATGGGGTTAGGTTACGTCGCTTTTGGGTTTGGGCTACGGTTTGTTACAGCCAGTGGAGCTAGTATACTCACGCTATTTGAACCTGTTATCGCAGCAGCACTAGCAGTTGCGATTGTTGGGGAAGAAATTTCTCTCATTGGTTGGGTTGGTATAACGTTGACACTTGTGTGTTTGTTTCTTCAGTCGAAAAATTAAATTCAATGGCGATGAGCCAGCCCCAAAAAGTAACGCTGACGGTAGATAAAGTAAGGAGCAGCACCTACTCCCTACTTTACCATTTGAAATTACACCCAGCCTTCTGCCAAGTACATCAATCGCAATTGACTTGGTGAGCCTAGTTTTTCTAGCGCATCTAATTGGACGTCACTCAGGTTTGGGCATTTATCAAGATAAACCCGTCCGTTTGCTGCATCTAGGGGGAGCTTGTAGGTGAGCTTTTCGTTGATTTTACTTGCTTCCCCTTTATCAATCGCTCGAACAGCTGGCATGAGCCAATCCCAATCTTCTCCTAACAGTTTTTTAAATGCCCCGTTAGCAATAGACTCGGTTTTACTTGGTGCATCCTCTGGGCTTAGCTTCAAGATAGAGTCTACGTCAGGGACCAAGTGCTCACTTGGCTCTGAACCCAACATCTTTTTCAGTGTTAATCGAGCGGCTTCCATCTCTTGTGCCTCTTTAGGCGCTTGAGGAGAAGTCATTGCAGTATCCTCCTTAGGGCCAAGGTACGCCATTAATGCGCGGACAGAAGCCGGATCTTGCATACTGAAGGTAAAGTCTCCTTTTGCATTGGAAACTTCAAGTCTAGGTAAAACACCAGACATTTCGCCTTGCATAAGTTGCTCTTTTACTTCCGTATTTAACCCGTATGCCCCAGCTTGGTTCGCCACAAAGCCACCGCCGGTCATGATAGCAGTCGTTGCCGCAGAACCGATTGCCTCTTTTGCTATCGGTGTGACGCCCACCGTTGCTACAGAGCTAACACCGAACGTGCCCAGGCTCCCCGTCGCCATACCTAACGTAGCTCCAATGCCACCTTCAGCCGACAGTATCGCATGACCTTGAGCCAAGGTTTGCTGCATCGGCATAGAAAGACGTTGATCTCGCCCTGGCAGCTGTGAAATTTGTTCTAACTGATGATGGTAAGCCTCAGCATCACCATTTACGGCCGCTTTGTGCAGCTCTCGACCTGTAGAAATCAATAAGCCAACGCCAGGTAATGCCAAGTTAATAACGGCGTTCACACCAGAACCTTTTAGCTTTTCTTTGCCCATCTGTAACAGTTCAGCAGCGAAGCCATCCATTTTTCCTGGATACTGGGCTTCTAAACTCACCTGCATACGCGGATCTTTGCTGATCGCATCAAACGTATTTTTAAGCTGCTGGTACGTATCGCTGCTCACTTTTATTTCATCCAATAGGCTGACAACTTCTAAGACTTTACGCTCAGTAAGTGGCTCACCGCGATAGCCTGAAGGACTCACTAGGGAGTAAGCCAACAGCGCAACCTCAGGTTTTTCTTGCTTAAGTAGCGCCTGCTTTAAATCAAGGTGAGTTTTGATGTTTTCTTGGAAAAACTTAGTGTATTTGCTTCTCAATACGCCTTCGTGAATAGAAGCAAACTTATGACCTTTGTGGAATGTGGAAGGTTCTTTTACTTCACCTCTTTTACTGATCACTCGGTCATCTTTTTGCGCAGCAACTGCACGAAACTGTTCTAGATCAGGTACTGGGCTTTGGCTGATTTTTTGTGTTGTATTAACCATTTTTCTCTCCTACACACGAAGTGATTGAACATGAGCTTGTTCATGATTAGAGGTGGTTGGAATCGCTTGTTCCAACATTGCGAAACGCGCTTGCCACAGCTCGGCCTGTTCAATAACTTCGTGAAACCAAGCGGTAAGGTTCGTCGTATTTAGATGCTCAACGGGTTTACGTCCTGCTAAGACAAGCTGTCGACCGTTTGGAGCCAAAGCAAGTGCGAGGCTGCCACTACCAATTCCTTGATAGTTAGCATGAGCAAGAAGCTCTAAACCTTTTAGTCGTTGTTCACCGGATTTTTCTAACCCTCCGAACGTTACAGACAACATCAAATCATCCGTATCTGTCGCGATGAAATACAACATGTAGCGATCATCGACCAGTAGCTGACAACGTTCATTTTCTTCAAAATTCAGTTCGGGCAACTCATTGAGTTGGCAAAACTCCAAGAGCAGTTGTTGAATCGTGTTCATAACTTTTTCCTTTTGTTTCAATAACTCTATTGAACAACGATTGCAGATTGAACGATGTCGGTAATGGCTTTATTTTTGTCACTTTTTCGCCTTCATTGTGAGGTTTTCCGCAGAAACCTCGCTCTAAAAACGAGTTGCCAGAGTAATAAAAAAGAGCAGCTCAGAGCTGCTCTTTCAATAAAGGTTAGATGCTTAGCATGGTGTATTTGCTCACTTCTTTTGCAGAGTGACTAACCCAGTTTATGGCTATCAAAAATGACTTCTGTTGGCGGGAACATATTCGAAACAGGTGGTCGTTGTGCATCTCCAAACATTGGTGCACCGAATGCAGATGTCGCCCACGGGTCAACAATTTTCACATCCTTACTCCACGTTGATGGATCTTTTATGTCGCTCCCCTCTTGTCGACCAACCAGTACATAAAGGTGTGTACCTGAATGACCCTTTTTAAACGCAACCACTTCTACTTTGGGTTCACTTTCAGGTGTTCCTGACATGCCTTGAATCATCTCAGCGGCGGCAGCAAAGGCAAATGTAGTACAGCAGCCGGCTTTCGCGGTTTGTACTGCCTTAGCAATGTTCTGTAGAGTGCTTAATTGCGGTGCGGTTCCTCTTTGTGCTGCAGCTTGAACTCCGTTTGCGGACATCGTCGCTCTGTGATCTTGCATGATTCGCACTTGATCCGCGTGAAGCTCTTTTAGTCGTGGCTTTCCTTTTGTTTCATAAAACTGTGACCCCTTAACACCGAACGTATTTAAGTCCGTACAGGCAAAATCACCAAGCTTTTGAAGGTTGGCTTTATGTTCGTTGATAAGCGCGACACTCGATGAGGCTTTATTGGTTTTGGAAGAAGAGGCTGCAGTTTGTGCCGTTGGCCAATTTGAGCTAGGGCCAGACGACAATCTCTCAAGATTTTTCAGGCTCCCAAGCGTTAACTTGTTCTCACCGTTCAACACATTTTTCAGCATGAGCTTCGCAACATCTTTAGGAATACCCTGCTTAGTAAGCAGGTTCACTACAATATCTTTCGCTTTATTCTGGTGGCTAATACGCGCGCTGATACTTTTATTTTTTGGTGCACCCTCTTTAACAAAAATATCTTTGCCGTTGTGTGCTCGAACCTCTTTGTCGTCAGCCTGATTTTGTGTCGCCAAATGTGACGTTAACTGACTCAACGAGTGCATGTGCGATGTATTAATATTGACCATGTGTGATGCCTTAAACTTGAATAAATGCGTGTACGTCTGTTTGGCTAAAATCTACAACCGTGTTGTTTTGAAATAACTGTCCCCAAGTATCAACTAATTCGTTCAACTGAATGATTAAGTTAGCAATGTTGGTGAGTTCACTTCCAGCCGCGATAGCAACTTGAAGAACAACGTCTTTGCGTGTTGGATTCACACAAAACTGCACACCACCTGTTTCTCGATACAAGAAGTTGTATTCAAGTAAAACTTGAAGTTTATCTAGCGTAATATCATCTTGTTCTATAAGCAGGTTTTTGGAAATCAATAACTCGCCTTTTTCCTCTACGAGCAGAACATCGACACTGTTGTTTTCAGCAAAATGCAGTGACCACATTTGATCGTCATACGCTGTCACGCGCTCAAGGTTCAGCACTTCTCCTAGCTCAGAGAGAAGCATATTAATCTTTCCTGTATCCATGTTGTGTCCTGTCTAATTTATTATAACTAAGTGACATCGATATATTTATTTCAGCGAAGCCACTTGGGTATAACGGCTCATTTAAATAAGCGAATAAGGATAAAAGAGATTTTATGGCGAGATAGAAACCGACACTTTATTTCAACGTCTCATTTTTATTGCTATTAGCCGTTTTATTGAGAAGAAAAATTAAGGTTAAGCTGGAAAATAAAAGAGCGGCAATCGCCGCTCCAAAAATTAAATAGAAGTAGAAAATCACTTAATACCGTGAAGGCTATTTTCTGCATCCATAGCTAAAGGATTGAACGAGTCGTTACGAAGTTCTGCTATCGCGTATAGCATGCGCCCCATGCGACCATTTCCATCGGTAAAGCCATGGTACCCGATAACTCCGGCGAACAAATGTTTACCTAAGTCTTTATCTTCTACAGGGTTCTCTTTCAAAAAGCCTTCAATGTGCTGCTTTAACATGCCCTCACCGCCAATACTTGACGGCAAAGTGCCACCCGAAATATTTGGCCCTCGGTAATCACGCTCAACATTAGGCACCAATCGAGCGTGTAGCTCTTTTAGGTTTTCCATATTCAATAAATCTTTACCATTAGACGCGTATTCTTTCAGTAAAGACGTAATATTTTCGGCATCGTTTCCTTTAGAGTTAGAAGCATTAATGATCCACGCCGCAGCTCTTTCAACATTATTGGTTACGCCACTTTTGTTAAACGCACCCTCCGCCAGTCCTTCAGCGTATACACCTTGGCTTAGATCGGTGCTTGCTAGACCTTCGATATGACGTTGCGCCGATTTAAGATGCATCACCTCCATATCAAACACCGCTTGCATTTGATTAATGCTACCTGCCGGGTTTTTCTGCGCTGCAGATACACCACCGCCGTAGTCTTTTACTACACGTCCAGCAAGCGACTTCGCTGCACTTTCGCCAATCAGTGATGTGAGGTTTTTACCAGAATCGGTTTCTAACATTGCCTCTGTCATCGCTCGCTCTGCTAACTGGTTTAGCTCAGCAGAGTTCGACTGAACTGATTTACTGTCTAACTTCGCAAAGGCATTTAAGACATCTGATGCGGTTTTTATGCTTCCATCTTTGAAGAACATTTGTCCATGCTCAACAGAAGAAGCAGCTTGTAAACGCTGAGCTTGTCCTTGCTCATTATCAAATACGGCTTTTGTAAGGGCTTTCGCTACCGATTGTGGGCTACCTTCGCGAAACAGTTTTCCTGTCGCTTCAAAAAATCGCGCTACTGCACCATTCGTAGGATTGGCGCGAGTAAATTCTTGGGTCGCTGCGTTGATTTGGTATTCTTTGCCACCAATACTCAGCTTACCTTGGTTAAGTATCTCGTTACGAGCTTGCGGCATGGCAGCCTGCAACGCGCTAACACTTCCAAAACTGATCATGTTTTAAACCCTTAATGTGGAAAAATGAGTGGTATTCGTTTCCGGTACTTCGGTTGTTTTATTGGTTACTTCTTGTGTATTCGCACTTTTTAACCACTCGATGAAATTCGCAAATGACTCATCGAAAAAAGATGCAGTTAGCAGTTGCTGAGGCAGGTGTATGAAACCGATATATCCGGTCTCTTCCTCCCAGCATACCGCTGGAGAGCCTTGCGTTAAGGCATCTTTCATATGTTGATGCAAAATATCAGCACTCGGTTTATCACCTGAAATTAGCCCGATAAGCGTCACACGATCTTCTTGTGCACGAATTGTGATTGCTGTGTTTTGCTCAACGAGTAGATGGCAACAATCATCCTCATCAAAAACCAACGGCTCCAATTGGCAGCGGCTGGCAAAATCTGTCAGTAAAGAAGTTATAAATCCATTAGCCATTCGACTAAATAATCCTATTTTTGTTGTTTTAGATGCGCTGCTTAGTTGCAAGACTTATCAACTAAGCAGCTTTCTTAGGTGTATTCTTAAGGATTTATGGCAGTGAATATTTTAGAAATGGTCGGATTTTTTTTGTTTAAAGGCATTAAAATGAAAAAACTCAGCAAGTGCTGAGTTTTTGAGGTTCATTCATGAATCGTAATTTTACGCTCGCTGAGCTGCTTCACCATGGCTTGCTTTAATGCATGCAGCTGTCCATCAATACTAGCGTCGATGATCCCAACTTCTGTTTCCAAAATGCAGCCTCCATTTTTCAAGCGCGCATCTGCTACCACGTCAACGTAACCGACTTCAGGGAAATCACTTAATACACCAGCCACCTTTTCTCTCACCTCAACAACCTGCTCTGGGTGGACATGTAAAATGACCTGCTTTTGGTTACTCACCAGTTGCAACGCTTCTCGAACTACACTCACCGTGGTATCGACATCATCGAAGGTATCGATGATCTTACGTACTGCTTCTAACACCACACCTGTCATTTTTTCTTCGACTTGCTGATAGTAGTCATTACAACGTGCTAAGGTTTCAACCATCGTTTGCGCATTTTCAATCTTGGCTTGTGCAAGGCCATCTTGATAACCACGTTGTTTTTCGGTTTCGTAGGCTTGTTGGGCATTAGCAATGATGCTTTCAGCTTTGGAGTTCGCGGCTTCAACTAAGTGTTGCGAATCCAGATAACTGGCATAATCTTTCGCTTTCAGCACCTTTAAGCCAGGTGCCAGCTGCAAATTGTCTGTTTTTATTTCAACAAATGAAACCATTGAGGAATAACCTGTTTTGCGATTTTTTTTGTGAGTCGATACGCCAGATCTCGTTGATCCGCTTCCAACCAGTTAGCTGTTTCTGCGTTTTCGCTAAGTTGCTTTTCCAATTTGAATTGCCAACGAAGAACAACATCTTCCGGTGAGTTAATCAAAATAAACCTCATCCAAAAATATCCCAGCGCCCTCATGCTTGCTTCAACAGACCTTTCATCCAGTAGTTCTGGTAACGAACGCTGCCAGCCTTGCGGCCAGCAGGATAACAGCATCGGCCCGTTTTGAATTAAGAACCGAGCGCCTTCCAAACCAAAAACGTTGTTCAGAACCTGTTTAGGATGTTTTAAGACAACGCTTCGCATCGCAACACAATGCAA
Source organism: Vibrio sp. 1159 (assembly GCF_033340395.1). Taxonomy (NCBI): domain Bacteria; kingdom Pseudomonadati; phylum Pseudomonadota; class Gammaproteobacteria; order Vibrionales; family Vibrionaceae; genus Vibrio; species Vibrio sp. 1159. Next base: position 39,505 of record NZ_JAWOWL010000022.1, on the reverse strand, counting down.
AGCTCCACCCACCATCAATACGAGTTGATTCAACGCGTCTGTCGGGAGCAATGCCAAACTATGACAAGGTCTGTTAAAAGCCGTCTCAGGAACGGGAGATAACGCCCACTCATTGATACACCATTGGTTGAACATGGGGTTATCTCTCCAGCCTTCGATATTTAGTAACCAAGGCTGCTTTTGCTCTATCCAACTTCTATGGATGTACTGGCAAGGCGCATAGTTAAACTGGTGTTGTACCTGCGCGAGTGGTGTTTCTGGTTTAACCACGCTTCGTGTTCCTACGACACCATGTAAAAGTAGCGATATTCGAGCCGATGAGTGCCGCTACCAAGAACACCAAAATGGCGATAAGATTATTCGCCGTCTCTTTGGTGACCTGAACCGACAAAATGCTTTTAAATTGATTGTTTTGAGTAGCAACTCGAACCTCTGATGAGGGTACCATCACTACGCTGATTCGATCGTAGTTCAGCCCCTCAATGCTATTGTTCACTAATAATTTGATCTGCGGAACATATGAATCAAGCGCAATATCTGCTGCGTGTTTAATAAATACGGAGGCAGAAGCTGGAGTTGGGCGCTCTCCTGGACGCAGATCTTGATCTTCCAAAACAACATGAACACGTGCCACCAGCACGCCATCAATCTGAGATAAGGTTGACGAGAGCTCTTGAGATTTCGCGTATACCAAACGTGCTCGTTCTGCTAATGGTGACGAGATCAAATCGTCTTTGGGAAACACCTCTTTCAGTGTGGAAAACTGCTCTCTTGGATAACCTTTTCGCTTTAGCGCATCTACCGCGAAGGCGATTTGAGAACTGTCTACCATTAACTTGACGGTGTTGTCTTTGTCAGGTTCTTTTGTTGCAACGACACCTTCGGATAGTAAGATCGACAACATCTCATTACCCTCTTTCTGAGTAACGTTGGTGTATAGCTCGGTCTGACAACCTACCAGAAACAACGTGAGCATGATGAAAACTGCTCTCATTTTATTCATCATCACTATTGTGCCTTCAATAACGTTTCTACGTTTTGTGTGGTTTTACCCACGGTTTTCGCGATCAGCTCTTCTTGAAAAGTAATGCGTGTCAATGCCCACTGCATTTGCAGCAATTGCGCCGGATCATCACCCACCATCTTCATGTTGTCTTGCAGGTTACTTTTCGCGTTATCGATAGTGTTTTTCAACTCGCTGATGTTTTCTAGCAAACCGCCCTCCAGGCCATTATTTGCCTCGGGAACCGACATAGCTTGCTCAAAACGTTCGCTTAAACCGTCTTCGACTTGCGCATCCTGTAACTTATCAATGTTGGTTTGCATCACCTCGGTGTACTGCGTGTTTATCATATGTACTCCTAAGATAAATCTAACTTGTGACTGTGAGTCATGATGTTTTTCACCATCGCATTTTTTTGGATCATGAAGCTAAGTTCATCACGAACCATGTCCAGTGTTGATGCCATATCAGGTAACGACTTCAACTCTGCCCAGCAATGCCATAAGGCTTGTTCTTTCTGGGCACCCAGTGGAAAATGCTGCGCTAGCATTGCTTTTAGTGCTGTTTTATCAGCAGGTGGTTCGGCAATAAGCTGTCCCGAAAAATTCCCTAGTAACTCCTGCTTCAACACCTTTAACAAATCAGATTGTGGCTGCTCGTTGCCTTTTGCACTCTTCGCCTCATGAAAGGCGTACCACATTGCCTCTCGTTTAACTTGAGGGTCGGAAAACGCTTCATTTAACGATGATAAGACACTTTGTTTACTGACAACCTCTGCGTCTTTTAATGATTCGTACCACGCTTTAATCTCCGCCAGTTTCGCTTCTGTTTTCTCTAGCGTCTCTTTTGGAGAAACATGTGAAACTTGCTCTTGCTTGTCACTTCGCTCCATGAGTGCTTTCATCTTGTCTTCATCGCTCCGCTCATAATGGCGCGACTCCGACTGACGCAAAGATTGGTGTTGAAGACTTAGGTTGCTTGAATCAATGATCATCCAAGATTCCTAATGTCCTGAGAAAAGCTCGCAGCAAATGCTTGGCTTTCTTCGCTTCCTTGTGACGCAAGTTCTACCCAGTTTTCCGCTTTGCTCAGTAAACCGGCTTTGGCAGAAGCAAGAGCCGCTAAGCTGATCAGATCTGGATAGGCGTTACAAAGTGGTTCGAGTAATTGATGAGCCTCTTCATACAAGCCTTTATTCATGAGGCTCATTGCACGAATCATCGCAACGGTCTCTTCAGAACCTGAGCTTGCTTCAAGGCCATCTGCAATCGTGTTGGCTTCTTGATGACGATGCATACCTGTTGCCATCAGCGCGATTTCAGCCAGCAGTTGGCGCGTTTCTCGTTCCATGCTTTACACCTTCTGGAGAATCGACTGCATCACATCTTTAATCGCACGAGTCGTGGTCGCATTGATATTGTAAACAACAGACCATTTGTTGATCGCGTGCTGAAGCTCGGCAAGCTTTGATGGATCATCGGCATTGGTTTCTAGGTTCTTGATGGCTGCCGTCACTTCTGTGTTGGCATCTTTCGCTTGTTGTTCTAACTTAGCTTTAACATCATCAAGGTTTACACTGTTACTAGCATCGTAAAATGACATAAGACTTCCTCGTATTTTTTAGTTAGCTTCGTATGATTCAACGACCGCATGGGCGGCTGAGTAAGCTTCATACTGTTTGAGTAGCAATTGGTACTGCTGTGGTGAGCACCCTAAATCCAACTGACGTTTCACCACCGCTTGTGCTTCTAAGAGCTTGCTCTTAATCTTGTGCACTTCCGCACCGTTTGTGTCGTTATTTAAAATTTGTTCAAGATTTGTCATTGTTCGTCTCGCCTTCATATCCAAGTTCTATTGTTATCACCCGCCCGCCTTTAACCAACTCAATACCAGCAGGTGTAACACTGGATATTCGGTAGCCCTGAGGCGTTCTTGCACCGACCATATAGCGAACGTTATCGGTCAGAATCACATATGGAACCTGGCCAAAGTTAACGCTACGAAACGGGAAATCGATGTTAGTGCCTTTACTCACCTTAGGTATGGATTTCAAAACTAAGTACGGTTTCTCACCATATTGTTCCCGGAAGTCTCGGGTCACACCGTAAAATCGAGTCGTTTCGATATCATCAAGCTCACCACGAACTTCGATGCGATCACCGCTGGTGACCAACTGGACTTTCTTCAGTAGCTCCGCATCCGTTAATAACGCTTTTAGCGTATCCATGTAGGCACCCGCTCGCTGCAGTTCAACCTTCCACGCAACAAGACCAGGCACGTCTCGCTCCAAGATTTGTTCAACTTGGTTCCAGCGGCTGGCATCATCGATATAGCCCGTCAGCAGCAGTGTGCCGGTCTCATCGCCATTTTCGACTTTCACTTGGTGATAGCCGAGGTTGCGCAAAATAAATCGAACCCCGCGACGGATTTCTTCCATCGTTCTTAAGTCACTTTTGTAATTTATGCCCAATACATCAATTCGACCAAGCAGATCGAGTTTCTGTGTTCGGTCTTCAACATAGCCCTCTAAGACTGCTTGGCGTGCGGCGGCATTCCATTCCACGCGAACGTCGCTAAGTTTGAGCTCGCCTAAGATGTTACGTACCAAAACAATGGGTTCTGCTTCTGTAACAATTTCATTGTTGTTTCCGTTAGCTTGGCTGTACCACATACCGGCAAAAATGACACTCGGGACAAAACTACAAAGCAAAGCGATGAGCGTTGTTTTTTTCCAGCTAGAGCGTTGCACAGCAACCACAGGTGTATTCTGTTGGCTAGATTCGTCGCTGACGTTACTCACAATTAACGCATCTTCCGCGTATCCCAGAGCGAACTTCACAACGCCGACCGAGACAACAGCATGGCGTGACAACTCGATACCATCACCTGCAACAGCGATGTCTTCACTGTTAATATTTGCCTCTTCGCAGCCTCGTAAAATGACCGAGTCTTGCTGGCAAACGAGGGTGAAATGGTTCGCTTCGACCCCAGCATCAGACAGTACAAGATCAGCAATAAAGTCGTCACTGCCAAGCACGAGAGCACCTTCAGGTAAGGTGACTTCTACTCCGGTATGCACGCCTGATAAAATACGAATTTTCCATTGCTGCATCGCGGTTAAGACTCCTCTGAAGGGCGCACACACTCACTTTGTGAGTCATCACATTCCAATACTTTCACCCGCCAACCCTTTTGCCCTGTTGGTAATCGGCACTGCGTTAATTGAGACGACTTTTGCTGTGACAATAAGTCTTGTTGATAGCGCTCGGCTTGAACCCTCGATGTGCAGCTATATACTTCCACTACCGATTTAAATTCAGCGCTATTGTTGGAGATGTTGTTAAGCTTGCCGATACTTGGTCGCAAGTCATATTCGTTGCCAATCAACACACTATCGCCAATACCATCCACAACAATTCGAGGTTCTAAAATAAACATTCGTACTGTGCGGCGCTTAGTATTGGTATTACTTCTAAACAGCGCGCCTAAATATGGGATGTCTCCTAGCAATGGCACTTTACGTAACTGATGGCTCACTTCATCTCGGTACACACCACCGATAAGTAAGCTTTGCCCTTGTTTAACCGTCGCTAAGGTGCTGATTTCAGTTTTACGAACGGAAGGAAGATCATCGACGCCACCATCAGCGATCTTTGCACCGTCTTCGAGATGAAGGCTCAGGTTAATTTCAGGTCGTGCAGCAAATCTATCACCAACGATACGTGGGACAATTCTCAGTAACGTGCCATACGTGACCTCTTCCAGCGCTGCGGTTTCTTTACCAACCAGCTTGACGTAAAACGTGCTGCTGTTGTTCAGTACCGCTTCGACATTTTCCTGAGTTAACAATGTTGGTCTTGAAACCACTTGAGCACTGCCTTTGGATTCCAATAAACGAATTTGAGCCAGCAAGTAATTTAGGTTGGTTGAATCAAGCAAGGACTTAAAGTTCTGTCCACTGCCGAGCGTCACATCCCCCGAATTCACATCACCTGTTGTTTTGATATCGACAATGCGGTTGTTTCCGACAGACACTCCTGCTCGCCAATCCACGCCTAACTGACTTAAATCGTTGGCACTGATATCGACAATCGATAGCGCGACTTCAATTCTTGATTGCGGCTGGTCTAATTGCGCGACCAGTTTACGATAGAGCGGTAATCGTGCTTGAGTATCACGAACGATAATCGCATTAAGGCCCGGCTCTGCTTCAACTGTTGCGCCACCATGAACTGAGGCGGTTTTATTACTTTTTACAGGCTTATCTGAACTGGTAACTTCTTTGCTAGACGCACTCGTCACTTGAGTTTGAACACCAGACACGACCCGTTTTAACACCGATGCGATGCCAGGGACCGTAATTGTCTGATCTCGATATGCAATTTCTCTATCCGTTGCAGAAGCGTACTTCAAAGGAATTATCTCAACGAATAACTCGTCGGTTGAATTCGATTTCTGCAGCAAGCGCGTTTCCAATGCCTCCGCCGTTTGTACCACTAAGTCGACATAACGTGGAGGACCCGCAAGATAGACTAACCCTTTGCTCTCAGCAGCTCTCCAACCATAACGAGAATCCCAAACGCCGGTGGAAATTAACGTACTGCGTAGCTCTCTAGCCGTAAGTAATTCCAATTGAAGTAAACGTGAGCGAGTTTCTGTCGCCTTATAGACATGTAAGACGGCACCATCGAAATACCACATCAAGTTGTACACTTGCGATAAGTAATCGAGGAATTCCGCCGGATCTTCAGGGGTAAAACGCCCATTCACTCGATCGTTGACTTTGTCACTAACAGAAACCGAGACACGATAATTTGCACCGAAGTTATTCAACAACTCTTTTAATGAGTCGTTATCTGCATAGTAGCGGAACGGTTGTTCGGGCCAGTGTAAGTCTGTTGCTTGCGCGTATCCCAAAGGAACAACACTCACTGCGCATAACAATGCCTTTGTTGCAGCACGCCTAATGTTGGGAAAGATTTTTAGCATCATGGTAACCACACTGTATGGTTGATTGTGTGGTTCACGCGTGCTTGTTCCAGTAATGCAATGTAACGTTCGCATAGATTGACGTGCTTAGAAAGCAAAGCAGAGAACCGTTCCACCGAACAGTCCTCAACCCTTACTTTACTTTGCAAAATCAATTGCTGATCATCATTGGTTGTCAGTACGCCGCCATCCTCACGAATGGTTTTTAATGAGAGCTGCATGCAACGTTGTAACGCTTGTTCTTGTTGATAATCTAGATGCTCTTTAAACTGGAAGGGTAACGTCGCTTCCCATAAAATCCATGACGCATGTTGCTTGATGGTCAGTGATAACTGGTCAACCTCGATGTTGTAAGAACCATTTTCTGAGGCAATAAAATCCCCTACCTTTAGCGCTTCCGCTAAAGATTTCATCATCTTATCTAACATTTAACGCCCTATTTAGATCTGGCTGAGGTGATTGCAAGCCTGGCCGCACTGACCACTTTGAGTATCAAAATAGTAGTGATCGATATCACCAACAGTTTGCATGTTCTTGAACCATTGCCATACTTTCGCAACCGCATTTTGGTCGTTGTAAACCACATCGCATGCATCCCAAACTTCGTTCAGCTCGGGGGCCTCAAGTCGCACTTCCGAACACCAATTTTTCCACTCAGAAATAAATTGTTCGGTTGTAGAGGTGTACTCCGCGAACCCTTTCAGCTCGTCTAAAGACGGTTGCCACTTCTCAATTAACAAACGATGACATTCAATCACTTGCAACTGTTGTTCGCTTAACGTCCCAAGTTGCTTTTTAAGTTGATGCTGCTGGCTCTTAATAAGATCGAGTTGCTGTTGAACAAAGACGGCACTGGTGTCTTCCCCTGATAGCTTCGACCAATATTCCTTCTGAATATCGAGTTGATTGATAAGTTGTTCAACTTTAATCGAAGCATGAAGAGCACTTTGATCGACTTGTCGGTTAATCCACTCGTTGAGTGATAAATGGAAACAAAGCATCAACGTTTTTGGGACAGCCAAATTAAAGCGAAAGCCCAGACGAGAGTTGATGTAGTCCAGCCTTTGTTCGAACGTTGTGATTGTGCTGCTATCACTGAGCTGCGATCCAATCTCCAAAAATAAACGCATGGCAAACCGGTCTATCGAAGCACCAAGTTTTTGATACGTTTTAACTAACTGGCTAGCGCATAGGCTATCGACGACATTTCTATCCAACAAGCGTTGAAGTAAAGATAACTGCTCATAATTTATGACGCCTTCACTCAACAATTGTCGGTGATTGACGTGCACAACATTGAGATCCTGCGTAGGTTTCGAGGCGCTTTCATAACGAGCTCCTCTTTGTAAAACAGTCACTTTCCGCTGTGTCAATATGCTGTCTGGAAAAAGCGAACGGCGTCGCCAATGCTGCTTTTTCATTTATGTTCGTCTCCGCACCCCTTTCGAACAATCCAGAAAGAAAGAGATGTAATAATTTTTAATCGTTCGTTGTTACACGATACATAATAGAATTTACACTGGTGAGTGACTTTCAAAATTAGTCAGAAAATTTTAGTCCCAAGTCATTTCATTTCGCGATAGCCACTTGATCGTCTCCCGAACGTACGCGGCTTGGGGTCGTTCCAAAACGACGACGGTAACTCTGCGTAAAGTAAGACTGACTGGAAAACCCTGCCTCCATCGCCACATCTACGATGCTCATCTTGCTCGTCAACAGCAGTTTATGAGCATGCAGTAGTCGACGCTCACTGATCCAAGCTCTTGGAGAAATGCCATAGTGCTCATTAAAAAGCTCTTTAAAAGTGGTTAAGCTGGCACCAAACTCCTGCGCGTAGTCTGTCAACTTCCATTCTTTTAAGTAATGCTGTTCCATAAATCGACGTAACCGTTCCGACGTACGGTTTGTTTGTTGTGACAGCAACGCATACAGTGATTCTCCTCCTTTGCTGTGTAGCAAGAGAATGAGTAGTTCTTCGTATTTTAGGCACATAATGGCATCAGGGTACGCTTGTTGCTCAAGCGTCTGCATGCTAGAAAGCACTTGTTCAACGAGTATGTTCAAACCAAAAGTAAACAAACCAGAACAAACTTTGTCTACCTTAGGCAGCATCATCAAGAGATCACTGTGTTTTTGCAGCAACTGACTAACGAGTTCATTGTCGTAAGCAATAATCGACGCTTTGTATGCCCCATCTAGCGGAGAGTACTCTAACAAGTAATCCCCTTGAGATAGAAATACCCCATTTTCTGCAGCAACATCGATTGTGCAATCACCTGTTTGAACTCGAAGCTGACCATTGTGAACGACAACAATGTGAGACTGGTCTGAGTGAAATACTTCGTCAGATTTTTCATAGCAGGAAAAACTACGAATTTTTCGTGAACTCGAGTCGACCCTTTCTGAGTTTAGTTGGCCTGACACATCCATTTTCTACCCTTCATTATTTTGAGTTTCTCAGTGCAAATGTTGAGAAACTTTCAAAGCACTACTTTGATCGTTGTTATTTCTAAGTACTGCTGTATGAATTAAAGAAGCAAAGAAAAGAGCATAGAAGTTCTATCACTTACCATACCCCCCGAATAATTAGCAAATAACCCAAGCATTACCTTTACCTGAAGGTAAAGGTTTGACTTAGTAAATTTCTGCTGTCCGTCTTTATTATTTTTATCAGATAGCGTTTATCATTAGCCAAAACTTAAATATCATTTCGTTATTTAAGTTTGGTTGTTTTGTTATACATTAGAATACAATTAAATAGATTTCGGCACCGTTTCGAGAACAAAATTAAATTTCCAAAATCATAAAAATGTATATTTTATAGCCTAAAACGCCAAGCCAACGTGTTCAAGGAGCGAGATATAATCATAAAAAATACTGTTTTTGCAACAAGTATGAGTCTAAAAAACAACTGACCCGATGACTTCAAAGTCATGTAATTAATGTTTATAAAAGACAACAAATCTTTCACAACAGGAAAGATATAGTCTTTATTTTTATAAATTAGAAAATTCTAATAAAAATGTAGTGCTTAAAATTTTATCTGTTTATTTTTGGAACAAGAATCAAGTTTTCTTGTTTATTTCCCTCTAAAAATAAATAGTTCTTTTCTTTTTCCGCAACGAGCTCACCGTTTGAATAAAGCTTTCCAATAATCTTCATTTTTCCTTCACCAGCTTGAATTGGTGCAATTAAAAACGAATACTGCACAGGCAACTGAACGCCTTGGTAGCTCTGAGATACCGATTTAAGACATTGATTATCAATAACTTTACATATTTCCACTTCAAGAGAAGTAATCGAAGGTGGAAAGTAGCCGTCGACAGAAACCCAACCATAGACTGATGCCTGACTCTGTGTATCAAAGCCATCCCCCCCATTAACGGACACAGTCTGACTGCACCCACTCAGTATGAATAACCCAATAAAACCAGCCCATATAGAATTGTTCATTATGACCCCATAAACTTATTTTATATAATCTAGCTCATTTGAAATTCACACAATTCTTTATGTAAAAATATAAAAGATCAACTTATATTTATACTACAAGCGGACAATAAATCGCATTTTTTAACAACACGTAGTTAACATGGACTGTAATTTCAAAAGCAGTTTCTGCTCACTTTCATTCCTTCCTTAATTGAAGTTTATTAGAGAAAAATGATATTCATATATCTCATTGCCATTGAGATATGCATCTGAACACATTTACTTTTGCCTTTCTATTTCTCTCAACACATTTAAAAGCCAAAATATAATAACAACCGACTAATATTGATAAACATGAAGAGATACATCTAATATTTTCCTTGATAAAATTTCAAAAGGGACTATTCCTATGTCAGCACGCCAAACTATCGATGAGATTTTGCTAAAGTTTGCTCATCAAATAGGCTTGCCTGCACTGCATCTAACGGAAAATGAAGTAAGCTTAGCCTTTGATGATAATCTAAGGGTGCATATCATCTTTCATCCTGAATCGACAACTCTGCAGCTCGAAGCTGAGATTGTTGGCCTTCAAATTGTAAATTCCGATCTTTATCGTTCTTTTTTGGCCTTTAATTATCACTGGCCTGAGCACCAGTTATTTTTTAGTTTAGATAACCACCGACATGTCCTATGTTTAAACCGACTCATTAACATTAGGCGACTGGATTACGAATATTTTGAAACAGCTTTAGCAGAATTGCTGACGCACAGCGAGTCGTGGGAAGCGTTATTGTCTTCTCATGTAACCATTGATGAGGCACCACCGATGCCACAAACTTTAGACTTGAGAGTTTAGGTGTCTTTATGTCCAATGACATCCAATCCACATACACCAATTCATCGGTTCATGACGCTCAACAAGCGCAGCAAAGTGATGCAGTGCCGCAAGGAACGTTTCATGGCCGTAAAGTCACCCTACTCTCCTCATCAGAAAGCAGTCTGATGCGAACAAGCTCTAAAAGAGAGCTTGGTGAATGTTTAAATCAATTTGCCAGTCTCGAATCTTGCAATCGCGTTTTGGACTTTGATCCGCAACTCAACATTGACAAGCAAAACGCCGCCGTAGAAAAGCTTATGGAACGAAAAGTGGCGATAATTCAACGTTCCTGATATCACAATATAAGCAGGTTAAACATCTAAGTTAACCTTCAGCCGACAAGCTCACGCTAATAAAAAACCCCGAAGATTCGGGGTTTTGATTCATACTGCTTTTTCTTTATTAATTACTTAGTTTCACTAGAAGAAGCCTAACGGGTCGATGCTGTAGCTAATCAGCAAGTTCTTCGTGTTCTGGTAGTGATCCAGCATCATCTTGTGCGTTTCGCGCCCGATACCCGATTTTTTGTAACCACCGAACGCTGCGTGTGCAGGGTAAGCGTGGTAACAGTTAATCCAGATCCGGCCAGCTTCAATATTACGGCCCATACGATATGCAACGTTCGCATCACGTGTCCAAACACCTGCGCCTAAGCCATATTCAGTGTCGTTTGCGATTTCCAACGCTTCAGCCTCATCTTTGAATTTGGTGATAGCGATCACTGGGCCAAAGATTTCTTCTTGGAAGATTCGCATCTTGTTGTGGCCTTCCAACATGGTTGGCTGAATGTAGTACCCCTGGTTGATAGACTCTGGCTGTTCTGACACTCCCCCACCAAAGACCACTTTTGCGCCTTCTTCACGGCCGATTTCCAGGTAACTTAAAATCTTATCAAACTGTTCTTGAGAAGCCTGAGCACCAACTTGAGTATCGGTATCGAGCGGATTACCTTGTTTAATCAGCTGTGCACGTTCCGTCAGTTTCTCTACAAACTTGTCATAAATCGCTTCATGAACCAGTACGCGAGATGGACAAGTACAAACTTCACCTTGGTTGAAGAAACCAAGTAACGTACCTTCGATACACTTATCAAGATACTCATCTTCGTAATCGAAGATATCTGAGAAGTAGATGTTTGGAGATTTACCACCTAACTCAACTGTCGATGGGATCAAGTTGTCTGCTGCACATTTCAGAATGTGGTTGCCAACTTGCGTAGACCCGGTAAAAGCGAGTTTCGCAATGCGGTTGCTGGTTGCTAATGCTTGACCCGCTTCAGAACCATATCCGTTTACAACGTTGATGACACCAGGAGGAAGAAGGTCACCGATTTTTTCCATCAGAACCAGAATGGATGTTGGGGTTTGCTCTGCTGGCTTCAATACCACACAGCAGCCCGCCGCTAGTGCCGGTGCTAGTTTCCAAGCCGCCATCAACATTGGGAAGTTCCACGGAATAATTTGACCAACCACACCAATCGGTTCTGGGAAGTGGTAGCTTGCGGTGTGCTCATCCAGTTCTGCCGCACTGCCTTCTTGTGCGCGAATACAGCCAGCGAAGTAACGGAAGTGATCCACTACTAAAGGTAAATCTGCCGCCAAGGTTTCGCGAACTGGTTTGCCGTTTTCCCAAGTTTCTGCAACAGCAAGCTCTTCTAGATGCTGCTCAATACGGTCAGCAATTTTCAGCAAGATGTTCGAACGTTCTGTCACGCTGGTTTTGGCCCATTTTGCTCTGATGTTGTGCGCGGCATCCAGTGCTAAATTAATATCTTCCTCGCCAGAGCGAGCAACTTTACAATACGCTTGTCCGTTGATTGGTGAGATATTGTCAAAGTACTCACCACCCGTTGGTTTTACCCATTCCCCACCGATAAAGTTATCGTAATGCGATTTAAAGTTAACAATGGCATTTTCACTACCTGGCTGTGCATAGATCATAACTCTTCCTTTTGTTTCTCGTTCAATGTGTTATTGCAGTGTCGTATCGCACTGTTCACAAAGAGCATTACGCAAGTCACACGCCAACTACGCCACGCTTGTTGTTAATTAAATGTAAAACTATGATTACCAAGCGATAACAAACCAAGTGAGCGATGTTTGAGCGGATGTATGGTGTGAACACCAATGTTCAAGTGTTCCAAAATGGCACACCCTCACTGTGACAAAATGGTACAGTCATGGAACTTCAACATATTAGCGATAACAATTGGCTTTCAACTTCATGGGTCAGAAGTGAACAAGCGGGTTTAAAACAGCGTCGACGCCCTGAAGATATTCGAGTAACGCCAGCGACGCTCCAAGATAGGCGTCACCAACTCAATTTTTTGCTGGAGGCAGTCACTCAATTTGCGCTCCCTTTGTTTAATCAGCTATTTGCTCATAGCGACAGTCGCTTAATTTTGACGGATTCAGATGGTGTCATCATCGGCAGTTGGGGACAGCCTAGATTTCGTGAAAAGTTAACGGAAATCTCGCTAAGCTCTGGAGCATGCTGGCAAGAAAAGGTCAAAGGCACCAACGCGATTGGTACAGCTTTGGTTGAAGCAAAGCCCGTTTCTGTTATTGGTGATCAGCACTTTATCCAACACCATCGTTTTATTAGCTGTTCGGCTAATCCTATTTTCGATCATCTTGGTAACCTCATTGGCGTATTAGATATTACAAGCGAGCAAAAGAGACATGACTTCTCAACGCAAGTACTAGTACAAAACATGGTCCAGCAAGTGGAGAATCAACTACTTAACTTGATTCCACAAGGGCATATTCGTGTGGATTTAGCGTGCGAAAAAGGTTTACTGAATAGTGGTTGGCAAGGAATTATCATTGCAAATGAAGACGGACAAGTTTTGGCTCACAATCAAGTAGCCTCTCAACTTTTTGCGCAAAAAAGTATCATTGGGCAATCCTTAGACGACATTCTATCCACTCGGGGAAATGAGCACCCTTTCGTTTTCAAAACAAAACCGCTTACCGATAAAGATAGCAAGGTCAAGTCTCGTGCTGTAGCGGCGTCCAATGATCTTCATTATGGCGACTCCGCAGTTGAGCACTGTTGGCAGCAAGCCAATCGCGTCATCGATAAAGACATCAGTTTGTTGATTCTCGGAGAGACTGGTGTTGGCAAAAACGAGTTTGTGAAAGCGCTTCATAAAAACAGCCAGAGAAAAACGGGACCGTTGGTTTCCGTTAACTGCGGAGCGCTACCAAAAGATCTGGTTGAATCTGAATTATTTGGCTACGTAGCCGGTGCCTTTACTGGCGCAAACAGCAAAGGCTATCAGGGGAAAATTCGCCAAGCACACAAAGGGATTTTGTTTCTGGATGAAATCGCAGATTTACCCTTGGAAGCTCAAAGCCGCTTGCTCCATGTATTGCAAGATAAAACCGTGCTTCCCGTGGGTTCAAACCAAAGTATTCAAGTCGATACGCAAATCATTGCAGCCACGCATAAAGATCTGGAACATTTGGTCAGCGAAGGATTGTTCCGCCAAGATTTGTATTATCGCCTTAATGGCTTGATCATTGAGCTACCTCGCTTTGAGGAACGTGATGACAAACGACAACTGATTGAGAACATTCATCGGCGTCACGCCGAATCTGAACAACAGCTTTGCCCTCACCTACTTTCTCTGATGCTGTCTTACTCATGGCCAGGAAATTTGCGTGAACTCGATAGTTTAATCAAAGTATCCGCCTTAATGGCGCAAGGTGAAGAAATATTGGAACTCACACACGTCCCAGCCCACCTAAGTAAGAAACTCAGCCAAGCTCAAGAAGGAGCAGCATCCGCTGAACCAACTTCAGAACTGCGTGCAACCGTCGAAGATAAGTTGCTCAAAACATATCAAGCCAACCAGGGGAACATTAGCAAAACGTCTCGTATGCTTGGTGTGAGCCGAAATACCATTTACAGAAAGTTGAAAAGCCTTGGCATATTAAGTTAATTCTACGACCTCAGATACAAAAAGAGCACCGTTGCGGTGCTCTTTCTCTTTGAAACCTAGCTTACAGGCCGCCTTGTTGTTGTGCCTGTTTTACTAATGCCTGACGTTGAGTTTCCTTCTCAGAGATCACTTGATTGTCCTTGTGCATTTCCTGTTCCAATTCTGCTGGAATGAAAACAAAGTACTTGTTAAGAGTCATCTTAGAACCTCAATTTGCTGTGTTAATTACCTTCTTGGTCAACGTAAACAAAACCAGAAAAACATGTTTTACTGGATCCTTGTTGCTGGTTTCAAAAAATAAAGGATGTTCATATAGTAAACATCCTCCATGTGGGCGCTAATTATAGGCGTAGTTTAAAGGCTTACCTAGCACTCTTTTTCACCTTTTATGCAATCTGAGTTTCGATCGAAAAACAGATTTAATTGCCCGTAGTTACTAAGGTATTGTTAAAAAGAGAAAAAAACTTTTACTGTAACTGACGACAGGGATGAGCTTACGAGTGTAGGTTCACTTGCAATTGTGTATCGTAGAGTTCGAATACGATAATAATAACGCTACATGCCCTTAATCTGCGTAGTTAAAAACTTTGAAGTGATAGACAACCGAAGTCATATCTGTGCAACTCAGTTTAACGATTTGTCTACCAGTTCAATATTTCACCTTTTTTGAGAAATCTTTAGCCACTTTTTTGTGTGAAACGCCCCAAAAGAGCAGATAATTAAAAGTGTGGCATATGACCACAATTGTCTATCCCCACTTAGCATCGGGAGGCGTTTATGAAAAGTAACAAACTTGGCCATGTGATGTCTTTCAGCAGGATGTTTTCCTTCATTGCATTCTTGACGGCCACATTCGCATGGATTCTCAGCATGTACGCCCTATTTACTGTTTCTTTAGTGGCTCTTGTGGTCAGTGCAATTCTCTACCTAAAAGACAGGTTTTATCAAAACAAGAAAACGACCACTGAAAAGAGCGCCTAGGCGCTCTTTTCTATTGGATGTCATTTCCGTGTGACTTGATATAGTTATCAATCCGTTCGAGTTCGTGAAAATAACCATACATACCAATACGATTAATTTCTGGTTCTATACAGTATTTTTCTTCTTTTACCATAGCTTCTACAAACATTCCGCTTGATGCAATTGTGAAAGGTGGACACGCTGAGTAACCATTACTTTCTGCAATATATTTCAATCGCCCAAATTCAAAAATTTGACCTGGAATAGCAACGATAAGGGACAAGACAATTGTTATAGTTATCACTTTAATCGGCACTTTGACTAACTGAGTCATTCGATCAAATAAAATATAGACCAATAATGTAGGGCATAAGAGTAAGCTTGCGATACTTAAAACATATGACGCATCAATGTAGAGCACTTGAAAACCACTACTGAGCTGAAGCGGTAGAGATTCGAAAACGAAATGATGATAAAGGCGATAGATAGAGTAAGTAATCAGTAATATGAACATAAGCAACACGAAAGCTGTGTGAAATGGATGCTTCTGTTGTGTCATTTCTATTACCTTATAGTTGAGGAGAAGACAGAGAGCTGCTTAGCTTCACTCTTCGAAGAGAAATATTAAACTGCTAGCAAATGCATGCTCTCCCATTTCTGAGAAGTGCGTGACGAATCAACGTTTAATGTAACTTTTAAATCTACCAATATCTTACAGACACAAAAAAGGATGCCACTTGGGCATCCCTTTATATCTTTATATTTAGTCGGTTTACTTAAAACGATTACACGTCGTAAGTTGTAGACGCTGTGTCGCCGCCTGTACCAGTCCAGTTAGTGTGGAAGAATTCACCACGTGGACGGTCAATACGCTCATAAGTGTGAGCACCGAAGTAGTCACGTTGAGCTTGAAGCAGGTTCGCTGGTAGACGAGCTGTTGTGTAACCGTCTAGGAAAGATAGCGCAGAAATCGTACATGGCATTGGGATACCAGACTCTAGAGATTTCGCTGCTACTTTACGCCATGCTGCTAGGCTGCCTTGTAGGATGTTTTTGAAGTACTCATCAGAACCAAGGAAAGCGATGTCTGGGTTCGCTTCGTACGCATCACGGATGTTGCCTAGAAACGCAGAGCGGATGATACAACCACCACGCCACATTAGTGCTACGTTACCGTAGTTTAGGTCCCAACCGTTCTCGTTAGACGCTTCGCGCATTAGCATGAAGCCTTGAGCGTAAGAGATGATCTTAGAAGCTAGTAGCGCTTGACGTAGTGCATCA
This sequence comes from Vibrio sp. 1159, assembly GCF_033340395.1. NCBI lineage: Bacteria > Pseudomonadati > Pseudomonadota > Gammaproteobacteria > Vibrionales > Vibrionaceae > Vibrio > Vibrio sp. 1159. The sequence continues at coordinate 23,017 of NZ_JAWOWL010000022.1, read as the reverse complement.
ACCCACTCTTGCTTGTCGCCTTCAACTGGAGTGATTGTCTTACCGAATAGAGACTCGGCTTCAACACGTTGGTCTTTCAGTGCAGATAGACAACGAGAGAATACAGACTCAGAGATAAGCGTTAGTGGAATACCTAGGTCTAGTGCGTTGATACCAGTCCATTTACCAGTACCTTTTTGGCCTGCTGTGTCTAGGATCTTTTCAACGAGAGGCTCACCGTCTTCATCTTTGTAGCCAAGAATGTCAGCCGTGATTTCAACAAGGTAGCTGTCTAGCTCAGTCTTGTTCCAATCAGCGAATACTGCTTGCATCTCGTCTGCAGACATACCAAGACCGTCTTTCATGAACTGGTAAGCTTCTGTGATAAGCTGCATGTCACCGTATTCGATACCGTTGTGTACCATCTTAACGAAGTGACCAGCACCGTCGTTACCAACCCAGTCACAACATGGCTCACCAGCGTCAGTTTTCGCAGCGATACCTTGGAAGATAGGCTTAACCGCTTCCCATGCTTCAGCAGCACCGCCAGGCATGATAGATGGACCGAAGCGCGCACCTTCTTCACCACCAGATACACCAGTACCGATGAAGTGGATACCTTTTTCACGTAGTGCAGCAACACGACGGTTTGTATCTGGGTAGTTAGTGTTACCACCGTCAATAATGATGTCGCCTTTGTCTAGCAGAGGTACTAGCGCTTCGATGAACTTGTCTACAACGTCACCAGCGCGAACCATCAACATTACTTTACGCGGCGTTTCTAGCTTCTCTACTAGTTCTTCTAGAGAGTATGCACCGATGATGTTCGTGCCTTTTGCTGGACCTTCCAGGAACTCGTCTACTTTAGCAGCAGTACGGTTGTGAGCAACCACTTTAAAGCCGTGATCGTTCATGTTTAGGATAAGGTTTTGACCCATTACTGCTAGGCCAATTACACCGATATCACCTTTCATTGTTTCTCTCCAATTTTATTTCATCGACGAGCAGCGTCTTAAGCAATTTTTGCTGCCGCGTCTAAATCTAAATACCATTCCGTTAGGCCCGATTTCGCTTGAATCTTAGCCGCTGGGTATGGCAGTGCGTGTGCTGGTGAACTGTTAATTTCTTCAACAATGTCCGCTTTTCCTGCACCAAGCACTAAGTAACTAATGCGTTTCGCTGCTTCTAATACGCGTGCGGTTTTCGACACACGAAGTTGGCCCGATTCAGGATGCGACGCCACAAGAGATAGGTTCGCATCATCATAATTCGTTTGGCCAGGGAACAGAGAAGCTGTATGACCATCTGCACCAACGCCTAATAAGATCCAGTCAAACACAGGTGTGCCGTTTTCACTCGGGATCACCTCTGCCATCTCTTTTGCAAAGCGCTCGGCTTCTGCTTTAGGCTCATTTTCGCCACGGATGCGGTGAATGTTTTCCGCAGGAATATTTACTTGGCTAAACAACAACGTGTTCGCTTCACCGTAGTTGCTTTCTGCATCGTCAGGGGCAACACAACGTTCGTCACCCCACCAAAAGTGGAGGTTTTCCCATTGAATGGAGGTTGCGTAAGCCTCTGAAGCCAGTAGTTTAAACAGCATTTTAGGAGTGCTGCCGCCAGAAAGAGAGATGTGAACAGGTCTGCCCATTTCGCTAAACGCTTTCATATCGTTAGCTAGGCTTTCAACTACCTGTTCTGCTGTTTGGTAGATCTTATGGTTGATCATAGTTCACAGTAATCCGTATCTGTTAAGTTTTTACATGGGAAACGCCAAGCGCGGCCATCACGCTGTAACAAGTCATCTGACTCTTTAGGTCCCCAAGTGCCGCATGCGTACCCGAAGAGGGATTGTGGATCTTGCTTAAAATCTAAGATTGGCTGTACGTATTGCCAGCACGCTTCCACCGCATCACTACGTGCAAATAGCGTAGCATCACCATTCAAAGCATCAAGTAGAAGGCGCTCGTATGCCGTCAGCATTTGCGTTTCTTGCAAGTCAGCGTAATGGAAGTTCATTTTCACTTCCTTCGCTTCAAAGCCTGCGCCTGGCTCTTTCAAGCCAAAGCTCATTTGAATGCCTTCGTCTGGTTGAATACGAATGATCAGCTTGTTTTCTGGTGCGTTTTGACCAAACACAGGATGCGGTGTTTGTTTAAAGTGGATAACCACCTCAGTAACGCGTGTTGGAAGACGCTTACCAGTACGCACGTAAAATGGCACGCCATTCCAACGCCAGTTGTTGATGTACGCTTTCAAACCGATGTAAGTCTCTGTACGAGAATCGTCTGCAACTCCCGGCTCTTCACGGTAGCCGCGTAGGCTTTGCCCACGAACTTCAGACGCCGTGTATTGGCCTAATACTAGGTCGTTGCGCAGAGCGTTTTCGTCTAATGGCTTTAAGCATTGAAGCACTTTTACCACTTCATCACGCATCGAGTCTGCATTGATTTGCGCTGGTGGTTCCATACCTACCATTGCTAATACTTGTAGCAAGTGGTTTTGGAACATGTCGCGCACAGCGCCAGAGTTGTCGTAGTAACCACCACGCTCCTCTACGCCAAGGAATTCTGCGCCTGTGATTTCAACGTAATCAATGAAGTTACGGTTCCAAAGCGGCTCAAACATCGCATTAGAGAAACGAAGCACAAGTAGGTTTTGTACCGTTTCTTTACCTAAGTAATGGTCAATTCGGTAGATTTGATGCTCTTGGAAGTGCTCGTGAATTTCTTTGTCCAGAATACGCGCCGATTCAAGATCATAGCCGAATGGTTTCTCAATGATCAGGCGTTTCCAGCCATCCTCTTCACTGTTAAGACCATGTGCTGCAAGACTTGCAGGGATCACACTGTATAAACTTGGTGGGGTTGCTAAGTAAAAAAGCGTATTGCGTTGCTCGAATTGATATTCGTCCGCAAGTTGGTCTAAGCGAGAAGATAGCTTACCGTAATCTTGTGTGTCAGAAGTATTAATTGCTTGGTAGTGCAGATGGTTAATAAATGCATCAAGCGTTTCTGGCTCAGTCTTTTCCATTTCCTGAAGCGATTTTTTCAGCTTCGCGCGGTAAGACTCATCACTGTATTCAGTGCGACTTACACCCAGAATGGCAAAATTCTCTGGAAGCTGCTTGTTCGCGTAGAGGTGGTATAAAGCAGGAATGAGCTTACGGTACGTAAGGTCACCTGAAGCACCAAAAATAACGATGCTGCTGTTTTCTGGTATTACCATCATCTTTCCCTTAAAAACGAGGTACTTATTGTGTGCCCGGATACGGCTAGAGAATGAGCCAACCCTATCAATGGCACCTCAAAATAGAAAATTGGTCTTACCTATTACGTTGATAGGTAAAGTCTATGGGCCCAAAGAACCTCAAGAAGTTGCATTTCCGATTCTTGGAAACACGACGTATTGAGGTCATTTAAGTCACTTATGTCTCAAAAGTACACACTGTACTCGCTGGAGGAGAGTCCGACACGGGGCAATATTGTCTACGACTATTTGATTTACATCAACACTTGCCAGTGCAAACGTTTAAATAAGTTGCACAAAACGTCATAAGCGATTGTATTTTATTGATAAAAAAAGTTTCATCTGAACGCTCCAAAATTTAAGCAAAAACTCTAATATGGGCAATAATTACTCATCCTTGCAATCCATTACAGTTTTATCGTGATCTGTGTTACTTACTTTTTATTTCATCACCCTATTGATAATGATACTCAATTAAAGATAATGAAATCACTATTAATGTGAAAGTAGAACGCCATGAAATCAAGCGCCATTAACCCACATCCCATAAACCGAATACAATCGGTGCTTGACTACATTCACACCAACTTAGACAGCACTCTGAGCGTAGATGAAATATCGAAAGCAAGTTGTTGGTCGCGCTGGCAACTGCAACGCGTATTTCAACAACACACTGGCGTATCCGTCGCTCACTACATCAGAGAGCTTAAACTTAGCCTTGCGGCTGAGCGCTTAATCCATACTTCTGACCGCTCGTTAGATATAGCGATAGAAATGGGATTTACATCTGAACACGCATTTAGCCGTGCGTTCAGGAATATGTTTTCAAAAAGCCCCCGCGAATATCGAAAAACGCAACAACTCTCCGGGTTGAGGCAACCTTTGACGCTGCGTAAGACACCAGAAGAAGAGAAAAAACATCAGCGCTTTATTGAAGTTCGAATAGAAACAAAACCGGCTTTTGAACTTGCTGGTTATCATGAACCTATTCACGGATTGTTTTCCGCTACGCCCGATTTCCAATCCAAAGTACCGTCACTTTGGTCACGTCTTTATTCATCTGAAAACCTTAATAATTCGGAAAGTAGTTACTTTGGCGTGATTGATGTGACGCAAGCGTATTCAAACAACCAACAACTTGAGTATTGGGCAGGTTATGAGTGCAGTCCAACAGCAAACGCACCAAGATCAACGAACTCTTCCAACTCGGGGTTAGACCTCTTGGCTGTTCCTGAGCAAACCTACGCCGTCATTACACACATAGGCAAAGCATCAGAGCTCGCCTCAACGCTGGAATGGTTTATTTTACATTGGCTACCCTACTCTAATTATCATGCTATCGATGGTTATGAGTTAGAGCTTTATCCAGAAGGTTATGATGTTGATAGCGAACAAGCACAAATGCAGTATTGGATTCCTGTAGAGCCAAACGACGCGCTATCTTTAAAACCTAAGAACAGAAGAATAAGTTCCAAAGATTAGTGTTTTGCACCAAATTGTTAACTTTTCCTATTTCTTTGAATATAGAATACAAATAACAATCATTATCAATAAATAGAAAAAGTAGTGGAATTTATAAATATGGAAAGTCCGATTCGATTTCATCGTTCAGCGGTTGCTATTGTTGTATCCGCATTGCTCGCTGGCCACGCCAATGCAACTGAGAGCACATCCCAACACGAAACGATTACGGTGCTAGGAGAAACATACCGAAACACCGCAACTAAAACCGTTTTAGAACCGGAGGAAACACCGCAAGCGATCACGGTAATCACTAAAGATGACATGGACCTGCGCGGCGTAAACTCGGTGAGCGAAGCATTGCGTTATGCACCTGGCGTAAATACAGAATTGCGTGGCGGTGCCGTTTCCCGACTTGACCTATTCAATATTCGTGGTTTTATTAACTACACCAACTTTTATGATGGTCTTCCTTTGCTGTACAACGGTTGGAACCTTCAACCGCAGGTCGATTCCGTTGCTCTTGAGCAAATCGAGGTTTTTAAAGGGCCAACGTCTGTTCTTTACGGCAATATTCCACCAGGAGGTATGGTCAACATTATCGCCAAGGCGCCTCAGTCAACACCCTCGCACTCTGTCTCGATTAGTACAGGGACTAACAGCCTAAAAGAACTGACGTTCGACACCACAGGACAAGTTGGTGATTCTAATGTTGATTACCGTATCGTCGGCCTGGCAAAACAGCGAGATGGTCAAGCCGATACGTCTGAAGACGAACGTTACGTACTCGCCCCATCTTTCAATTGGCAAGCGACAGAAAGCACATTAGTGAACGTGAATGTTTACTATCAAAATGATCCATCAGCAGGTATCTACACGACTGTGCCTGCGTCTGGCTCAGTGATTAAAAACCCACTTGGCTCGATGTCACCAAGCGCTTATTTAGGGGATGAGGACTGGAACACTTACGAACGCGAAGTTCTGATGATGGGTTACAAAGTCCAACACGACTTTAACAACAATTGGCAATTTCTACAGAATGCCCGCTACATGACCGCCGATGCCTATCAGGAAAACACATATAACGGTGCACTTGAAGCGGATAACCGTACCGTTGGTCGAAATGCCTATTTAACCGATGAAAAATCCAAATCCTTTGTGATTGACAACCAACTATCTGGCTACGTTAAAACAGGAAATTTTGAACATAACTTATTGTTCGGGCTTGATTATCAGTATCTAGATTCAGATGTAAAATACAAAGACACGCTTGGGTATTCGCTAACTCAGGACATTTTTAATCCTGACCACAACAGCATTGATCGTAATGCACTGAATTTCCAATACAAACAAAACTTAGATATCAAAACGAAGCAGATTGGCGTTTATTTCCAAGATCAAGTTCGTTACGACCAACTTGTAATGATTGCAGGTCTTCGTTGGGATAAATACGATTCAAATACAGACGCCGTTAGCGATTATCTAGGAGCAGTATCCAACAGCAAGGAAGAGTTAGACGATACCAACGTATCTTTCCGAGTCGGTGGTTTGTATGAGCTAGACTTTGGTCTCTCGCCATATCTTACTTACTCGGAAAGTTTTGAGCCAATTGCGGGTGCCGACTCTTCTGGTAAAGCATTTGAGCCATCAACCGGTCATCAATGGGAGTTAGGCTTTAAATACGCCCCATTATCTGGTGATATCTCAGGTAACTTAGCACTCTTCCATATTACGAAGAAAAACGCGATCTTGACCGATCCGAATAATCCATATGCACCGAACTATCAAGCGGGCGAAGTGGTATCACAAGGTATTGAACTTGAGGCAAAATGGCAAGCCACAGCACAAGCTGATTTCACTCTAGGCTATACATATACCGATATGGAGATTACCGAGGACAGTTATTACAACCAAGAAGGTAAAACGCCGGTTTGGGTACCTGAGCAAACGGCCTCTCTATGGGCCAATTACTTCTTTGAAGGAAATCTTTCAGGCCTTCGTACCAGTGCTGGCGTTCGCTATGTCGGAGAAGCACAAATTGATGCACAGAATAGTCAAAACGTACCGGACTACACCTTGTTTGATTTAGCAGCAAGTTACGATTTCTCAACGGTATCTGAATCAATGAAAGGGGCTAGCGTCACGCTTTCTGCAAGCAATCTATTCGATAAAGAATACTATTCTTGTTACGACAAAAATAACTGTTGGTTTGGCGCTGAGCGCTCTATCGAAGCGAAGTTAGAATACAACTTCTAACCTCTTAGAGCGGAACAGCAGTAATTTGTAAAGCGATGGTTTCTAAAACAAGCCATCGCTTTTTATTTTGCATAGAGCATCAATGTAAACGCTACCGTGTCACTTTTTTATAGCACCTTTCTGGCCTACCTACCGACCCATAGTTTAAATCAGCCTCTAGTTCACCAGTACTAATAAGAAACTCAAGATAACGTCTAGCGGTTGTTCGACTCACTCCGATTTTTTCACCTGCCTCATCAGCGGTCAGCGCACTTCCATTTGGGAACAACTCTCTGATCTTGTCTAGGGTTACACCATCAATCCCTTTTGGTAATCGGTTCGGCAAGTTGTCTTGATTGGCGTGAGACTGCAGCATTTTATCAACGAGGTTCTGATCCAAACTCTCTACGATGTCTAGTTGTTGGCGTTGGGACACATACTTTTTCAGTGCGGCATCTAAACGTGGAAACATCACTGGTTTTAACAGGTAATCGACAACGCCACCCCTCATCGCCTGTTGTAACGTATCGACATCCCTTGCGGCTGTAATCAAAATGACATCACACGTTTGGTTACTTGCACGCAGTGTATTTAGTATCTCAAGCCCTGTGCCATCGGGAAGATAGACATCCATCAATAGTAAATCTGGCTTAAGAATGTCGAGTTGCATTTCTGCTTCCATTCTCGTGGTCGCAATTCCAACCACTTCCAAACCTGTCAGTTGGCTTAAGTATTTGTGGTGCAGCTCAGCAATAGCCAGATCATCTTCAATGATCATTACGCGAGTCGCCATACTCATAATTGTTCTTCCTTGGGTAAGTACACCGTTATTCTTGTCCCATAATTTGTATTGGGTATCATCTCAACATGGCCGTGATATCGAGTAGCAAGCTGATTGACAAGGTGTAACCCAACACCTCGATTTTGACGAGATTTCGTCGAAACGCCTTTTGTAAATAATGTTTGTGGATCCATTGTTTTTGGGAGGCCACAGCCATGATCTATCACCTCAAGTATCACTTCATTTCCGTAATCGCTAACGGACACATCAATGTTTCTGCGTTCTGACGCAACATTTGATTCATCGCGAATTGAAGTTAACGTGGCATCGAAAGCGTTATCAATCAAATTACCCAAAATTGTGACAAGGTCTTCCGAATTTAGCCACTCAGGTAGGGGCTCCAGACGACTGCCTTCCTCAACCACCAGTTGTAAGCCTAACTCGCGAGCACGTTCAGTTTTTCCAAGCAACATACCTGCAATTAGCGGGTCCTTAACGGTATCTCTTAAAAACTCAATCATTGCCTGATAGTGTGCGGTTTCTTGTCCAATTAACTTTTGCACCGCATCAAGTTCACCCATTTGTACTAGCCCACTAATAGTGTTGAGCTTATTTCGATGCTCATGGGTTTGCGAACGTAACAAATCTGCATATTCCTTGGTTTGTGATAGCTGCTCGGTTAGATCATTGATTTCATCCCTTAAACGGAAACTCGATACCGCCCCCACGATTTTTCCATCAACATAAATTGGAGAGCGATTTGCAATCAGGCGCTTATGATTAAGGAATATTTCAATATCATGATCTTCCTGCCCGCTTTCTAACACTGTATATAGATCGCTATCACGCAGCGTATCAGTCAAAGGTTTATTGAGCGCTGATTCTCTATCAATACCGAGAATCTGGCAGGCACTACGATTTATCGAGCGAAGTATCCCTTGGGCATCAATGCTTAACACGCCCTCTTTGATAGTGCTCATCGTCACTTCTAATTCGCCGTACAACCGCCCTATCTCTTCAGGCTCAAAGCCTAAAATGGCGCGCTGAAACTTTCTCGACGCATAATTGGATACAATGGCATTAGCGACGACAACTACGATGACCATTAAAATCAAAAAGGCCAAAAATGGTTCGATGCGGTCTTGCAGTCGGTCGAGCAAATAGCCAACCGAAACCACACCAATGATGTTCCCTTGCTCGTCAAAAATCGCAGCTTTACCACGAACTGAATAACCTAACGAGCCCTGTGCCGTCGAAACATAAGACAACCCCTGTTCTAGCGCTCGACGATTGTCGCCACCTCTCATTGGCTTGCCCAACCGCTCATCAACAGGGTGGATTAAGCGTACTCCCTTATGGTCGCCAATAACGATGAATGCAGCACCTATGGCTTCGGTTAATTCTCTAAAGCGAAGTTGGTATGGCTGGGGGTTTTGGGTTTCGATCATTTCACGAACAACCGCTGAGTCCGCTAAAAAACGGGCAACACCCAGTGCTTTTTCTCCCATTTCTTGCTCTTGATTGATTTTGAGATAAGTGAACCCCGCGGCGACAAGCAATAACAGCTCTATCAACCCCGATAGCGTCATGATAATGAGCATCCGCTTACGAAAGCTGATGGTTTTCCAACTCATTGATACATCCTTGTGATTCACTCTTGAGCGTAACGTTAACACTCAGTTAACAGCATGACGTTGTCGCGGTGATAAATCTGTGAGGAAGGCAAACAAACCGCAGAGTTTACGGTTAATTAATCGACGAGCTGAAACATAAAATTACAACCATTCACCAAATTTAGCATTCCTCTCTGATACTCAATTCCATACATAAATTGCCCTTAAAATCATGATCGCGATCACATCGATTTTAGCGGTTTTTGAGGCGTTTTTAGACTTTACAACGTATAATTTTTAATCAACGAAACCAATGAGAGTTTCGGTTTGAAAGCAGTGAAGCTGGAAGTCTATTAAAAGCTCAACATTGATGTCAGTGGTTTGGACAAAAATAAAACAAAACACAAATACTGACTATATGACAAACACTTAGACACCATCTGAAAACTGGAAAACTATAAACAGAGGTGCATTTATAGTTAGAAGGAACACCAAACATGGAACGCGATACCTTTGGAATATGCCTGAATAAGGCGATGCTGTCAGAGAATATGTATTCAACATTTACACACGTCAGGGCTTATGAAAAAAACGGAGGCGGTACTTCGGATCTCAAAGTCCTGTTATCATTCCCTCAAATGAGCGGAAAAGATCTATTGAATACGATGCGAGGTTCTCGTCAGCTCGAGTGGAGAGCGGAGTTTCACTGTCCATATACGAAATAAATTTGTAACATCTCCCGCGCCCAGCACAAATATAACTGGGCGCATACTACTGCCCAATTTTCCCTCCTACTTAACACGCAGTTACGAATCCTTTATATTAGAGCTAATACTCTACGACAAAGCAGCCATTATGAAAAAAACAGGAAAGTTTTGGATACTGGGCTTACTTAGCAGCTCGATTTCCCTTGCCTGTCATGCGGCACCGATCACTTTTGATACCGCATGGCAGCTATTGCTAGAAAACAACTATTCTCTTAAAGCTCAACGCTCAAACGTCGAGAACTACCAATACCAAGAGAGTGCCACCAGCAATCTCAACTTACCTCAAGTTACCATTGGCGCGAATTACACGCGTTTAGATACCGATATCACGCTTTCGGGAAAACAGATTCTAGACAGCACAGGAGCACACATTAACGTACCTCCTGCTTTTCAGCCTATTTTTGGTGCCTTAGCTAATACCACGTCGACCATAACCGAGCGCGATATTTTCTCTTCGTCTATTCGTGCCATTTGGCCAATTTTTACTGGTGGTAGAATTTCTGCGGCTCAATCAGCAGCAGAAGGCAAAACGGATGAGGCGAAAAGTCAGCTTTTAATGGAACAACAAGCGCGTTTTGAAGATTTATCGAAGTACTACTTTTCTGTCGTACTGGCAAAGGAAGTACTCGCAACGCGGCAAGCGGTTGAAGCAGGGCTAAAAAAGCATCGAGATTTTGCCATTAAGCTTGAAGAGCAAGGACAAATCGCGCACGTTGAGCGCCTGCAAGCCGAGGCTTCTTTAGATAAAGCATCCGTAGAAACACGTAAAGCTGCCAGCGATTTGAGTATCGCTCAGGCTGCATTAGGTAAATTACTCGCACAAGATGACGCCGTAGAGCCCGCTGAATCTTTGTTTATCAACGACAGTCTTCCCCCTCTTACCGCTTTTGTCGATCAAACGTTGCTTACCTATCCGGGGTTAGAACTTCTGAGCGCTAAACACAAACAAGCCTCTAGCTTAATCAAAGCAGAAAAAGGGAAATACTACCCTGAAGTTTATCTTTACGGCGACTACAGCTTGTATGAAGACGATTCTCTCGCAAGCCAAATGAAGCCAGACTGGTTAGTTGGTGTTGGTGTCAGCATTCCACTGATTGAATCATCAGGGCGAAGCGAAAAAGTCAAAGCCGCTCAAAGCGTCGTCTCGCAGGTCGACTCATTAAAGTCCCAAGCCAAACAAGACTTATCGCTGTTAGTCCAAAAGACATACTTGGAGGCTCAGCAAGCCATTGATGAAGTACAAGGGCTCGCATCTAGCATTGAACTCGCTAACGAAAACCTGCGCTTGCGTGAAAAAGCATTTACTCAGGGTCTGTCGTCTTCTCTGGATGTTGTGGATGCACAACTTTATGTCGCGAGTATAGAAACACAACGTTCAGCGGCGCGTTTCCGCTATTTAATATCTTTAACCAAGCTACTCGCATTGAGCAGTGAAATGAACAGCTTCGAACAATATCAAAATACCGCTTATATCCCTGCTTCAACATCCAAAGAGGTGAAATAAATCATGGCAGCTAAATCACTAAAACCCGTTTTACTCTCACTTTGTGCTTTGGGTGTTGCCTCTTGGGTTGGGTATCAATTTTACCAAGCCTATCAACCGGAACCGATCCGCTTACAGGGATTAATTGAAGCCCAGCAATACAGTATTTCCTCAAAAGTTCCAGGGCGTATTGATGAGGTCATGGTACGTAAAGGCGACGATGTAGAGAAAGGTCAGCTTATTTTTACCCTTCATAGTCCTGAAATTGAAGCGAAGTTAGAACAAGCAAAAGCAGGTGAAAAAGCGGCGGACGCCTTAGCTCAAGAAGCTGAGAAAGGCGCACGTGAGCAACAAATCCAAGCAGCAAAAGATCAGTGGATGAAAGCCAAATCCGCTGCGAATTTAATGGAAAAAACCTACAATCGTGTGAATAACCTTTATAACGATGGCGTGGTTGCAGAACAAAAACGCGATGAAGCTTTAACTCAATGGCAAGCAGCGAAATACACAGAAAGTGCTGCGTTTCAAATGTATGAAATGGCAAAAGAAGGCGCTAGAAGTGAAACCAAAGTGGCTGCGGCGGAAAAAGCGCGCATGGCATCAGGTGCCGTAGCCGAAGTAGAAGCGTATGCGAAAGATACTCAGATCTACAGCTGGTTTGACGGCGAAGTCTCTCAAGTTCTACTTCAAAGTGGTGAATTAGCACCTCAGGGCTTCCCGGTTGTTACCGTGATAGATACAGAAGATGCCTGGGCGACACTTAATGTGCGTGAAGATTACCTTCAACACTTTAAAAAAGGAGCAACCTTTGATGCCTATTTGCCTGCCTTAAAGAAAAATGTTGAGTTCAAAGTAACGCATGTTGCCGTTATGGGTGACTTTGCAACGTGGAGAGCAACCGATGCTTCTCAAGGTTTTGATCTTCGTACCTTTGAAGTAGAAGCTCGTCCAGCTCAACCCGAACCTGAACTGCGTATGGGAATGAGTGTTGTCGTTGAACTTTAATCACAACCACTAGGTTAATGCTATGACGATTAAGATTTCACAGCGGCATATCTTACGACGAGACAAGTGGTTGCTTTCGTGCCTTACTTGGATACCGATTTTGCTCGCGATGATGATTTGGGGAGTGTTCTCTGCGGGCATTGCCCGGGATCTGCCAATCGGTGTGGTTGATCTACAACATTCCCAACTTTCTCGAAAGCTCATTCAATCTTTGGATGCGTCGTCGAGTCTGGCTGTTAACTATCATTACGCCAGTGCAAGCGAAGCAAAAAATGCGATGATTGAAGGCGATATCTACGCTTACGCGGTCATCCCATCTAAGTTCGACCAAGATATTCTCCAGCACCGCCAACCTCAACTTTCTGTCTTTTACAACAGTCAGTACATTTTGGTAGCGAAACTGATCAACTCTGCCATTGCGCAAGCACAAGGCTATTTCGACGCTCAGGTTGAAGTAATGGGCAACTTGGCTAAGGGTAACACCACAACGTTAGCAGCGGCTGGACAGGCTGTACCCGTGTCGACACAAATAACCGCATTATTTAACCGTAACAATAACTACGCACAATTTTTGGTAACGGCTATCGTGCCAGCCATTTGGCAAATATGTATTGTAGTAAGCACTATTTTGATTCTTGCCGCGCACTTTCGCATTTATGGTGGAAAGAATAGCTTTGCATTTTTGGGCGAAAAGCCATACGCCAGGCTCACTACCCTATTAAGTCAGTACATTCCGGTCTTTATGGCGCAAGGTGCGTTGTTCTTGTACTGGTTTTATTCCGTGCTTGATTGGCCAATGGAAGGCAGTTTTGTGGTTATGCTATTAGCACAATTGGCGACGGTTATCGCCTGTATCATTATGGGAGCGTTGTTCTTCTTCTTGTCGATGGATCCTGCACGTGCGATGAGTTTTGCTGGCGCATTTACGGCTCCAAGCTTCGCGTTCATGGGAATTACATTCCCAGTTTCTGACATGAACACGCTCGCTTATGCATGGCGTTCATTATTGCCGATTACCCATTACATTGAAGTACAAGTGAGTCAAGCAAGCTATGGAGCATCGGCCGCACAATCTTTAAGCTCGCTATGGCCTATGATTGGTTACGTTGTGCCCCTGCTCATTACCGCAGCCTTGATGGGTAAACATCGAACAGCTTCATCAACACGCCAAGCGAAGGAGGCGGTATGACATTGTGGCAACTGATTAAAGCGGAACTTAAGGCCGTTCTAACCAATCCAGTCGTTACGTTGACCGTGTTTGGTGGTGTCGTATTTTACTCGTTTTTATACCCTTTGCCTTATGCACAACAAACGCCTCGTGAACAACCAATCGCGATTGTTAATCTAGATGGTAGTCAGACGAGTTTAAAGCTGGAACGTATGGTTGATGCCACCCCACAAGTCAACGTAGTCACTCGACTTCATACGATTGCCGATGCAAAGCAAGCATTTTTACAACGAGAGATCACCGGTTTTTTAGTCATACCGGAACACTTTTACAAAGACCTAATGCTAGGTAAAAGCCCGACTCTAGCCTACGCTGCGGACGCCTCGTATTTTCTCGTGTACGGAACCGTGGTAGAAGGATTGGCCCAAGCGGGAGGCACATTAGGGGCCCAAGTGAAAGTCAGTAAAATGGTGATAGATGGTGTGCCCATGAGTATGGCTAGCCATAATTACTCTGCTATTAAGCTTAATATGAAACCGACGTTCAACCCAACCATGGGTTACATCGAATACGTAGTGCCGGCAGTATTTGTTCTGATTTTACAACAAACGTTGATCATGGCGGTTGGATTGCAAACGGGAACACAGCGTCATGGTCGTGGCTATTGGTCACAAGTATCAACGGGATCGCTGCTGCTTGTGAGAACGTTAGTATTTGTGGCAATTTATTATTTACTCGGCGCCTATTATTTTGGTTTTAGCTTCGAACGCTTAAACGTAAACCATATCGCCAACGCGGGCGAATTGCTGGCTATGTTGTTACCGTTCTTTTTAGGTTGTTGCGGACTAGGCTTCTGGCTAGGTTACTTATTACCTCGGCGTGAACTTGTCACCTTAGTCGTCCTAGTGAGCTCTATGCCGCTCATTTTCTTGGCTGGTTTTATTTGGCCGATTGAAGCCATACCTACTCCCTTATTATGGATTGCTGATTTAAGCCCAAGCACTTGGGCGATAAAAGCTTTCTTAGCGCTAAACCAAATGGGGGCAACCTGGCAACAAGTCGCTCCACATTGGACGGCGCTTTGGGCACTCACCGTGCTTTGGGGTAGCGTTGCGTACTGGATTGCTAAGCGAAGTAACAAGCCAGTTGTAACAGAGAGCTTGGGGTGACAGCTGACATTTTCTATTACTATAAAAAAAGCCGGGTAACTAAACCCGGCTGAAAATCTGCGTCCTTGCAGCGGACATATGGTAAAAACACTTTTTGCTCTGGGCTTACCCATTGAGCGAGATTAGATTAAGCCAAAAAGTATGGATTCCATACTCTCATATAGAGGGTCATATCCTTCCAATAGACATTAGTCTTCGCTAGAAAGATAACGTTTTTCAGACACAAAAAAACAAGACTCACATTGAGTCTTGTTGTTGATAGGGATGAGCAAGATACATGTCGCCGCTAAGTCATATCGCGGATTATTTTCTCTCGGTATTCTGTAACGACCTTCATGATTGAATTTTTTACATCACCGACTTGCTTAGAGGGTTGGCACCATAGGCCAAAACCAAACTTAAAACCTTCCAATAATTCAGAAGCTTCCACTGGCTCTATATGATTATTAGAAAACTCCGAATGGGCAAACGTTCTGGGGAGAATCGCCCATCCTAAACCTGCTTCAACCATTTTCACTACAAGGGCCAATTGATCGACCTCTTCATGGTTCGAACTTACGATGACTTTTTCGCCCATTCCCTCTTCAATAAGAGACCGCAGTACAAATTGTTTACTATTCCTCAAGGCTGTCAATACTCGATCTGGTGCCACAGAAGCGAGTTCACCACCTTTCTGGACGAAAGGAACAAATTCAAAATGACCTAAAAACGTCGCATCCAAACTATGTATTGCTCGACTATCATGTACATTGACAATACCGAATTGATACTCACCATTCTGTAAACCCTCTTTAATTTCGTTGCGATTACGAACAAGAAAGTTAACTCGCATCATCGGAAAATCTGCTGCTAATTGAATACGAAGCAATACAAGAAAACGGTGTGGTATAGCGCTTGAATAGGCGATACTAACATTCTCTAACCCACCGTAAGCTAGACTTAATGCGACTTTATCGAAAGTACGTGCTTGTTCGATGGTTTGCTTAGCATAGTGGTAAAGAAGATGACCATCTTCTGTCGGTTCTACCGAGCGCCCCACTCGCTCAAACAGGTTGACCGCCAGTTGGTCTTCAAGATTGGTAATCACCTGCCCTATTGTGGTTCGGTGCTTATTGAGTTTGACCGCCGCCTTACTAAACGAAAGCTGTTCATAAACGGTTACGAACGCGAGAAGTTGTTCAAAACTAAAATTCATAGGTTGTGCTTACTTTTTAGAGTTATCTAATTAAATTACCACAAGATCGTAGAATTGCTACTTGGTAACGGAAACAATCTGCGTTTGAATTCCTTCTCGACGACACAAAAAAACCTACTAGCTTCAGTAGGTTTTCTCTAACTTAGTTGTACTCAACGACGCGAGCCAAATAGTTAAATTCACCCGAGTCACCATGATAATCGCGGTAAACATCCACACTAAAATACTTAGGTTGATCAGCTTGAATGTGGTCAACGATCTTCTGTTCTAATGACGCTAGCGTTTCACCCGTTTGCGAATACACAAACTGCTTGTTCACTTTTTCCAATTTGCGTTGCTTCGCTTCTTTGTGCGAAACATAGTTGTTGATCTCTTCCCACTTACCCACGTACTCGACTGCCACGTAACTCGAGTTCTCATCAATCATGATAAAGGCTGCACCTTCTTCTTTAATGGCAGACAGTTGCTGCATGTCACTGTCGACTTTTTGCTGATCAAGGTGAGCACCACTTTGGGCGAATGCAGTCGCGGAAGCGGTAAGTATCATGAGTGTAAGAACGGCTTTTTTCATTGTATCGTTTTCCTGTATTAAGGGAGTTCAGTTACCCAAAGTTGCCCTTGGGTGGCTTTTTTGAATCCATATTCGTAAATCGTCAGCAAGTAGCGGTGATCGAACATATCTTTCGTTACTTTGGCGTACCTGAAATCTTGATCAATGTAGGTAAACTGCATCTCGATATCGTTGATTTCACTGATGTATTTCATTCGATAGAGATCACCTCGAGTTTGCGCTAGCGTAAGGCTTGAGACACTTTACGATACCAAGTCCAAACCTTTGTCTTTTAGTGGACGATACGGCGCTTTTAACGCACCATTGCGAATCACATCCAACTGAGGCGCTTTTTCTAACCCCAAAGCATCTGAGATTTGTTGATAGTTGAAGTTAGACGGATTAAAGAACACCTGCGCTGCGAGACCGCCATCTACGTGTAACTCCTCAAGTGTTTCTCCATCATGTTCAACATCGATAAATTGTGGAGGGAAAACACCAGGGATCGATGCGCTCGCAGCAAGCACCTTGTAAATAAGTTCAGATTTGTCCGCTAAATCACTGTTCGCAATCGCACCAATATTCCAAATCACCAGTTCGCCTGAATCAAAATGGGTACTGCCAATAAAGAGGCGTTTACCATTGCGGTGTTGCTGCGCCATCGCCTCGATCATGGGCTCAGGGTAAGCGTCTGCGATGAAATCATAGAGGTTCTCACCATCGGTAAACGCGTCCTTAAACAGGGTATTTAAGAAGTTCTTCTTACCCAAAATATTCTTATCATTGATGTTGAGCATGACTTCTTTCATCTTTGGCATCGCATCACCGCCAATGAAAACAAAAGGAGCGATTAGGGCACCCGCACTGACTCCAGTAATGATGGCATAATCTTTTAGCTCCCCCTTTTCCTGCAGCCCCATCAAAACGCCGGCACCGTATGCGCCGTTTACGCCACCACCCGATAAGGCCAAAATATTGAGCTGTTCACCCTCTACTTTGATCGGTGTGGTTTGATTGTGCGCTGAGTAGAGAAAATCCGGCGCTTCATTGGCCCACATTCGAAGTGGCTCATTTTGTGTCGAACTCGCGATCTCGACATCTTTATAGTTGCTTTGAGAAACACGAACATCCAGCGTATGAGGTGAACTACAAGCTACTATCAGCAGCGAAAGTGCAACCGTCACACCAGAGGAAATTAAACGATTCATAATCAGTCTCATTTAATGTTCTCTGGCGTATGACCAGAGACTCAGTTTGAAGTTAATTGGGTCAAAATGAAGTCCGTTTCGTTGTGTGGAGTTACTATAGCTAGGCACGGCTAAACTCCATAATCCCGATTGTAGGGTGCTATCCATCAAAGCAATTATGCCAAGTTTCTATATGCTAACTTTACGCTTCTCCGTTAATTAGATACTGCGCTAAGCAATTTTCACGACGTTGAACTCATGCGTCGGTTCGACAAATTCGTATTGGGCATTGATCGTCTGTAGCTCCCATGTGCCATAGCCTTTGGTGATCTCCAATACACCGTAAACGGCGTTATGTGTATGACGAAAGGCTGCGACAGGAGACATCTTCTTCACCAAACAAGAAGTAAAAATCGCAGAAATCAAATCACCGACACCGACTGGCTGCATAGCAAATTCAACACTAGGGCGTTGGGCCAAATAGCTTGCTTTCGGCGTCGCTAAAATCATACTGAAGGCGTCATCAGTTAGTGCATGCAGGTGTTTCACCAATACCATTTTCGGTCCCAGCTCTAGGGCTTTTTTACATGCAGTGACCGCATCATAAAGAGAGTCAATTTTCACACCTGTTAACTCGCTCAGTTCAAACTGGTTAGGAACAATCACATCAGCGATGGGCAACAAGCTATGGCTTATCGCTTCTTTGACACCGTCTGCCACAATGCAACCTTTGTCTGGATCACCCATAACTGGGTCACACACATAAAGTGCACTATGGTTATGCGATTTGACTAAACTTACCGCTTCGGCCACCGCTCGACATTGCTCTGCGCTGCCTTGATAACCGGACAGTATCGCGCCACATTCTCCTAACTTCTCAATGTTATCTAAGCCTCTCATTAGAGAATGAATTTCATCTGCCCCAAACTTCTGTCCAGTCCAACCTTGCTGGTACTGAGTGTGATTTGAAAACTGAACCGTGTGAATTGGCCAGACTTCGAGGCCCATTCTCTGCATCGGGAAGACGGCAGAACTGTTTCCTGCGTGGCCATAAACCACATGAGATTGAATAGAAATAATGCTTTTCATAAGTCACTCTTAATTGAGAAGTTTGTTAGCTTGGCGACTAAATAAACACAATATCGCGCACTGTGCTTATTTGGTCGGAATAGCCTCGACAACGCCGAGGCTTATTCTTAATCAGGTTGGATTCATTAGCCTTTGAACTCAGCAAAGTACTCATCCAACACTTTGCGTGTTGCACGACCGATAAGCTCGTATTCGTGATGAGTAAGGTTTGCTAACGAAACTCGAACTGATGCGTGTACTACATCGAAGCCTTGGCCTGGAAGTAGGATAACGCCGGTTTCATGTGCAAGACGGAACAGGAAGTCTTTGCCCTTCTCGCTCGCCTTGAACCATTCAACGAAGGCTGGTCCGTACAATTTGCCGCCCAAAGTGTCGAGCTCAAGCAGTGTGTAGTAGTCCACACGATCTTTGTTTTCTTCAATTTCTACACCCATGTTTTTGTACAGAGTTTTGTAACGCTCGCGGATGATGCGTTTACATGCTTCTTTGTAGTTTTGTTCCGAGTCCATCAAGCAGTTCAAAGAGAACAGCGCCATTTGAACTTGTTGAGGAAGAGACAAACCTGCTGTGTGGTTAAGCGCTACGCTGCGGCTATCTGCTACGATACGGTCAATAAACTTGATCTCACGAGGTTCCGGAGTCAGCGTTTTGTAACGATCGTCCAACTCAAGTTGACGCGCTTCAGGAAGGCTGCGCATTGCATCGTCAAACACGTTGTTGTGTTGAATTGCAATCGAGCCTAAACGCCAGCCTGTTGCACCGAAGTACTTAGAGAACGAGTACACACAAAGCGTGTTGTATGGCAGTTTCGCAAACAGTGAGACAAAGTCGTCCGCAAATGTGCCGTATACATCGTCAGTCACAATGAACAAGTCGCTACGTTCGTTGTTCACGAAGTTTGATAGGTTATCCAGAGTTTCATCCGAGAACTTCACAGACGCTGGGTTTGCTGGGTTCACGACACAAAGCAGTTTGATGTCTGTATCTGCAAGCTTTTCGATTTCAGACATCGGCAGTTGCCATGTTGTCTCATCCAGACGTAGTTCAACGATTTCCAGTTCGTATTCACTCAGTTCTGGAATCTCTAGGTAAGGCGTAAAGATTGGAGTGATTAGTGCAACCTTGTCACCTTTCTTCAATAGACCGTTGTTGAACATAGTTTGGAACGTTTTTACAAGACATAAATTTTGCACATTTCGCTGATACATTTTGGTTAAAAAATCAAATTCAATATATGCAAAAAAATTATTGCACATAAGAAGCTATTACTGTGCACTTTCATCTAATTTATACAAATGATTCATAGCAGAAAGGTTGCCACGATATAATTTCATAAACAGGAAATTGTTGGGCCCAATGACACAACCAAGGTAAGCATTTGATTTAAAAAGCAATAGTTAAATATACGACAGTGGTAGTTAATAGCTGAGGAAATTGGATGGCAGATGGTGTGAAGAGTAATAAAGATTCATACTGGGTAATAGGGTATCATACTAAAATGGCCGCGATCGCAATCGATACTCTGTCATTCCTAAAACATTTTTGCCCCATTGTGATTTAGTTCTGAAAATTGTTTATATCTATTCAATACGAGTTTGCCCTACCCAAAGTTATCCGAAATTAGGTGTGACAACTCAAAAGGTTTACAACCTAGTAACAAATTTGGTTGGGGTGGACCAATTATTCATGCAGATTCAAAAGGAAAACATGGACGTTTAAAAAGTAGCGATTTTTATCAGTGGTGGCAAAGGTATGCCTAACAACTTCCAAATATGCATTCATCCAAACAACTCGGCTGCAATACTTTCTTTCTCCGCCGCAGTACGACCTAAATGTTTTTCTAAGAATGCTGCGGCTTCCTCCATCTGACCATTTTCAACCAATGTCAATAGCGTTAAGTGCTCTTCGCATTCTTTCCTCGGGATCGCTCTTTTCGTATTGACGTTGTATTCAATCAAACGGCGTAACCGGTTTATTCGTTTTAATGAATCAAGCAGAAAAATATTGCCAGACATTGAGACTAAAGTTTCATGGAATAAGACTCCTGCATTAAACATGTCGCCAGCGGAAACCAGTTTGTTATTGTTATTGAGGATTTCAATTTGGGACATACGTAACATTTGTATTTTAGTCGAATTGACAACGAAATCAGTCTCTCTTAGTGCCTGTGTTTCGATTAATTGACGGAATCGGTAGCTCTGTGCATACGCTTTTGGGGAGGAGATAAACTCGTTAAACTCCCATCCATAGCCAAGACTGCGACTCATCCAGCCTTCTTTTTCCATGGTAATTAGGGCTTCTTGAATGATCTTCCGACTTTTTTCATAACGGGCCATCAGTTCATTTTCAGTAAAACTTTTTGTCAACTTTCCACTTAGATAATCCTGACCTATCAGGTAACAAAGTGGGCTGAGAGTTGATGCCTCTGGGCTCAAAATCTCTAATTCTGACAATGACTTGGAATCAGCAGATTCTGCGAGAAAATATCCTTGATTAGGCCTCTTTACTAGAAAACCCTCTTTTTCTAAATGCGCAAATGCATTCCTGATTGGTGTTCTTGAAACTTTAAGTCTATTTGAAAATTCGACTTCTTTGACATGTGCGCCAATAGCTAAGCCTTCTTTTGCTATTTCGCTAAGCACTTTGCTGGCCAACAAAAGTGTTGAATCCTGCTTTTTATCTTTTGTTGATGTGGTCATCCAGATCACTCTTTTTATACAAGTCATGATCATTATCCTTCATAAATTGTATTTTGTGAATACTAATGATGGCTTGATATGAAGCATGGGCTAAATTGTGATGTATTTAACAACCACAAAAAACAATTTTACAATGTTTTTGTTTGAATGCATTGATTGCCCACATAGCAATTAAGCTTAAATCATTGATAAATAACTATTAGTTTTTATTGTTGGCTATATATCATGTTAATTTAGGGTTTATTTTTGTGTTTAACATCTTGTTGACAAATTTAGCGCTTAAAATAAAAATGTTTTTAATGAACACAAAATACAATCATGATTTATGAAAACAATTACCCTAATTCACGCTGTAGATATCGCAATTGAGCCGATAAAGAAAGCCTTCGAAGAGCTATGGTCTGAAGCTCAGCTGGTACATTTGTGGGATCAGTCGTTAAGTATTGAACGTGCTAAATCTGAACACATTACACCCGCGCTATATCGTCGGATCGCTGATCTTACCGAGATGGCTGAGCAAACAGGTACTGATGCGATCATGTTCACGTGCTCTGCATTTGGTGACGCAATAGAACAAGTCGCATTGAAGACCTCAATCCCTGTTCTGAAGCCAAACGAAGCGATGTTTAAGCAAGCCCTAAGCTTGAATTCCCCCATATCTATGATCGGCTCTTTTGCTCCAGCGATGGAAGGTATGGAAAGAGAGTACTACCTAGAGGCCCACTCCCAAGGTATTGCTGCTGAATTAACCTGTGTCTGCGTGCCAGAATCACGCATAGCACTAAGTCATGGAGATGTTGATAAGCACAACCAATTGGTGGTTGAAGCGGCTAAAGCACTGCCGAATGAGTCTGCCTACATGCTGGCGCACTTCTCGTCTTCGTATGCCAAAACTGAATTGGAAAAAGCGACAGGAAAGCCAGTCTTATCTAGCCCGCACTGTGCGGTGCTTCATTTGAAATCTTTACTGGAAGGCTAATGCTCCATTTTTTAATAACAACCAACGCTCGAATAGAGGAACACTATGAAACTTATCGTTTTACCAGGGGATGGTATCGGCCCAGAAATCGTCAACGCATCTATCAATGTGCTTAACGCAGCCGACCAAAAGTTTGGGTTAGATCTGACTTTAGATTATGAAGATGTTGGCTTTGAAAGTCTGAATAAATATGGAACAACGTTGCGACAAGAAGTACTAGAAAAAGCCAAATCGTATAACGGCATTATTTTAGGTACACAGTCACATGCAGATTACCCTAAACCAGAACAGGGGGGGCGCAACGTATCTGCTGGTTTTAGAATCGGTTTGGGGCTTTGTTGCGTAATTCGATGGAACTAAATCAAGAAACTACGATCTGAGCGGCTACGCCCATCAATCGTCGTAGCC